>JBKPCC010000106.1:0-13454 GCA_046727215.1 Acidobacteriota bacterium
ATGACCAACGGCTGGATCGACATCAAGAACACCGACATGATGTTGATTATGGGTGGCAACCCGGCCGAGAACCACCCGTGTGGTTTCAAGTGGCCGGTGGAAGCCAAGCTGCATCGCAACGCCAAAATGATCGTGGTCGATCCGCGCTTCACCCGCACCGCCACGCAAGCCGATCTCTTTCTTCAAATTCGCGCGGGCACTGACATCGCTTTTCTGGGCGGCTTGATCAACTACGCGATCCAGAATGATCGAATCGCGAAAGATTATCTGATCAACTACACCAACGCCGCCTTCATCGTTAAAGACGGATTCAAACTCCCCGAAGATGGATTGTTCTCAGGTTTCGATGCGGCAGGCGCAACTTACGACAAATCAACCTGGAACTATGAGGAAGGTGGAAAGGTTGAAGGAGCAAACGCAGTCGCGGTGGCGGCGTCCAAACCAAATTCACAGTCCGCCGCAGCCAACACACAATCCTCTTCATCAGCAACGGGCGCAGGAAAGAATTCGGAAAAGAGTGGTGAAGCTGGTGGTCATCAAGCCGCCGGCGGACCGGGTGCCTCGGGGCAAGGCGGACAGAAGCCACCGCCGATGTTGCCGCCGAACGTCGCTTACGATCTTTCCCTGCAACATCCGCGCTCAGTCTTTCAATTGCTTAAGCAGCAGTACTCGCGTTACACGCCCGAGATGGTTGAGCGCATCACCGGTATTCCAAAGGATGAATTTCTCAAAGCCGCCGATCTGTTCACGTCCATACGTAAAGACGGGAACATGAAGAAAGCCGGTACGATCATTTATGCGGTTGGCTGGACGCAGCACACCTTTGGGACGCAAATAATTCGCACAGCGGCAATCCTGCAATTGATCTTAGGAAACGTTGGGCGAGCGGGCGGCGGCGTTAATGCTTTGCGCGGGCATTCGAACATTCAAGGCGCCACCGACATGGGAGGAGTGTTTGATATTTTTCCCGGCTATTTGAAGCCAGGGCTGCCGACCGATACAGATCTTGCGACGTATCTGAAACGCACTACGCCAACTGCTTCGAAACCGGCTGAATGGGACTCGTACAACTACTGGTCCAACACGCCGAAGTTCATGGTGTCCTTTCTGAAATCGCTTTACGGCGATTCAGCAAAGAAAGAAAACGATTTCAACTATCACAACTTGCCGAAGATCGATCGCAAGTTTGCCTGGACCGAAATGTGGGACGAGATGTACGCGGGCAAAGTAAAAGGTCTGTTTGCCTTCGGCATGAATGGCGTGGCCATCGGACCAAACTCGCGCAAGAACATCGAGGCGCTCAAGAAAGCCGATTTTCTGGTCGTCTGCGATCTCTATCCCGAAGAGACGGCGGAATTCTGGCGCGCACCGATTATCACGAAAGACGAAATGAAGAAAATCAATACCACCGTCTATCGTCTGCCGGGTGCGGGCTTTGCGGAAAAGGACGGCACGTTCGTTAACTCAGCGCGCTGGCTGCAATGGAAGTATGTGGCCGTGCCGCCACCCGGTGATGCGAAGGTCGATCAGGAAATACTCGCCCGCATCTTTTTGCAGGTCCGCGAGCTGTACCAGAAGGAAGGCGGCAAGTTTCCTGATCCCATTTTGAATCTGACCTGGGCTTATACAACTCCACAGAATCCTTCGCTGTCCGAAGTGGCGAAAGAAATAAACGGGAAAGCTCTAGCTGATCTGACCGATCCGACTCAGCCCGGCGTGACGATCAAGGCAGGACAACAACTGCCCGGATTTGCCTGGTTGAAGGATGACGGCACGACCGCCTGCGGCAACTGGCTCTATTCGGGTTCGTGGACTGAAGCAGGCGCCCAAATGCAGCGACGCGGCACTGAAGATCCGTCTGGTCTCGGAATCTATCAGAACTGGGCTTGGTCCTGGCCCGCCAATCGTCGCGTGATGTACAACCGTGCCTCTTGCGATCCCTCCGGCAAGCCATGGGATTCAGAGCGACGACAGGTCTGGTGGAATGAAGCCCAACAAAAATGGGTCGGCAACGACGTGCCGGATTTCAAAGCGGATTCAAAACCTTCCGATCATATGGGGCCGTTCATTATGAATCCGGAAGGTGTGGGCCGCATTTTCGGTCCGCTGGCCGCGTTCGCTGATGGGCCATTCCCAGAGCACTACGAGCCGGTTGAGAGCCCTATTGCAAATCCACTGCATCCGAATCAATCGAACAATCCCGTAGCCAGGAAGTTCAAGTCCGATTTGGATAAGCTGGGCACGCCCGCCGAAGGCTTCAATGTCGTCTGCACGACGTATCGACTGACGGAACACTACCACTATTGGACCAAGAACAACCCGATGAATGTGCAGTTGGTGCCGGAACCGTTTGTTGAAGTCCCGGCCCAACTCGCGGATGAAATGGGCATTCGCGGCGGCGAGAAGGTGAAGGTCACGAGCGCGCGCGGAGTTTACGTCGCGAAGGCCATGGTCACTAAACGAATCAAGCCGATGATGATTGACGGCAAGAAAACTTACCAGATTGGTATCCCAATCCATTGGGGTTATCGCGGCATTGCCGAGGACGAGGGTAAGACGGCGCTGACTCCGGCCAACCTGCTTTCGCCGGCAGCGACCGATCCAAACGCCTATACGCCGGAGTTCAAAGGTTTCCTGGTGAAAATCGAGAAGGCATAGAAAGGAGGGCATGAGATGACTAATCCACGAACATTTCAGATTCAGGAAATCTCGGCCCATCCTGGGCCTATTCCAGGACAGGGCACGCGCCGTGAAGAAGAGGTCTGCAAGTACATCGACGTGAGCACCTGCATCGGTTGTAAAGCCTGCGAAGTGGCCTGCGTCGAATGGAACGATCACCCGTTTCGCGAGACCACCTTCGATGACACGTACCAGACAATGCCTTCGACTGAGTGGAACTACTGGAACCTGATCAAGTTTGCGGAAGATCAGCACGACGGCAACCTGATGTGGCTGATGCGCAAGGATCAGTGCATGCATTGCGAAGATCCCGGCTGCCTGCGTGCTTGTCCTGCGGACGGCGCAATCATCAAGTATGAGAACGGCATCGTCGATTTTCAGCAGGACAACTGCATCGGCTGTGGCTATTGCATCTCCGGCTGTCCTTTCGACATTCCAAAGTTCAACGAAAAGACCAAGAAAGTTTACAAGTGCACACTTTGTTCCGACCGCGTGGGTCAGGGACTTGAGCCGGCCTGCATTAAAGCTTGCCCGACAGGCTGCCTGCACTTCGGCACGAAATCCGACATGGTGCAGATCGCCGGATTGCGCGCGAAACAATTGCGTGAACAATCAGGCTTTGTGAACGCTGGTGTGTACGATCCTGCTTCCATCAAAGGAACGCATGTCATCTACGTTCTGCATGATATCAAGAGCCCGGAGCGTTACGGCTTACCCGCGAACCCGGTTATACCGCCGAGTTACACCTATTGGAAATGGGTAGCGAAACCGGCGGGCTTGCTCATGGCCGGGCTAGGGCTCTTGGCGGTTTTCTTTCACCGCGTTTCCGTGGGACCAAAATTACCGCAACCCGAACCGCCGACAATTGAAACCGGCCCGCGTGATGAGATCGAAGCCGGCAGAAAGGAGACCCCATGAGCGCGCCCGCAAAACGTTTCGACGAGAAGGCACGCGGCGAATTCGCGCGGCTAGGCACGACGCGCATTCATCGAGGCGAGCTGTTGCGCCATCCCGTTTACACGCGTTTCCTGCACTGGTCAGTGGCGATTTTTTTCATTCTTTCGCTTCTAACCGGATTCGCGATCTATTCACCGTGGCTGTTCCGCTCGATTGCGCCGCTCTTTGGTGGCGGTGCGCGCACGCGGGCGCTTCATCCCTGGTTCGGTCTGGTCTTCGAAGTTTTCTTTCTGTTCCAGTTCATCAATTGGTTCGCACCGATGGCTTGGACTGCGGCCGACCGCCGTTGGCTTAAACGTCTTAAGCAGTACGCTACCAATGAGGACAAGTTGGAACCGGAAGAAGTCGGATTCTTTAACGGCGGCCAAAAGCTTTACTTCTGGGCCATCGCGTTAAGTGGTGTGTTGTTCCTGATCACGGGCTTATTGATGTGGTTCGACAATGTGGTCGGGCGCTGGGTGGTTGTGGTCAGTTACGTTGTTCACGATCTGGCTGCTCTCTTGATGCTGGCCGGATTCATTATCCACGTCTACGAAGGCACCGCGCACCAGCCGGGAACATTTCGCTCGATGATCGATGGCACTGTGACTGAGAAATGGGCTTGGACACATCATCCCGCCTGGTATCGAGCAGTGACAGGACATGATCCGCGTGAAGCGTACGAACGTGAAAAACGTCGCCGGGCAGAGCGCGAGCGAAGATTAGAGAATTGGGAACGCAACCTGGATGCGCGAGACAGCGTGGCCGACGACCGAGTGCCGTAAATCCGTAGTACGAATATATGACAGCAAAGCGGTTTAGCAGCTCCGGGTGTGCTCGGTTCTTGCATTTCTGGAGAAAGGAATCTTTGCCATGACTTCCTGTTTAAGACTCGTCCTGATCTTAATTGTCGGACTCGTTACTTTTCCAATTGCGCTCGCTCAGTCAGAACCGGCTCCTGACCCGCTGGTGCAGGTGTTGGTCAAGAAAGGCGTCTTGAGTGCAGAAGAGGCGCGTTTGATTACCAATAACGCATCGCCCGCTGAGCAACGCGATCGGCTGGCGGCGCTCTTACGCGACAAGGGAGTGATTTCAGCCAGCGAATTCGAAGCGGTGCGCACGGTTGCGCCGGCTGAAAATCTCGCTCTCAAGACGATGAATGCTGATTACAGAGTGAGCGCGCCGAATGCAGCACCAGCGCCACAACCGTCCCCGCCAAGTGTTATCGCCGCAGTCGCGCCGGTTCGACTGCTCGGCATCGACACGCCAAAACGCGAAGGTGTGATCCCGGATATCAAGCTTGGGACCGCAGCGCGACTAAAACTCTATGGCATCTTCAAGACCAGCATTATTCATGATTCGTCTTCGCCGCAGGGAAACGATTTTCCGCTGCCGTTGCTCGCCGCCGATACGGGTCCAAACAATTCGCCGGAATTTCATATTCGTGCACGCGGTCTGCGGCTCGGAGCAAACTTCGAGTGGATCGATCCCGCACCAAAGATGACGCTCACCGGTAAGATTGAATTCGACTTCGAAGGCGATTTCGCGCGCGTTAATAATCGCAATATCACTTCGATCCGTTCGAGCCAACCTTCAATCCGCTTGGCCTGGGTGAGAATTGATCGTCGATTCAACGACAACAACAGCGCGTTCGCTCTGTTCGGACAGGACTGGTCGCCATTTGTCTCGTCGACCATGCCAAACACGATCGAGAACACGAACTTCGGTGGGGTTGGTTATGGCGCCCCGTACACGCGCATTCCGCAAGCGCGTTTCGGTTTCAATCATAAGTTCGGTGGGTCACGAGACTTTAGATTTGGACCTGAAATCGCGATCGTGCTACCGGCATTCGGCGATCTGCCAACGGACGTGGCAAACCAATTGGCGTTTGGGGAGAGGCAGGGAGTGGACTCGCAACAACCCGGAGTCCAAGGGCGCGGAGTGTTTCAATGGCAACTGGACAAGGCTGCGAACGTACCACCGGCACAGTTCATCGTTAGTTTTGAACATGCGCGACGTAGAGCAATCGTAACGGCCGCGAATGTACCGGCAGCATTTAGAGCTGCCTTTCCCAGCGGCGCCGAAGTCAGTAGCAGCAGCAACGGCTTTTCAGTCGAAACCCAACTGCCGACGCACTTCGTTACCGTCGTTGGCAAGTACTACAACGGCTCCGACCTGCGGTTCTTTCTCGCCGGGCAACTACTTTCGAATTTCAACGACACAGCTGGGTTGACTGGAACAGCTACGGCGACTTCGATCGACGGTGCCTCAACCGTCGTGTTCGGTCTGCTTAACGATGTTCCGGTAGTTGCACCACAAAGGCCCGTGCGCGGACAGGGCGGATTCATTCAGCTTGGCTTTCCCCTATCGCGCATCTTTAACGCAGATCCAAAAGGACGCAATGCCGGATGGACTGCTTATCTTTATTACGGAGACGATCAGGCGTTGGCCCGAGATGCGCGTCGCTTCGGCGCACGCGGCGATCGCAGCGATCTTTTCTTAGGCAACGTTCAATATAAATGGAACCAGTGGGTGACCTTTGCTTACGAGCAAGGATATTACCGCACGCGCGCCGATAATCGTGCGGGGTTGTTACCTCTGTTTCGCGGAATACCGAGCTTCACTACTCATAACATTCGATCAGAATTTGCGGCGATCTTTACTTTTTAGGTGGAAGACGCCGGCGATCGATTCATGGTTATTAATTGCGGTTTCTATGCCGCTGGAGAATCTGAAAATGGCACTAAGCTTTGCTCGCCACATTCGACCGCTATTTCGCGACACGCCCGATGTTGAGAGCATGAAGGGTATGGGGCTCGATCTTTCGTCTTATGAAGACGTTAAGGCAAAGGCGGCAGATATCTACTCAAGGTTAGAAAATGGCAGCATGCCCTGTGATGGTGCGTGGCCGAAAGATCAGGTAGCCAGATTCAAGAGTTGGATGGATCAAGGTATGGCTCCTTAAAGCAAACATCACTTCCAAATGACAATTCATCGACCTAGAGTTGTGGCCGTGAGCGGCTTTTCTTCCAACGTAGGCAAGACCACGTTGGTATGTGTGCTGCTGCGCGCCCTGCCTGGCTGGGAAGCGATCAAACTCACACGCGGCCATTATCGTTCGTGCGGGAGAGATCCAGCGGGTTGTTGCGTCAGCGACCTGCTTCGCGACGAACCAGTAGTTCGTTCTGGACGTGAAGCAAATTATCAAGTTGGCAAAGATACCGGACGTTTTTGGGATGCCGGCGCTGCCAATGTGCACTGGGTTATCGTCAAAGATGATCAGGTAGAAAGCGGCATCAATGAAGCTCTGGCGCGGGTAAAGAGTGATGGCGTCATAATTGAGGGGAATAGTTTTCTTGATTATGTAAAGCCAGATTTAGCCGTGATGTGCGCTCGTTCCGAGGGTGGCAAAGTAAAACCATCAGCTCGCCGCGCACTGACGAGAAGCGATCTCGTGTATATCTCATCTCTCGAAGCTGATGGCACAGAGGCCCGAGCGCAATTCGAAGAGTGGCGCAACAAGTTGTCGATCGATCTTCAGTTCAACGGTCTACACATTTTCACACGCGAAAACATTCCCGGATTGGCCTCTTTGATATTGCGAGGACATAAATCGGCAAGACTCTCAATTCAAGTTGGCCATCCTTCACCCGACGCCATTCCTTCCCATTTGTACCAACCTTAAAGGTCATGTTCTGTTTTTTGCTCGCGTTGTAACGTGCCTTTGCGTGGCTAGACGCGCCAGCCTTGGGACGAATATGGTCTGTTGCAGCTGCCACATCAGCGTCGAAGAACAGAGCGTGCGCAAGCGGTGGGAACGTGCGTCGCGCCGTCGCTGAACGGTTAACCCATGATTCCGGAATTAGTCATAGCAGCATCCAGGTTGAGGTTGAAGGCTGCGATCCGAATGATATGTACTGCATAATGAAGGTGGCGCGTGGTGCCGGCTCAAAAGACCATGAACACTGAAATGCGCAGAGCGACGTCTCTAACGGGAATCTCGTTCGCTTTGCTGGCAGCGGTGCTCTTCGGCGCAAGTACACCGTTTGCCAAGATCTTACTGGGCAAGACCGAGCCTGTATTGCTTGCCGGACTGCTCTATCTAAGTTCGGGGATTGGTCTCGCCATCTGGTCGGGACTTCGTTCGCGGTCGAAAAGGAGTTCGGGCGAAGCGAAGTTAAAAGGTTCTGACCTTCCATGGTTGGCGGGAGCAATCGTTGCCGGGGGCATCATCGGCCCTGTCTTGCTGCTGGTTGGTCTGGCTGTCACGCACGCGTCTTCAGCCTCGTTACTCCTGAACCTGGAAGGCGTCTTCACTGCGCTCCTTGCCTGGTTTGTATTCAAGGAGAACTTCGACCGCCGCATCGCTTGGGGGATGGCCGCGATCACGTGCGGTGGCCTGTTTCTTTCGTGGGCAGGCCATTTAGAGATGGGCGCGCTCTGGGGCACTCTCGCGATTAGCGCGGCATGCCTCGCATGGGCAATTGACAACAACCTAACCAGAAAAGTCTCAGCCGGAGACCCGGTCCAAATCGCCGCTGCAAAGGGACTCGTCGCTGGCTCAGTTAATCTGACGATCGCCCTGGTTGCTGGTGCGTCTATGCCAGCTTTCCTCACAGTGACATTGACCGCTTTAGTAGGTTTCTTTGGCTATGGCGTGAGTCTCACCCTGTTCGTTCTAGCGCTTCGACACATCGGCACAGCGAGAACAGGCGCGTATTTTTCACTGGCCCCTTTTGTCGGTGCACTAATCTCTCTTTTGATCTTGCGCGATAGTCTAACTTATCAATTTGTGATCGCTGCCGCGTTGATGGGAGTCGGCGTCTGGTTACACCTGACTGAGCGACACGAGCACAAGCATGAGCACGAAGCGATTGAGCACGATCATCGACACGTTCACGACGAACACCATCAGCACGAGCATGATGAGGGAGCGCCTTTGGGCGAGCCGCACAGCCATCCACATCGCCATGAGCGGTTGGTGCACAGACATCACCACTATCCAGACATCCATCATCGACATGCCCACTAGATTGCAAGTATGGCCCAGCACGACTGACGTAAAACGATGGAAATAACCAAATCCCTTTTCTACTTTGTCGTCGCCGGATTCTGCGAAATTGGAGGCGGCTATCTCGTGTGGCTTTGGCGGCGTGAAGGCAAGAGCTTACGGCTTTGCTGTCCTTGGAGCGGTTGCGCTTGTTCTCTATGGAATCGTTCCCACGTTGCAACCTGCTCACTTTGGCAGAGTGTACGTGGCTTTATGGTGGAATCTTCATCGGTCTGTCGTTACTGTGGGGTTGGCAAATAGATCGAATAACGCCGGACAGATTCGACCTGATCGGAAGTCTTACGCGCTACTTGGCGTCCTTGTAATTATGTATTGGCCCAGGGGTTGAGTAATGAACACACACATTGTCCAAATTGCAGCAGGAGATCGAGCGAGCTTAGTCAGACGCGGTCGAATGCTCGAATACTTCACTATTACCTATAACAGCCTCGAAGGACTTATAGCAGTCGTCGCTGGTCTCATGGCCGGAAGCATTGCGCTGGTTGGTTTTGGCTTTGACAGCCTGATTGAAGTCACTTCTGGTGCCGCTCTGGTCTGGCGTCTACATTCCGATGCAGATGAATCAAGACGAGAACGTGTTGAAGCAATAACTCTCCGGATTGTCGGTGTGTGTTTTTTGCTGCTGGCGGCGTATGTCAGTTACGACTCAATAAAATCGCTGATATGGCGCGAACATCCTCGCGAGAGCATACCCGGTATTGTCCTGGCGATCGCATCTCTAATTGTCATGCCATTACTCGTTCGCGCCAAGAGAAAGGTAGCCCGCGGAATAAACAGCGCTGCCCTGATGGCTGACTCAAAACAGACTCAGCTTTGTACCTATCTTTCGGCCATCCTGGTTGGAGGTCTTTTGTTGAATGCGCTTCTTGGCTGGTGGTGGGCTGATCCTGTCGCGGCTCTGATCATGGTACCTATCATCGTCAAGGAAGGCATCGAGGGGCTACGCGGTGAAACCTGCTGTGACGACGAATGCCACTGAAATATTTCCTTCCGCTTTATCTTTTGGCTTTCTTCTGCGCGGCCTTCTTCTGGCTTGTACATGGTTTGGAGCGGACGGGCGTCAATCCAGTTGTTTTCAAGGATCGGATGACGCACATGACTTTATTGGACGAAGGCTATCGGGCGATGAGAGATCCGCACAGCATTCCCATTCCGCAAGTAAAGGCAAATGTTCCGGTTTTCTTCGGCGTGAATTCCCTGAGGACCGGTTCATCCAACGGCAAAGCGCGCTTGATATTGTAGTCGGCAAGCACAATCTGCGTACCGCATGTACCAGAGACCTTCCGAATGAAAGTAACCTGCGCCGGTACGCCTCTACGTAAGTTGAAACTGGTTGGCTCGTACCCTTTTTCGTGAGAGCGACGGTAGGCTTTTGTACTGCAAGGCAGCTCTAGCTTGGCTCGACGCTGCCCTTGAATACTGATCGAGAGGGAAAAGAGAGGTTGCAAGAAAGAGTATCGCTGCTGTTTCAGGTATGAAGTTTCTTGACGAAGACATTCGCGTTTCGTTTGCCTCAGATTCTGTAAGCAATTGTTGAGTTCAACATCATCACGAGCCGTTTGGGTGTGACTTCAACCATTCAGCTCGCAGCATGAAGCTGCCTTCAGTAACAATCCGATCACCGACGCTCAAACCTTCCAGCACCGGATAATAACCATTACTCTCAGGGCCAAGGCGCACGGGACGCATCGCGAACACATTAGGATCGCTCGTAGCCACGAAAACCACCTGCTGATTACCGATGTTCTGCACTGCCGCGACTGGTACTATCGGGACAGTCGATTGCGCTCCGCCCAGAGCCGCAAAAGCTATATTCACGTACATGCCGATCTTGAGTTGCTGTCCTGGGTTGGCTAATTCGATCCGAGCTTGGGCCGTTCGTGTTTGAGGATTGACTTTCGGATCAACGTAAGACACCGGTCCACGGAATACCCGGCCGGGAAAGGCGTCACTCGTGATGCTCGCGCCACTGCCTAAACTAATTTTTCCCAAGTCCTTTTCATAAACTTGGCCCACGACCCAGACGCTGGACAAATCGGTAACGCGCAGAAGTTCTTTATTGGCCTCGATGACTTCGCCTGAGTTGACGGTGCGACTGGTAACAGTTCCTGATGCAGGTGCAGGCAGACTTATATCTGAGCTGACCTGCGAAGTCGAACGCAGGTTATTTACGCGTTGTGGGCTTAGACCGAGAAGCAAAAGCTTTTGTCGCAGGTTTGCTACATCCGCCTCCGCCGACTTTAGCTTGCTGGTTGCCATCTCCAATTGTTCGCGGCTGGCTGCACCAATTTCTACGAGCTTCTCAGTGCGCGCGTGATGTTTATGGTGCTCATCCAATTCTGCCAGGGCGGTCAGATAGCGTGACTGTGAGTCCGCCAGCTCATTACTAAAAACTACGGCTACTGTTTGTCCTTTTCTTACGGTTTGTCCCAACTCAGGACCAACGCTCCGTACAATTCCTCCGACGAGTGACATCACTGGAGTTTCGCGATACGCATTTGCTTGAACCACACCCGTCGTTTGTTGGCCGGTAGCGTCGGTTGAGACACGCTCGCCCACCATCTCAATCTTGATTCCCGCCCGCTGAGCTTGTTCGGGGGTGATTGTGAGCGTTGATTCGCTGGAACTGCTACTAGCTTGGTTAGCAGTTTGCTCTGGCCCAATACTGCGAGGCGCTGGTACAGGCCGTCCGCCGCTCCCACGCGGAACGAATAACCAGAGAAGTAAGGCAATAGCTCCGATTGCGACTATGGCCACGACTGCTACGACCGCCGTCTTTGCCGTCCGCAGTTTCTTGTCTTTTCTGCTGGTAACCTCGGTCTGCTTAATGTTATCGGGTGCATCATTCATCTCTGTGTCACCTGTTGGATGGTTGCGGTGGACGAGGCTGTGGCACGCTCCACTTCGACTCGCGACTTGTACGTATCCAGCAACGCATCGATGTATCCGTTCTGCAAGTCGATGAAGCGTCGTTGCTCGCCAAGGTAGTCAATCAACGTCTTGGAACCCAGTTCGTACGTTTGCCTCACCACATCGAGATTGGCGTTGGCCTGATCCTTTACTCCGATGCGGAAAATTTCAGCCGCGCGCGCCGTGCTGTTGTATTGAGCATAGGCCGAGGCCACTTCACGCCGCACCGTAAGTTCTAGGAATTCTCGCCGTCGTTTCGCGGCTTCAGTTTCAGCTATGGCAGCCTCGATTGCTCCCTGATTCTTATTTCGGACTGGTAGATCCAGAGAGACGCCGACAGTGAAGTAGTGAAACGTCCCTTGAATTGGTTTTAGTTGACCAGCGTCATTAATTCCATTCAATGGATAGCCGAAGTCCATTCGTTGATAGCCCGCGATCAAACTTGCATCCAACCTTCCCTCAGTGCGCGCTTGCTCGATGCGAGCTTCCGCGAAACTCTCGGCGGCTTTCGCCAGTTTCAAATCTGGCCGCTCGGATAGTGCTCGCGCCGTCGCCTCGGCAATGGGCGACAACGTAGTGATTAGATCGTTGAAGTCTCCGCGCAGTCGAATTGACTCGTCTGGTGCCATACCGATGAGATTGCGCAACTCCAACATTTCTATTTGAGCTTTGCCTTCAGCGGTTTCGCGTGTCGAACGCAAACGATTGAGTTCGACCAGAACCATGTTCTGTTCTAATGGAGCGGTGCCTCCTTCAGTAACTCGCGCCGCGACCAGGTCGTATCCGCGTTGGCTTGTAGCAATTAGCTCTTCATCGAAGCCGAGCTTGAGAATAGCGGCGAGAGCTTCGCCAAACTTAGCGCGTACATCCGCAGCGAGCATTCGCTCTCGATTAGCAACATCTTGCCGCCGCATTTCGAGCTCACGTTCGGCGACCCTAATCCGGGCCGGGCGGCGCCCGCCCAGTTCCAGCGGCAACATGCCGTTAAGAGTAATATTGTTGTCTGTTCCCGTTACTGTTTTCGATACAGTGGCATCAACTTTTGGATTAGCTCGTAATGCCGCCTGCTTGACGAGAGAGCTTGCCGCGTCGATCTCTTTGCGCGCCGCCAGCAATTCGCCGTTGTGTTCAAGCGCATAAGTGACGGCTTGTTCAACCGTGATGCCTGTCTGCAGATCAAAATATTTCGTAAGCGACGAGTTTGAAGGCTGGGAAAGGCTACTTTTGATTACAGACAATCGCGTTTCGGAATCCCCCGAATTTGATTGAGCCCGCACAACAGAAGGGCCAGCCAAAATCTGAGCGATGGCTAAGACACTAGCGATTAAGAAAGCTCTAACACGCCATTGTTTATTCATGATTACTACTCTCTTTCTCGTTTCCCGACCACGACCCACCTTCACCGACTGATGCTTTCGCATCTGCTTCGTTAGCGAACTCACCATTTGCCTCCGGTAAGCCTTGTTTCTTTAGCTGACGTTCTCGCAACCAGAAGAAAATCACTGGTGTTACAATCAACACATGCAAGAGACTTGAGACCATTCCGCCAAGAACAGGTGTGGCGAGCGGCTTCATTACTTCGGAACCCGCGCTCGTGCTCCACATAATCGGCAGCAAACCAGCCACAACGGTCGAAACCGTCATGACCTTTGGGCGCAAACGAAGTAATGCACCCTCCGTCACTGCTTCCATCAAAGTCCTGCGCGTTAGTACTCCGACTTCTTGCAGTTTCCTTTCAACTGCCTCCTCGAGATAAATGACCATCACAACCCCGGTCTGCACAGCAGTGCCGAACAACGCGATGAATCCCACCCAAACAGCCACTGAGAAGTTGTAGCCAAGTGCCCAAAGCAGGTAC
>JBKPCC010000107.1:0-20360 GCA_046727215.1 Acidobacteriota bacterium
AGGTTAGGCAGTCTGCTTTCTGCTTTTAATCATGTAATCTGTGTAATCTGTGAATTAATCAAGTTGGTAGGTCGCAACGCTGGTCGGAGTCTCGAAACACCGAACCTTGAAAATCTGCACACGATCATCACCAACACGCGAGTTCACGCGCTCGAGAATATACTTTGCGAGGTTCTCGGCAGAGGGTTGTAATTCATCAAACGGCGGCAGCTCGTTGATGTTTTGATGATCGAGATATTGAACTACTTCGTCTGCTGCCGCCTTCAACTCTACAAAATCGATTAACAGTCCAATGTTGTCCAGTTCCGCTCCCCGAGCGTAGATCTCAATTCGATAATTGTGGCCGTGCAAGTTCTCACACTTGCCCCGGTACCCGCGCAATTGATGGGCACTGGAAAAGTTGCGCTCGATCATAACTTCAAACTGTCCAGGCATATTTTTAGTCTGTCATAGTCGAAACTACGTGTCCAACCATTACTCTGCAAAGACTCGGCTGGCAAAAGCGAAATAATAACGTCAGAAACCACTGGCTTCCCTATCGTGAAAAACCCCGATACTGAACCGACGCAGTCTTGCGAAGGTCTTCCTGAGCCTCGAACATTTGCAAAACGTCTTTGATTTCTGAGGTAACGTGGCACGGAGGCAGGCTCTTTAAGAATATTCGACCATAGGGTTTCGTTCGCAAGCGAGGATCAAGTACAGCCAGAATCCCTCGGTCCGTAGTGCTCCGGATAAGTCTTCCCAATCCCTGCTTTAGCGCAATGATTGCCTGCGGAATGCTGTACTCGTGAAAACTCGAGCCGCCGGCATCTTCAATGTAACGTTGACGTGCTGCAACGATCGGATCTGTAGGCACTGCGAACGGCAACTTATCGATGATTACGCAAGACAACTGCTCGCCACGCACATCGACTCCTTGCCAAAAGCTGGACGTGGCAAACAGCACGGCGTTGGGCGTCTCACGAAAGGTCCTTAACAGCTGTCCTTTTGAAGCGCTTCCCTGGATCAGGCACGGATATTCAAGCTCGGGCGATACCATTTCATACAGTGACTGCATTCCAGCGAGGCTGGTTGACAGGACAAACGCGCGGCCCCGAGTGGCATGTACAATTCGCAGCGTTTCGGCGGCAGCTGCTTCTGCCCAGGCATTGGAGCGTGGATCAGGCATTTTTGCGGGCAAATAAAGTAGGGCCTGGCTTTCGTAATCGAATGTCGATTCAGCGATGAGGTCTTCAGCCTTCTCCAGCCCGAGTCGATCACGTATGAAATTGAAGTTCCCGCCGCTTGAGAGTGTCGCCGAAGTCAAAACCACGACCGGAACATTGTCGAACAGCTTATCCTGAAGTAAACCTGCAACATCGATCGGCGACGCACGCAGGAATGTGCCACGCCCCCGGCGCTCAAGCCAATACACAAACTTGCGATCAGTGCCGGTAACGATGAATTGCAGATCAAACCTGATTTGTCGTATTCGCTTGACCAGGTTCTCAACGTCCGGCGGCTTCTCTTTCATTGCATCGAGTGTGGTCTCGAGACGAGCGAGAGAACCATCCAACGCAAGATAGCGATCTCCGAGAGCGGTTGGTGCAACCTCGCCAGACACAGTCTTCGTGGCAAAAGTCCCGGGCACCAACGGATACCTGCCTTCATCGCCTCGTCCAGTGCGAAAACCAAACCAGAAATTCTCGGAAAACTGTGCCAGCCGCGCCGAGGTTTTACTAACTTCGCGATCGATTTCTCTTTCCTGAATCTCGAGATTGCTGACATCACGTAGTAAGTCGTCGATCTGGTAATTCGAAACTTGCGCACCGAAATATTCTGAGGCTACGTCTTCAATCAGATGTGCCTCGTCCAGAATCACAGCTGTGTAATCCGGAAGCACTCTGCCGTACATGCTGCCGCGCAGAGCGAGATCCGCGAAAAACAGATGATGATTAACAACGACAAGGTCAGCTTGTTGCGCACGATCACGCATGCGAGTAATGAAGCAGGCGTCGTAGTCCTCGCACTTCTGCCCGAGGCAAGTTTCCGAGCGCGCATCGATGTGGCGCCAGAACGAGAGGTGTTCAGGTAGTGTAGCCAATTCAGCCCGGTCACCGACCTCGGTAGTGCCGGCCCAGCGGGAGACTTCTTCGAAGTAGTCGACTTCGTTTAAACCTTCGAGTACCGGCGAGCTTTCAGCGCGACCGAGTCGATGTAGGCAGACGTAATTGTTTCGACCTTTCATGCAGGTAGCAGTGAATTTCTTTGGAAGCACGCTTTGCAGGAAAGGAATGTCTTTTTCCATCAACTGTTCTTGCAGGTTCTTCGTTCCCGTCGAAATGATTACGCGCCCTTTTCCGGACGTTGCAGAAGCAACTGCGGGGACTAAATAAGCGAGCGTCTTGCCTGTTCCGGTACCAGCCTCAACTATCAAGTGGCTACTCCGTTCGAACGCACGCATCACCGCCTGAGCCATTTGGATTTGACCGGGCCGGAACTCGTACTCAGGGTGTGTTTGAGCCATGAGGCCGTCGGGACCGAAAACTTCGTGCATGTTCGTGGAATTATCCGCCTGAAAGTAACTGTGATCCTAATCTGCGCTGATGGCACTCGTGCCGGCCGGTTGTTTCAATCGCCTTGGATATAGCGGAAAGCGTGAGGTTAACTCGGCGACTCCTTGCTGAACTTTTTTCCTTACCTCCTCAGACTCGGGTGCGTGAATGACCTCCGCAATCAAACGGCCAATCTCTCGCATTTCGGATTCCTTCATGCCACGCGTCGTCACTGCCGGCGTACCGATGCGCAGCCCTGAAGCAACGAACGGCTTGTTTTGATCGAACGGAATAGTGTTTTTGTTTACGGTTATGTTGGCAGCTTCAAGGGCCTTTTCAGCGTCTTTTCCTGTAATGCCGCGCCCATCCATCCAGACGTCGACCAGCATCAGATGATTATCCGTGCCGCCCGAGACCAGCCGCAAACCTTGCTGCTGCAATTCACCTGCGAGGGCCTGCGCGTTTTTCAAGATCTGACGTTGATACTGCTTGAAATCGTCTCGTAACGCTTCGCCAAACGCCACTGCCTTTGCAGCAATGATGTGGACCAGCGGACCTCCCTGTACGCCAGGAAAAACTCTACGATCAATCTCTTTCGCGTGCTCTTCTTTACAAAGGATTAGTCCGCCTCGTGGTCCTCTCAAGGTTTTATGCGTCGTGCTCGTTACGTAATCGGCGTGAGGAACAGGAGATGGATGGAGATCAGCAGCTATTGGACCAGCAATGTGAGCTATATCTGCGAACATCTTAGCGCCCACGCCCTTTGCAATCTGCCCGATTCGCTCAAAGTCGATTATCCGGGGATATGCAGACGCGCCACAGACCAGCAGCTTTGGCTGGTGTGTCTCAGCCAATCGCTGGAGTTCGTCATAGTCAATCTGCTCGGTTTCGCGAGAGACGCCATAGTCCGCTACCTTGTAACTTAGCCCAGAAAAATTCAAGGGATGGCCGTGCGTTAAATGTCCGCCATGCGCAAGGTTCATTCCCAGGATCTGGTCGCCATACTGGATGGCGGCGAGGTAAACAGCCATGTTGGCCTGAGCACCGCTGTGTGGTTGAACATTCGCGTGCTCGGCTCCAAATAATTCCTTCAGCCGATCGATCGCAGTTTGCTCTACCACATCCGTCCACTCGCAGCCGCCATAGTAGCGCTTTTTCGGATACCCCTCGGCGTACTTATTAGTAAAAACCGAGCCCGCTGCCTCGAGCACAGCCTCACTGACAAAGTTCTCTGAGGCAATCAACTCCAATCCGTTCGCCTGCCTGCTGACTTCGTTATCAATTGCCTCAGCAATGACTGGATCAACTTTGGATAAAGGCGCGTTTCGCAGATCGTCCATTCAATTTTCCTTGTACTGGTCTGTGCTTGGTGCTAGGTGCTCTGTGCTTGTGCCTTCCCTCTTCTCTCCTCGCTCTTCCCTCTTCGCCTTCTGGCCTAGTGCTCTCCGCGTTGTGCCTTGTGCTTTGTCTCCGGTTGCTCCTCGATTGGCCGGTTTTCCAGTTGCGAGATCTTCTCGACTCTAAGCGCGTGACGGCCACCTTCAAAGTTAGTTGTAAACCACGCTTTGACGATGTTGGGGATCTCGCCGCTCGGCGTCGTGCGCGCTCCGAGCGCAAGCACGTTCGCATCGTTGTGTTGTCTGGCTAATCGAGCGGTATCTTCAGACCAGGCCACGGCCGCGCGTACACCCGGAATCTTGTTAGCACTGATCGCCATACCTGTTCCGGATCCGCAAACCAACACGCCTTGCTCGGCTTGTCCACTCGAAACAGCTTCCGCTACTTTCGCGGCATAGTCCGGGTAATCCACGGAACTTTCCGAAGATGGGCCGAGATCCTGAAACTCAACTCCAAGATCACGAAGTAAAGGCTTCAAAGCCTCCTTCTGGGTGTAACCTGCGTGGTCACTCGCAATGACGATTTTCATGTTCTTATGATTCTGAAAAATGCTCTTACAAATCTGAAAAATGGAAGATTGGATGGTACATCACGATGAATGCTCTAGCAATAACCGGGACGCGGAGACACGGGGACACGAAGACGCGGGGACGCGGGGACGCGGGGACGCGGGGATGCGGGGATGCGGGGATGCGGAGACATGGGGACGCGGAGACAGGGACGAGAGGACGCGGGGATGCGGGGATGCGGAGACGCGGGGACGCGGGAATGCGGAGACGGGTACAGAGTGAAAGGCATCCAAGTGAATGGTCTAAAGTACAAGCTTGAAAGTCTCTCAGGTCGGGAAGGTGTACAGAAGGGCGGTTTACCCCCGCTGCGGTTGGCTAACCAGAACTTTAATTGAATTAAGCAAGATTGGTTATTATTCAAATCGCGAGTTAATTTTGCCGCAGCTTGAGCGGGGGTAAACCACCCTTCCCAACCTGAGAGACTTTCAGACTGAACATCACATTGGGACTTGAAACGCCTCTCGAGTATTCGGGTCCCCGCGTCCCCGTGTCTCCGCGTCCCCGTGTCCCCGCGTCCCCGCGTCCGTTCCTCGCCGAGGTGTGTTTTCGTGAACCGGGTTTGCGTTAGTTCTTACGCCTAAGCGAGAATGGCTTGTCGATGTTTAGTTCGGAAGGAGCGGGTTTCGGTCAATATTCATGCGCTGGTCAGAATACTTCATCCCAACTCTTCGTGAAGACCCGGCAGATGCCGAGGTTGTTTCCCACAAACTGCTTTTGCGCGCCGGTGTAGTACGTCAGCTCGCCGCCGGAATCTATTCTCTTCTTCCACTGGGCCAGCGCGTCGCGCTAAAGGTTATGCAGATCTTGCGTGAAGAAATGAATGGGATCGGCGGTCAGGAGTTTTATCTACCTGCCTTGCATCCTGCAGACGTGTGGAAAGAATCAGGTCGATGGTATGCGATCGGTGATGACATGTTCCGTTTGAAAGATCGCAAAGGCGCAGAGATGGTTTTGGGCATGACGCACGAAGAGGTTTTCACCACCATCGCCCGCAACGAGATTCGCTCATATAAGCAACTACCTCAGGTCTGGTATCAAATCCAGGTGAAGTTTCGCGATGAAGCACGACCAAAATCCGGGGTCATGCGAGTACGTCACTTCATCATGAAAGACGCCTACTCACTCGATATTGATCAGGGCGGATTGGATCGATCATTTATCAATCAACGCGAGGCGTACAAACGCATCTTCAGCCGGTGTGGGCTGAACTTTGTTGTTGTCGAAGCGTCTTCGGGTGCAATGGGCGGCTCAGAGTCTCAGGAATTCATGGTAAAGAGCGAGGCCGGCGAGGACATGATTGCAACCTGCACTAGCTGCGGGTATGCAGCAAACTTGGAAAAGGCAACATCATGTCTGCCGGAGATCCGTGATGGCGTCGCCTTGGGTTTTCCAACAGAGTTTCCGACGCCTGGAGTCCGGACTATTGCCGACCTCGAAAAGTTTCTCGAAGGCGTGCCTGGAGAGCAACAGATTAAGACTCTGGTGTACGTTTCAACGAAAGACGGGAAATCGCAGTATTTGTTAGTGCTATTGCGAGGCGATCACCAATTGCACGAGACAAAGCTGAATGACGCACTGGCTGGCCTTGAGGTGCGACCAGCGCACGCTGAAGAGATATACGACCTTCTGGGTGCGAATGCCGGTAGCCTGGGTGCAGTTGGCGCGAAGAAGAAAGCACGTGAAAGCGGAAAAGAATTGGCGATCGTTGCTGACCTTGCATTGCGCGGTCGTCACAATATGACGACTGGCGCCAACGTTGACGATTACCATATTCGTGGAGTCGATCTCCAACGCGACATTTCCGTCGATAAGTGGGCTGATCTCCGGGCGGTTAATTCAGGAGAAGGTTGCCCCGGCTGCGGCCAAGGCACGCTTGAACTCTCAAAGGCGGTTGAAATCGGCCATATCTTTAAACTCGGAACGAAATACTCTGAGTCGATGGGCGCGCGTGTGCTCACACAGGATGGCAAAGAGGTGCCGATTGTTATGGGCTGCTATGGAATAGGAGTCGAGCGATTAATCGCCTCAGCAATCGAATTGCACCACGATGATGACGGGATCATCTGGCCAAAGACGATTGCGCCATTCGACGTAATCGTCACCGTCACAAATGTGAAACAGGAAGATCTTCGCGAAGTCGGAGAAAAACTCTATCGAGAGCTGCAACGCGCGGGACTCGAGGTGCTATTGGACGATCGTGATGAGCGCGCCGGAGTGAAATTCAAAGACGCCGACCTGATTGGCATCCCGTATCGAATCACTATTGGCAAGAAGATCTCAGACGGAGTAGTTGAACTCTTCGACCGCGCCTCGCGGGTGTCAGAAGACGTTAAAGTTAAGGAGGTCGTGGAACGCGTTCAGAAATTGGCGTTGGCTGGGCTTTAAAACAGACTTAACCAGCATCATTGCACTATCGACTCCTGCCGTCCGTGCAAATTCACGCATCAGCATCAATGAGAACTGGCGTTACAACCCGCAATAAATGGTTTTGTGTTCAGTTGCTGCTCGTGCTGCTGGTGTCCGTGTTTGAGCTAGTGCATGGCCAGGACATGCTGCCCGACCTGGTACGTCGGATTAAGCCTTCAGCCGTAGCTATCGAAACTTACGATGCGCGTGGCGAAAAGCTTTCCCGGGGCAGCGGGTTCTTCATTGACAAAGATCGCGTCGTCACAAATCGACATGTGATCGAAGGCGCAAGCCGCGCCGAGATCCATTCTTCGAACGGGACTGTTTATCCCGTAAAAGGAGTTCTTGCGGTCGATGCCGAAGGTGACCTCGCCTTGCTTAAGGTCGAACCGCCCGCGGGCCAGGTTCATCCGCTTCCACTGGAACGAACTTCGCCACAAGAAGGTGAAAGCGTCGTAGTGATCGGCAATCCGTATGGGCTGGAAGGGAGTGTTACAAATGGCATAGTGTCGGCCGTGAGAGACATTCCTACTTTCGGTCGCATCATTCAGATCACCGCACCAATTTCACCCGGATCCAGCGGCAGTCCCGTCGTGAATATGCAAGGTCAGGTAATCGGAGTGGCAACACTACAGATCACAGGGGGCCAAAGTCTCAACTTCGCAATTCCTTCGGAACGCATTTCACAGCTGCAGGGCGGCTCAATGATGTCACTTCCGGAGCTTATAGTCGCCACCAGTCGGAATAAACGGGCCAAAGCAGTGCAGCTGTTTCGAGATGGTTTGAGCTTTCTATCGAAGGACGATTGTGAAAAGGCGCTTCCGTATTTTGAAAAGGCAGTCGAGTCGGATATCAACTACGCCGAAGCGTGGGCGCAGACGGGCTTTTGCAAAGAAAAGCTGGGCCGACATGCTGAAGCGATCGACGCGTCCAGGAGAGCCGTTGCGCTCCGACCTTCCGCTGAATCCTATTTCAATATCGGACTGGCATATTTTTATCTCAAGCAATACCGCGAAGCAGTGGATGCTTACCGGCAATCAATCAAGCTCGATCCGTTTAACAGTGCTGACGCGTATTACGCATTAGGCTTGGTCTATCGCGACTGGGGTAAAGCTGACGATGAGATTCAAGCCTACAAACAAGCAATTCGTTTACGACCTGACTATGTTGGAGCGTATGAACGATTGGGCGCGCGATATTTGAAGTCAAAAAGATATGTCGAAGCCATCGAGGCATTCAAACAATTGGCAACGTTGAGACCTGGAGATCCCTTCACGCCAAACAGCATGGGCGAGGCATACTTCGAGATGGGGCGTTTTCCCGAAGCGGTTGAATCATTCCGTCAAGCGATTCGTCTAAAACCGGATTTTGGACGGGCCTATTTCAACTTGGGCAAGTGTTTTCTCGCGATGGGAAACCGCGACGGAGCGCTAGAGCAATACAACATCCTTCAAAATCTTGACGCGGATTGGGCTGAGAAGCTTAATGGGTTGATCAATCCGTAGTTGAGTTCGTTACCCCCGTGAAAAGACCATTTCCATTTTCCATTTTCCATTTCTCATTTTTCATTTTTCACTTTATTGATCGGCCTCGTCTTCGGTTTGTGATTGTTGGATGTCGTCGGCCGTCTGATTTGTGACGCTTGCTTCGTGTATTCTCGTGTGATTACGTGGATCGTCGTTCCTGGTTCGGCAAAATGGATCCAATAAGCCACACGAAATTAGACGAAATCCCCTACATGGGTATCAGAAACTGATAAATTAAGAATCAGAAATATCAGAAATGATCAGAAATGAAAAATGTCTTTGGTTGTCGCTGTGCCACTTAGTTCATCGCTTCAGACACAATAGCGGTGAGGGCGTTGTCCTGTAGCGATTTATTCCGTTGTAGTTGCCCGTGCAGATCGCAGCCAAAAACCGCGTAAGTTAATGCCAGCGGTGACCCCAGCACACTACTGTTGCGTTTCCCGGATAGATCCTCCCCGAGTAGCGAGTGTCTCGTGACTCGTCCATCACCCGGAGCGTACATCGCTTCGGTTAGCTGCCGCTTGGTAATCTGCCTGCCAGTCGAGGTCACATACTCCCGCGGACGAAGTAGTGTGACCCAATGACCAGTTTTAGTGTCGCGGAAAACAACCGGCGCGTCCAAAGTTTCCTCGCAGTCACCTCCGATCGCCAATAACAAAACCGGTGGATCAGTATCAGATGCGGCATCAAGTGCTTCGTGGAATCGTTTTGCCCTCTGCAGCACTGCGGTAAAGTACTTGTCCAATCCCTCCAACGCATGCTCGCCGTTTCGCCGTGCATAATGTTCACGAAAACTCGGTTCGTTTATTGGCGACCAACCGTATTGCTTCCAAACCTGCGGGTCATAGAAATTCACGGCTGTGACTTTTAAGTTTTCATCCAGTATTTTCGCTGAGCGAGCATGTGGTAAAAGCTGGTATAGAGCGGGAGAACGAATTGCATCGACGGCGGTCAGTTTGTTCAGCAATGGCACCCGGCGCCGCAATCCCTCAGTAATCGAGTACCCCGTGATTAAGGTCGCAAATGCGTCTGCTGAACCTTCGTTCGGAACGCCGATCATAACGATCTTGCTGATGTGCACCGCTCCGGCCCATGTAGGAGACGGAGGTGCCGTTGCGAGAGGGAGATCAGAATTACCGTACATGGCAGCATACCGAGCGATTAGTCCGCCCATTGAATGCGCGAGGATGTTGAAACGCAAGTCAGGCCGATTTAAACGCTCTTTCAAACGCTCAATGCGCCTGATCAATTCGCGCGCATTCTTAACATTATCTTGTCGCCAGTCATACGCGAACACATAAAAATGATCTCTGTCGCCATCGCTGCCTGGATTGTTCCAATCCCCATCGCGATAGCCCGCATAGTTTCTTAGCGCCTCCAAAAGATCACGATAAACGTAGACCTCTGGCAGAACCTTTGCGAAGCGAACAGTCTCAATGATGTTCCCGGGAACGAGATCATCGCGGTTTGCTGACAAGTCTGGCGAGATAGGAAGGTAATCGGCTTCTGAGCGGAACACTGAAGGCCACGCGACATCGCCCGTTCTCGAATTGATCAACTGAGACCCCAAAATACCGGGAATAACAATGATGGGCCGTTTCCCACTACGCGCGCGTGCGTCTCGAAAAACTCGTTCCAGATTCGGAGTACGTCGCGCTGAAATACAGCCCGTAAGAGCAATGAGCGTAGTGAAGAGGAACAGATATGTGCGAAGCGGAATCGCGGATCTATTTCGACTGTGACAAGTAGGGTGCAAGGAGGGGATCAGAAAACTCCAATTTTGGATATTACTGCGAGAACGGCACAATCCTTAGGCACTGGGCGCCTCCCATCGTCTATTAATCAAACTGGCAACAAATCCAGCACCAAAACCATTATCGATGTTTACTACTGTAACGTTGGACGCGCAGGAATTGAGCATCCCGAGTAATGCAGCAACACCTCCAAAAGATGCGCCGTACCCAATGCTGGTTGGCACTGCCACAACGGGTACTGCCACCAGTCCACCGACTACGGACGGTAATGCACCTTCCATCCCTGCAGCTACGATAATAACGCGGGCGCTTCGCAACAGATGGCGTTCAGCTAAAACCCTGTGGATGCCTGCGACTCCCACGTCCCAAATTCGATCTACACGATTGCCCATCGCCTCTGCAGTTAAGGCTGCCTCTTCCGCCACGGGGATATCACTCGTTCCTGCGGTCACCACTGTAACATTAGCGACACCACGGATGGTTTTGTCACGGTGAATGCGAACGAGTCGGGCACTTTCATGCCATTCGGCTTCCGTCACGACATTTCTGATTTCACCAAACGTGTCCCTGTCCGTGTGGGTTACAAGAACATTGGGAGAGAGTTGAGCTAGTCGTTCGACGATACCCACAACCTGCGCTCGTGTTTTTCCTTTTCCAAAAACAACTTCGGGAAAACCTTGACGGGACTCGCGCAAGTGATCGACGCGGGCGTAACCAATATCTTCAAAGTGCAGATCGTTGATTCGTCTCGCAGCTTCAGCAGTTTCAAGCTTGTTCGCCTTATAAAGCTCGAGAATTTTTCTGAGTTCGTCGCGTTCCATAGATACCAGAATTGCTTTAGCCCATTCTAGCATTCAGCTAACAGCACAGCTAAAGCGACCAGTGGAATTTGTTAGTGGTCGTTTCGTGTGATCACGAATACGCACGCTTGCGATTGACCGTATGCGCAAGTAAGATCCGAAGTAGTTCCCAACGCCTATCGAAGGACTTAGACCACCCCGTGTCAACAGTTCTACGCAATGTTCGCCTTACGCTCGAGATGATAAAGATCGAGCATACGCTGTTCGCGTTGCCATTTGCGCTACTTGGAGCTGTCCTGGCAGCCAATGGCCTGCCCTCCGCGCATCAGATATTCTGGATCTGCGTAGCGATGGTCGGCGCCCGTTCAGCAGCGATGGCGTTCAACCGTATTGTCGATCGCGTATACGACCTCAAAAACCCTCGGACAAGCATGAGAGCTTTGCCTGCTGGATTACTTTCAGTTAGCTTTGTCTGGCTGTTTACGGCAGTATCAGCTGCCTTGTTTTTTCTCGCAGCGGCGATGCTGAATCGTTTGACGCTAATACTGGCGCCGATCGCTCTGGTGAGTATCCTTTGTTATTCATTTACAAAGCGCTGGACCAACCTGTCGCATTTAGTCTTAGGGTGGTGCCTGGCAATGGCTCCAACCGGTGCCTGGATCGCAGTGCGAGGAGCGCTCGATAGTCCGATTCCGTTGCTGTTATCGCTGGTCGTGTTGCTCTGGACCGCAGGCTTTGACGTTCTGTACGCGTGCCAAGATTTTGAATTCGATCGACGTGAAGGTTTGTACTCGCTTCCGGCGCGGTTCGGCATTCGTAGGGCACTGGCGATATCGCGATTGTTTCACGTCGGAGCATTCGCAGCGTTAGTTGCATTGTACGTAAGCGCCAATCTCGGTTCCGCGGCATTGGTCGGTGTTATTGCCACTGCGTGTTTGTTGCTTTACCAACATACACTCGTTCGCGCCGACGATTTGAGCAGGCTTAACGCGGCCTTTTTCACAACTAATGCGTTCGTCAGCGTCATTTTATTGGTTACTTTTGGCGGAGCGGTGTTCTTTCACAGGTGAGAGCACCGAAAAAGTCGTTCATGATATTTTCACACGATAAAAAACTTACGGAACTTGCAGAGAAAGTGGAATCGGGCGAGCGATTGTCGTTTGACGACGGAGTTGACCTGTATTCAACCACGGATCTAACTGCCCTCGGAAAACTCGCCGATACAGTCCGCCGGCGAATGCATGGCACGACCACCTACTTCAACGTCAACCGGCACTTCAATCCGACGAACGTTTGTTACGTAGATTGCAAGTTCTGTGGTTTTTATCGCACGCCGAGACAGCCCGATGCCTACACTCACAACATTCAGGACAGCCTCAAAATTGCCGGCCAGGCTGTCGCCGAAGGCGCGACCGAACTACACATCACGGGTGGTTTGAACACAAAGTTGCCCTTCAGTTATTTCACTGACCTCCTGTCTTCCTTGAAGCGAGAGTATCCTCAGCTTCACCTCAAAGCTTTTACGATGGTTGAGCTTGATCACTTCGCACACTTTTATAAGATGGAAGATGAACGAGTGATCAGTGACTTGATAGAAGCTGGGTTGGATTCGTGCCCGGGCGGCGGCGCCGAGATATTTCGTGAGCCAACGCGCTCAATGATTTGTGCGCACAAATGTGACGGCGACCGTTGGCTTGAGCTGAGCGGCAAGGTCCACGCCGCCGGATTAAAAACAAATGCCACAATGCTGTATGGACATATCGAGTCGATCGAAGACCGAGTTGACCACCTGGTTCGTCTGCGAACCCAGCAAGACAAATCCGGTGGCTTTCAATGCTTTATCCCGTTGGCATTTTATCCTCCGGAAACCCAGCTAGCGCATCTGCCTGGACCATCCGGCATTGATTCGCTTAAAACGCTCGCTGTCTCGCGACTAATGCTGGATAACTTCCCACACTTAAAAGCATACTGGGTAATGCTGGGAAAACGGCTCGCTCAGGTCGGTCTTCAATTCGGGGCTAACGACATCGATGGCACCATTACCGAAGGCGGTGAGTTGACGACCAGCTATTCCGTGGAAGCAAACAACGAAGTACGGATGACCAAAGCCGAATTGATTGGTCTGATCGAAGATGCAGGATACGAAGCTGTTGAACGCGATACAATCTACAATCGCCTGGAAAGAAACAAAGTAAGCATCGTCTAAAATGCAAACCCAAACACAACAACAAGCGATTACAGTTGCTCATTCGCCTGACTCGGACGACGCTTTTATGTTTTACGGACTCGCTACTAACAAGCTCGACACCGGCGAAATTCACTTCAACCATGTCATTAAAGACATTCAGACGTTGAACGAGGAGGCCCTGCGCGGAACATATGAAGTAACGGCCATCAGCTTTCACGCTTACGCCTACGTCGCTGACAAATACGCGCTGTTGCCGCATGGTGCCTCGATCGGAGATAACTACGGGCCCATTGTCGTTTCGGCGCGTCCGTTCGATTCAAGCGAGATTGGTAAACTAAGGATTGCCATTCCAGGAGAACTGACGAGTGCGTTTCTGGCCTTACGGATCTTTAACAACGAGTTCAAATATGAAGTAGTGCCATTCGACAAGATCATAGATCGAGTTCTCGCCGGTCCCTTTGACGCAGGTCTATTGATTCATGAAGGTCAACTGTCCTACGAGTCGAAGGGACTATTTAAGGTTTTTGATCTGGGCCGCTGGTGGTATGAAAAAACTGGTCTGCCGTTACCAATGGGCGGCAATGCGATCCGACGAGACCTGGGACCAGCCCTCACGACAGAGGTTTCGAGGCTGCTTAAGGAAAGCATTGCCTACTCTTTAGAGCATCGAAGCGATGCCCTGGATTATGCGATGCAGTTCGCGCGCGGTATGGATCCGGTCCTCGCTGATAGATTCGTCGGTATGTGGGTAAACGAGCTAACGCTCGATTACACTGACAGAGGACGTGAAGCCGTTCGTCGTCTGCTACTGGAAGGATTCGAACACGGCATCATCCCGAACCGAGTGACTGTCGATTTTGTTGACTAATCAAACTGACGAGATGATGCTGGGGTGTGCGCGGTAACTCATTGGCTACCCCGCCCAGAAGGAGCAGCATGTTACCGCGCACATCATCGACGTTAGCGCCCTCATTTAAGCCCCTCCCAGGGCTCAAAAGGGTATCCGTCCCATGGAAGCAACGCGGCCGCTCGGCGTTGCGCCAACGCTTACGCGCCTTGGAGGTTCACAGGAAGCGGACAATTCGCCACCCGCCGATGTGAGGACCCTTGTTCTCTTTTCAAAAATGTTCACCGTCGACTTTAGTGGTCAGCCATGACGGCCGAGTTGACGTCAACGAGAAATGCCTTGTATTAAGACGTTCTAACTCGTTCTATACATGGCACACTACACTATATGCATGGAACTTTGCAATAGCCGGGTGGCGGTCCTTCAATTAAGGGCGGGCCGTTTCCGAGCCGTACTGGCAACACGAAACTTCGGGTTGGGCATCTGAGCGGATGCCGGAAGCGCTTTAGGCCTTGAAGCAGTTAAAACGAACTCCCAGAGAATAGCAATGCAAAGAAGGTCCCTGTTTATTGTCTCGTGTCTCGCACTTGTTCTTTCAATTGCAGGCACCGCGAGAAGCCAAATTACCGCTCCAAACGGCATTAGTCAGACGGATATTGATCGCATTGTGCAGAGGTTTACTTCGAAAGAAGCGCAGTTTCGAACAGCCCTCAACAACTATGCCTTCAAGCGTGATGCAATCGTCCAAAGCCTGGGGATGGGAGGACAAGTTACCGGCGAGTACCACCGCATTTCGTATTTTACGTTCGACGATTCTGGAAACCGATTTGAAAAGATCAGCTTCTTTCCCATGCCCTCATTTGGCGGTGTCACAAAGGAAGACCTCGACGATCTTGGCGGGATTAATCCCTTTGCACTCGAGCCGTCAAAGATCAGCCAATATACCTTCCGGTATGTCGGCAAAGAGAAGATCGACGAGCTGAATCTGCACGTGTTCGACGTCACGCCAAGAGCCATTCCGGATCCTAAGAAGACGCAGGAACGCTTATTTGTCGGGCGGATCTGGGTAGACGATCAGGATTTCATGATCGTCAAAACAAAAGGTAAGGGCGTTCCAGAAACCAAGATAAATAAGTTCCCCACAGTCGAAACGTATCGCGAACAGATTGATGGCCGTTACTGGTTTCCGACTTATTCGTATGCCGACGAAGAACTCGTGTTCGACAATGGTGAAGTCCTGCATATTCGAATGCAGGTCAAATATACTGACTTTGTGAAGGGCAGAGCTACAGTAACGGTCACTGATGTCGGCGAAGCTTCGCCAGGAATCATCGATACCACCACCAATCCGGATCCAAACAAACCGATCGATGGTGGCGAGCTGAACGGTAAGGCACTGGAGTTACCGAAACCAAAGTATCCCGAGGCGGCTCGTGCAGCGAATATTATTGGTCGCGTAGTTGTTAGGGTTTTAATCGACGAAAAGGGGAACCTGGTTTCCGCTGAGGCCACTGAAGGTCCGCCGGAGTTACGTGCAGCCGCGGTCGAAGCAGCAAGAAAGGCGAAGTTTACATTGACGCTGATCGGAACAAGACCGGTAAAAGTTGCGGGTTTTCTGACCTACGAATTTGCTCCCGAGCCGACTAAGTAGTTGGCTACTACCCAAGCCAGTTCTGTTGGGGCGTCCCTTCGTGGGCACCCTTTTTTCACTTAAAAGCAACACTCGCTACAAACGGACGCCTACGGAGGTCCAACAGACTTAACCTGAATTAACGCCGAGCTCTCGCGCCACCGCCTCATGAACCAGTTGCACAAGAGCGTTAATGTCCTTTTTGAAGGCCGGCAAACTGGTATCGATCGGTGCCAGCAACACCATCTCGATCTCGCCACTGCGCGCCTCGCCCGTTCCCTTACCCATGAGCACGTCCGTGTTCTTGATTGCCACGGGAACGATGGGAACACCAGCTTGAACCGCCATATAGAACGCGCCCTTCTTGAATGGAAGTAACTCTCCCGGTTTCGCCCGTGTCCCCTCAGCGAATACACCGAATGACCGCCCGCCTCTGAGACGAGACGTGGCCGCCTCCATTGTCTGCATTGCGCGCTCTCGGTTCGAGCGATCGATCGCCATAACATTCACAAAACCCATCCCGTAGCCAAGGATTGGAACCTTCAGTAACTCCTTCTTTGCGAGTAAACCAATTCGACGTCCTGTATGAAGAAACAGAGTGGCAGTATCCAGGTACGATCTGTGATTGGAGATGAACACGTAAGGTTGAGCGGGGTCGAGCTGTTCCTGGCCCCGCACGCGAACCGTAGCTCCACAAAACCTCAGCCAGTTGCGCGCGCCAAATTCCGCCCATGGATATACAACTTCCCTTTTCCCCGTCAACCACGCCGTAAACAAAGCCGGTGGACCAAACACAAGCAAAAGAGCAGCTGCCACGAAAAGAGACCACCAGTAATGAATTCGACGTCGAATGCGCGTCATGCCATCTGTGCTAGACTGCGCAATCGCTCTTTCGCTCTCGGCACTTTTTTCCATCATTTGATCAAAAGGAACCCTCGGGATGATTCACCGTAGAATTCTGCTGTTCGTCTGTTCTCTGATAATTCATGTGGCGCTAACCGGAACGTACCTGGCACAGCCACAAAGCGGCGTGCGTTCAGCCACCAACCGGCAAGTGCCATCACCCCGATCGATGCTCGGCTTTTCGCCCGGAGAAGATCGGAAAATCGCGGACTGGACACAGATCACGAATTACTTTGCGAAGCTCGATGAGGCCTCAAATCGAGTCTCGGTTCAAACCGTCGGACGATCAACACTTAACCGTCCAATCCTCGCCGCATTTATCAGCGCGCCCGAGAATATACTGGCTCTCAACAAATACAAAGAGATTCAACGAAAGCTCGCCGACCCGCGAACGATCGCCGATGAGCGTGAACGCAATGCTTTAATTGCGGCCGGCCGGGTAGTCGTGGTGATTTCCTGTTCGATCCATTCCACCGAAATCGTGGCTTCGCAGATGTCAATGCAATTGGCGTTTGATCTGGCAACCGCAGCCGATGCGGACACGATGGAAATCCTCAAGAACACTATTTTGATCTTGATTCCCTCATCCAATCCCGATGGAATTGACATCGTAGCGAACTGGTATCGAAAGACATTAGGAACGCCTTCTGAAGGACGTGAACCACCAGAGCTCTATCACCATTACGCAGGCCACGACGACAACCGCGATTGGTTCATGTTGAACCTGGAAGAGACTCGCGCTTTAACGCGTCTGTTTTGGAAAGAATGGTTTCCTCAAATTGTCTACGACCTTCATCAACAGGGACCCAGTGGCTCTCGTTTTTTCGTCCCTCCTTTCTATGATCCACAAAATCCAAACATAGCTCCGTTGTTGCTCCGTCAAGTAGCGCTCATCGGTCACAAGATGGCTGCGGATTTGCAAGCTGCAGGTTTCAAAGGAGTCATCACTAATTCGCTTTACGACACCTGGTGGCACGGAGGTTTTCGCACCGCCCCTTATTTTCATAATTCGATTGGAATACTTTCCGAAGCGGCAAGCGCACGTTTGATGAGCCCTGCAACGGTTACTCGTGAACAGCTTGCCCGTTCCAGCACCCGAGGAATGCGTAACGCTTTAGAGGCGACGACTAATTTTCCTGATCCCTGGCCCGGCGGAGAATGGAAGGCGGCGGATATTCTGAAGATGGAAGTTGTCGCCGCCCGTTCGCTGCTGTCACTGGCAGCAAAGTATCGCGCCAACTACTTACGCGACTTCTATGAGTTAGGAAAGAAAAATCTTACTCAGATTACAAACGAGAACGAGCCGCTAGCGTATCTGATTCCGGCCGGACAGGCTCGAGATGAAGAGGTCGCGAAACTTGTGACCGCGCTAGTTGAACAAGGCGTCGAAGTATTCAGACTTGATCATGAGCTCCATGCCACTTTTGGGCCTCAGGTCCTACAACGGACAAACCCGTCAAGTGAGCGCCTAGGAACTTACAGAAGAATTGTGGCTGCGACAGCAGGCATGCACGAAGTGCCTGCCGGTAGTTATATTGTGTTCCTTTCACAGCCTCAGCGTTCGAATGTAATAACCTTATTTGAGCCACAGATCTATCCAGACCGCCTTAACGCGCAAGGCGAAGCTGAGCGGCCGTATGATGTAGCCGGATGGACGTTACCATTGCAGATGGGAGTCGAAGCTCCCGCCGTCCTCTCAATTCAGGAGACTCCCACGGATCGAAAACTGACATTGATTCGCGAAGGCAACGAAGTACGCGATGATCTTTCACTGCCACTGAAAAAAACTGATCGCTCGCCGATCGCAAATCCAATGAGCCGGCCAGTTCGAATCGGAATCTACAAGAGCTGGGTTGCGAATATGGACGAGGGTTGGACACGCTACATCTTTGATACCTTCAATGTTCCATACACGTCGATTACCGACGCAGACATTCGGCAGGGCGATTTATCATCGCGTTACGATGTGCTGCTGCTTCCGTCTCAGCGCGCGAGAGAGATCATCGAAGGAAACTCGGCTGAGAACTACCCCAAAGAATTTGCGGGCGGTATTACTGAGGCAGGCGTCGAGAACCTTAAACGGTTCGTCGAAAAAGGTGGCGCGCTCGTCTGTTTTGACGCCGCGTGCGAACTGGTAATAAAGCAATTCAATCTGCCGGTTCGCAATGTCCTGGAGGGTCTGAGGGCAAACGAGTTTTACTGCCCCGGTTCAATCGTCGGGTTGGAAGTGGATAATACGCTCCCGCTGGCGAGGAGAATGCCTCGCAATACAGTTGCATATTTCATCAACAGCCAGGCGTTTGAGAGCACCGATCCCAAAGTTCGCGTCGTAGCGCGTTTTGCCAAAGATAATCTGCTTCGTTCAGGCTGGCTCCTCGGCGAGGACAAGCTTCGCGGCAAAATCGCAATGGCTGAGGTGCCTTTTGGAAACGGGCGCGTAGTCCTCTTTGGGTTTCGCCCTCTCCACCGCGCTCAAGCCTGGGCAACAATGCCGTTTGTCTGGAACGCCATTACGGGCGGGTTCTAAGTTTTTGGTTCGTTGATCCTTGCTTCCGGCTTAACTATAGAGCTAATCTTCCTCAGTCACGGACGGACTCTCCCCGGGACGCTTCCGAGCATCTTTTTCCTTCCCGACGCATCCAAAAGCACTTGGCACAAATCTGCCAAGATCATCGTTTTCAGGAGCTATGGCTATGAGAAAGCTTTTTGCCTGCTTTACGCTCCTCTCCCTATTCTTCGTCGTAAGCAGCTTAGCCTGGGCGCAAACCGGGCAAACCCGGCCGCGCCGCGTCGGGCAGGCCGGCACCAAATCACCGAACTCTACGCAGCAAACGGCCACACAGCAAACACCTCGCCCTAATGCCGGTCAATCAAGCCCCGCAAGACCGCCTGTATTAGGCGGAGCAAACAATCCAAACAATCGCCAGCCGAATTCCACAACATCCACTCCAACGGGGCCGGAAGAGGTCGAAGCTGGAGATGTGATTCGCGTGGATACGACGTTGGTGACTCTGCCCGTTTCGGTGCTCGATCGTGAGGGACGGTATGTACCGAATCTCCGAAAGGAAGATTTCCGGGTATGGGAGGACGGAATTGAACAACAAGTTGCGTTCTTTTCTTCTGTTGATAAACCGTTCTCCGTGGTGCTGATGATCGATACGAGTAATTCAACTCGTTTTCGCCTTGAGGATATCCACGAAGCTGCGATCACCTTTGTCAATCAATTGCGTCCAGATGATCGGGTGATGGTGGTGTCTTTTGATGATCAGATAAGAGTGCTAACGGACTTCACTAACGATCGGGCGCAAATAAGTCGGGCAATCCGACGCACACATCCAGGAGACGGAACGAGACTTTACGATGCTGTCGACTTGGTGATGAATCAAAAACTCGACCAGGTTGAAGGGCGAAAAGCCATCGTACTTTTTACGGATGGCGTGGACACAACCAGTCGTCGAGCTTCCTACCAAAGCAATTTGCAAGATGCGGAAGAACTTGATGCATTAGTTTATCCAGTCCAGTACGACACGTACATGGACGTTGCTGGTGGCGGCACGGGGGTCCCTAGTACATGGCCTGGGACACGTTCGGATGATGTCTTCGGACAGATCCTCGGAGGTATCTTCGGTGGAGGACGAGGCGGTGGAGTTTGGGGCCGCAGAGGCGGAGGCGGGCCCGCGCCCGGAACCAGTCGTAGAGATTATGAAGTAGCTAATGAGTACCTTACGGATCTTAGTCAGCGAACCGGCGCAAGAAAGTATCAGGCCGACACCCTTGAAAATGTAGCCTCCGCGTTCTCGAATAT
>JBKPCC010000108.1:0-5085 GCA_046727215.1 Acidobacteriota bacterium
CGTGGGTGTGCGTCGCCTCGGCGATACGTTGACGACTTTCAAGCAGCATTTCTGCCGCTCGTTTCCGACGACTGCGTTCGAGGTTGCGGAGCGCGGCTAACGTTTGCGGCGCCATGGCGGGATCCCGTTCGATTCGCCTTAACGTTTCCACGTATCGCCGCAATTGCGGAGAAGGATTTGTGTAACGGACTTCATCGGCCGATTGGGCTTCGGTAACCCAAGTGAGGTGTTCCACCGAAAGCTCATAATCGCCTACGCGGTGGTAAAGCGCGCCGAGCGTAAAGCGCACAAGCGGCGGCGGATCGACGAGGGACAACAGTACTCTCTCGCCGGCATCTATTACTTCAGCAATCTCAAATCCGTACCATTGTCGGCCTTCATCTCGCAGAACGTCGTCCGCAGCAATGTAGAACTCGAAGACCTTTTCAGTTTCCTGATATTCGGACCTCCGCATTGTCCGCCAGATTATTAAACCCGCGACCAGGAAGAGCACGATAATAGCGGGAGAAAAACCCACCACTTCGAGTATCGCAATGATAACCACTATAGCAACTAGTTTTTGCGCCAGCCGTTTGTTCGCCGAATTCATAACTGCCCCCGGAAAGACTAAAAAACGCGAAACTGTGTTCGTTCTCCTTCGATCCGCGTTGATCTGCGTGCATCTGCTAACAAAATGCACACCCTTTCGACCTAATTAACGCAGACGTGAGCAAATCGCTTCGCCTGCTTGTCGGGTTGAAAGACTACCACCAAGGTCTTTGGTAGTTTCTCCATTGGCGATCGAATCACGGACGGCGTGTTCGATCGCATCGCTTGCATCTTTGAAACCCAAGTATTCTAACATCATGGCTGAAGTGAGAATAGATCCGATCGGGTTCGCGATTCCCTTCCCTGCCAACGGCGGCGCACTTCCGTGTACAGGTTCGAATAACGACACTCGACCGGGATGAATGTTCCCCGAAGCGGCCAACCCCAAACCACCCTGAATAGCAGCACCCAGGTCTGTCAAGATATCTCCAAACAGATTGTTGCTGACGATGACATCATACTGAGACGGTTCGAGCACCATGAACATCGCCATCGCATCTACGTACTGGTGATTAGCTTCAATTTCGGCGTACTGAGCAGCAACTTTCTTGAAAACACGTTGCCACAAGTCGCCTCCGAACCGTTGCACGTTGGACTTGTCTGCCATCGTGACCCGCTTCCGTCCATTAGCGCGCGCGTACTCGAACGCGGCGACAATAATTCTCTCTACGCCGCGGCGCGTGTTCAATTCTTCCTGAGTCGCGATTTCATCCGCGGTCCCTTTCTTGAGGAATCCGCCGGCGCCACAGTAAGCGCCCTCAGTATTCTCACGAAATACTACGAAATCGATATCCTCAACTTTTCGGTTGCGTAACGGGGTCAGCCGCTGGTCGAGTAACCGCACAGGGCGTAGATTGATATACAAATCAAGGCCACGTCTCATTCCGAGCAGTATGTCCTCAGCGTGTTGATTTGTTGGGATGCGCGGGTCACCGAAGGCGCCGGCCAGAATCGCGTGGAAATCCCGTGTAAGCATCTCTAGAGAGCCCGGCGGCAACGTGATTCCTTCGTGAAGGAACTTTTCTGCTCCCCAATCAAATTGCACGAGTTCAAGTTGCACATCATGACTTTTTCGCACGCAGTCAATGACACGTAGGGCTTCGGCAATTACTTCTGGACCTATCCCATCTCCGGCAATTACGGCAACTCGTTTCATGTTAATTGGAGGTCAGGCCTGTACTAATAAGGCACACACAGAACGGGTACACGCGATCCGCGGAGGACTTTTTCCGCGGTCGAGCCAAACAAGAGCTCTTCGGGAGGAGTTGAGCGACCTTTCGTTCCCATCACGATCATTGGAAGATCGAGGTCTCGAGCGATCTTTAGTATTTCTGTAAACGGAACGCCCACAACGATCATTCGCTCGACGTTTACGGATCCAACCTCGAGCCCTTCCATCATCAAGGAAAAGTTCGCCTCTGCCTGCTCTCGTAGTCGGGTTCTGATTTCTTCCGCAGTGCCGAGAGACGCAGCTACAGCATCATTGATGAAATGCTCATCAACAACGTGAAGCAGCGTGATATCTCCTTCCGGCGCCGCCATGGCAATAGCCACCCGCAGCGCGTTGAGCGAGCACGGAGAAAAGTCCACCGGCACGAGAATCTCGGGTGATTTCAACATAATCCTTCTGCTCGTCAGGACCAGTGATTACTTATTTAGAATTCGACTTTCTATCGCCGGCAAACTCGGTAGTAGGACATCACCGACAATCTTAATACTGCGCCCCGACACTTTATCGATTGTGTCATCAGCCTTGTGCCAATATGGGTAGCTATTCAGCTGAATGATATCAACTGAATCGACACCTGCTCTCAAGAATGGTTCGTGATCGTCGCCGCCTACACCCTCAGGCTCGTCAACAAATACTGATCCGTAACCTAAGTCTTTTCCGGTTTGCCAGATGATGTCCTGCAACCAGCGAGTGCTCATGGTGTCGCGTCCCAGTTTCAGATCTTTGTATCCCATCATGTCGAGCAGGATCATGGCTTTGACGAGCTCGAGTTCATTCTTACTCTTCAATTGCGAAACGTAATGACGACTCCCGTACGTATTATCTGGCGCATCCGGTTTGCCGCATTGGTCCCACTCTTCACAGAACGCTTCTTCACCATCGAAGAATACGAGGCGATAGGTGGCTTTGAGTTTACCCTTGGTGGCGCCGAAAACCCGCCCCATTTCCAGCAATGCGGCGACTGATGCCGCTGGGTCGTTTGCACCAACAAACGTCATGTTCGTAAAAAGCTTAGTGTCGTAGTGGCTTGAGATGATAATGATATTTTTGGACTCACCGGGAATCTCGCCGACAATATTGACCATGTGCTTTTCGCCGGCGGGCGTGGAGGCATTGAATTCATCCGTGCTCACTGAAACGCCGGATTTTCTTAATTCTTCAATAATGTAATCGCGAGTTTTAGCAAGCTCAGGCGAGCCCGGCGGTCGTGGACCAAACTCAAGTTGTTTACGGACGTGTTCCATGGCTCGTTCGCCGTTGAATGCTACTGAGCCGGGGATAGGTGTAACTGCCTCGCGCGGTGTGCTCATTGAGACGCCGATATTGCGATTGTCAGGACGGTCGTTCCGCGGGCAGGCGATGAAGAGGAGTGGAATTACGAATACAACAATGAGAGCAATACTCGCATTAACGCTTCTTGCGTGATTATGACCGATATTATCGTTTGACTTACGCATCTTTTTTGTTTGTAGGGGAAAGAGACTCGGCTGCCCCTAACGTTTCCTGCATTGTGCTTTGTGCCGTCTGCTTTCTGCTCTGCTTCCTGACTTTTAATCTGTGTAATCTGTGTAATCTGTGGATTATCTTTTCTGCTTCGAACCGGGTTTTCCGGTCTTAAACACCTTATCAAAAACCTTCTCGCCCATGGCCAGCGGTTTATCAATGACAGCATTGAGTGCTTCGTACATCGTTAGCGCCTCAAGCTGGACCAGGGTCTTAATTTTCTGGTCCAACGGCAAATCACCAAATTCTTTTCGCATGTCTCCGGCATCGCGTGACTCAGTTGACTCTTTTGCTTCAGGATTTATGTGCACGACTATTTCCCCAGATCTTTCAAGCCTGGCCTGACAGGCAAGTCTTTGATATCGAACGAGTGCCTCGGACCCGAAAAACTCAATCTCCGTTGCGGTTGCGGAAGAGAGCAACTCACCACCAGTAACAATCAATACCTGGCAAGTTGTACAACCCTCTCCTTTACAACCTCCAGGAATCGTTACTCCCATTCGATGCGCGGCATCGGCGATAGATATGCCTCCTGCTACAAGCCCAACGATTCCCGAAGGCTGAAATGTAATCTCAATACTCATTGCACCTTACTATTAGATCAGGAATTGGTCTGTGGTCTCGACTCGCAAAGTTACACTGGAAGCTAACCAAAGGCAAAATATGGATTACCGAAAATCCCACGAACCGCATTGGCTGTGTTCAAACTTGACGTAACAGACTGTATCAAAAGCAGATTGTTGTGGCATGAGGTCAGAACGATGTCGCTTTGTACATAGTCTCGGCGGTTTGTGGAATCTTGCTGTTTGTGGAAAGCCGTCAGTTGGGCAGAGACATCACACGTGAAAACGAGAGGCACTATCTATTGCTTCGGCCACCGGCCACTTTCGATCGCGGTGGAGCAGCGGATTCAAGTCTGGAGGGCTTTCTGGCGCGCCTGCAATCTGCACATACGCCTATGATTCGCAGCAAATGCTGGGTTACTTCAAACCGGTGCTTAGCTGCCATTGCATCCTGTATTGCCTCAAGCTCAGCGGAGAAGAATTCAATGATCTTGCCGCACTCGGAACAGATCATATGGTCATGATGCTGATGTTTGTAGTTATGCTCGTAATGCGTGCGGCCGTCGCCAAACCGTACTTCCCTTGCCAGGCCTGCCTGACTTAGCAGCTTCAGGGTGCGATAAACGGTGGTTTGTCCGATAGTGGGATCTTCCTTCTTGACTAACTGGTAGAGGTCTTCACTGGAAAGGTGCTCTTCGGTCCTTAGAAACACGTCGAGGATGAGATCGCGCTGGGAGGTACGCTTGAGTCCTTTCTGGTGAATGTGTTTGATAAATATTTCTTGCTCTTCGGTCATTTGGGCGCGCGAACTTGCTACCGGAAACGTCGCACTCTGGCATGAATTTTATCATCCGCAGTCGTCAACGTGAAGGTGAGGTTGGTTTTTCGTGTGATTTCGTGGACCGTCCCTGTGATTGTGAATCTGGCCGCAATCATTCAACCAACGCCGGATGCAGTGAGTACCGTAACGCCATAGCGTCGGGTCGATGTTGCATGATCACTCAACAAGACTGACGTGCGCGTCCCTCACCCGACGCTACGGGTACTGACCGCATCCGGCGTTGATTGAGTGATTTTGTCGCTATCGATCTCGCATGATATGTTCTTGGCAAAGCCGGGGTGGCGGAATGGCAGACGCTACGGACTTAAAATCCGTTGGGGGAAACCCCGTGCGGGTTCGACTCCCGCCCTCGGCACCAA
>JBKPCC010000109.1:0-16104 GCA_046727215.1 Acidobacteriota bacterium
GAATGCCAAAGTTTGACGTGAAAGACGCGGCGGGAGTGAAGTGGCGCGTCAAACTTGGGCCGGAGGCACAAGCTGAGACCGTGGCAACTCGTTTGGTTTGGGCCGTCGGTTACAACGCGGAAGAGTCCTACTATTTCGATCAGGTACACATCGATGGTATGCGACCATTGTCGCGTGGCCGGCAGTACGTGCTTGGCGACTCCGTGCGGGGAGCGCGTTTTGAACCTCACCGCAAAAACGTCGAGCGTGGCGAGCACTGGGGCTGGTCAAAGAACCCTTTCAAGAACACGCGTGAATTGGACGGACTCAAAACTATGATGGTCCTATTGAACAACTGGGATGTGTTCAAAAAGAATAACCGGATCCTTCGCGTTAAGGATGGTAAAACCGAAGAGCTATACACCGTTACTGACCTGGGCGCTACCCTGGGTTCGGCAGGTGGATTCGGCGGGCGGCGTCGCTCAAAGAATGACTTGCGTGATTTCGAGCGATATCGAATGGTGCGTAAGGTCGAACACGACAAGGTGAAGTTCGACTACGACATCCGTCCGAAGGGGTTGGGCCTGCTGACCATCGTTTATCCGCCTTACTTTTTCAGACAGCGGAAGGCCAATAACGCCGTCACAAAGGTGACGACAGACCACGCGTTGTGGATTGGGTCGCTACTAGCGCAACTATCGGACGATCAATTGCGCGACAGTATCCGCGCGGCAGGCTACGATCGCGCAATGACCGAAGGCTACGTCCGCACGCTCCGCCGTCGAATAAATGAATTGAACAGCTCAGGCAATCGGAACTCGCTTCACGACAGCGGCGGGTAAGCAGGTAACGAAAACAAGTCCACAGATTACACAGATCGCACAGATCGCACAGATCAAAAAGCAGAAAGCAGACAAGAAAGCAGAAAGACAGCAGAAAGCAGCAAGACCCGGCGAACCCGACGCATGTCGCTGATATTCTTCAAAGGTTCTCCGTCAACGAGAACAAGGTCAGCCACCTTGCCAATTTCTTTTTGCTGCTTTCTGCTTTTTAATCTGTGTAATCTGTGGATGATTAATATACGTTTTGCACCCATTTTCCTTGGCTGAAAATCTCAACTGCGACTAAACTACGCGCTATGCTAAAAGATCTCTCCTACGCTTTTCGCACGCTGCGCAAGAGTCCAATATTTAGTATCACCTCAATCGTCACAATCGCGCTTGCTGTCGGCGCCAGCACGGCCATCTTTAGTGTCACTAACGGTGTGCTGCTGCGGAGACTTCCATACAAAGACCCGGACCGCCTGGTCCTGGCCTGCAGCGACTTGCGACAGCGGAACGTCAAAGATTTTCCTCTTTCAAACGTCGACTTTCTCGACCTGCGCAACACCGCAAAGAACACCTTCGAAGATTTCGCTGCTGTCAACACGTTCCGCGGGACGCTGCCAGGTAGAGATGGAACGCCTGAGCAGGTGCGCATCGCCGCAGTGTCGACGAATTTCTTTCAAATGATGGGTGGGGCAATCATTGCCGGTCGAGACTTCCAGGAGTCTGACGGCACACCACAACCAACACCACCACCGGCAGCACAGTCAACGCCACAGCGAGCACCACAACCAACGGCACAGACGACTCCACAGCAATCACCCCGCACGGGCAGCACCCCATCAACCGGCAACGCTCCCGCACCACCTGCGCTGCCGACGATGGCAATTCTGAGCAATCAATACTTTCAACAACGCTTCGGCGGAGATCGATCCGTAATCGGAAAACCCCTTCCAGTGTCTGCCGCCTTTGGACCACCGCCGATCATCGTAGGAGTGCTGGCGCCAGGGTTTGAATTGCTGTTTCCGCCGCAAGCGAATATGGAACAGTTTCCGAGTCTCTGGTTCGCCGCGCGCATTCCTTACGATGCTGCCAACCGCAACAATGTGCAGTGGCGCGCGATTGGCCGACTAAAACCCGGCGTCGCCATTACTCAAGCACAGGCCGAAGCCGAAACTGTCGCCCAAAAAATTCGCGAGGAAAACACAATCGCGAAAACCGCCGGCCAGTATTTACGGCTCGAGCCAATGAAGCAGCACCTCGTCAATGAAGTTCGGCCGGCGATTCTCGCGCTGATGGGAGCGGTCATTTTCCTGCTGCTCATTGCTTGTGCGAATGTGGCGAACCTGATGTTGGTGCGAACCTCTTCACGCGAACGAGAGCTCGCCGTTCGCGCCGCGCTGGGAGCCGGCTGGTGGCCGTTGGTCCGTCAGACATTGGCCGAAGCGTTCGTAATAGCCGCTGTGGGAACGGCGGCTGGCGTTGCGCTTGCCAAATTAGCAATTCATCAACTCCTTGTGATTGCTCCCGCCAATCTCCCCCGGTTGAATGCGATCCAGATCGATCTCCAGGTACTCGCATTTTCGGCATTAGCTGGACTCGCGTCTGTAGTCGTTTTTGGGATCGTTCCGGCACTCCGCGTTGCACGACCGAACCTCATGGATGTTCTACGCGCCAGTGGCCGGAGCGGCGCGCTTGGTGCGGTCGGGCTGCGCAACGCCGTAGTAGTAGCGGAGGTTGCGCTTGCATTTGTGCTTCTGATTGGTTCGGGATTGATGGTCCGCACCTTCCTTGCCATTCAGCGGGTGAATTTGGGATTTGAGCCGCGCGGACTCTTAACGTTTCAACTTCTCGGTAACATCGGCAGGACACCTCAGGAAGCCGCGACCTTCAAGCGCCAGCTTCGCGAGCAACTCGGCGCGATCCCCGGTGTGCGCAGCGTCACTGCCTCGTTTCCTTTGCCGCTTGCGGGCGGGTTTAGTCCTGTGCGTTGGGGTGGAAGCGAAGCTCTCGAAGATCCGAGCAAGTTCCAGGCAGCAGATCTACAGATCGTTCTGCCCGGCTATTTCGAGGCGATGGGTACCAGGCTAATGGTCGGACGCACCTTCACCGAAGAGGACAACACGCCCGACCGGAACCTCCTCATAGTTGATCAGGCACTGGCCGCGAAGGCATTCCCAAACGAGTCGCCTGTAGGCAAACGCATCCTTTATCGCGTTCGCACTCTGGAAGCTCAATGGGGAGAGATCATCGGTGTGGTGGCCCATCAGCGCAATACATCACTAATAGAACCGGGCCGCGAGCAACTCTACGTGACCGACGGATATGTGAACCACAGGGCTGCCTCGTGGTGGGCGCTTCGCACTGATGGCGATCCTGCCGGAGTTGCCGGCAGCGTCCGCGAGGTGGTTCGGAAAGCCGGCTCCGAATTGTTAATCAACCAGATGCAGCCGATGGACGAGCGAGTGATCGCTGCTCAGGCTCAGACACGATTCACTCTGTTGCTGATCGGAGTGTTCTCAGTGATTGCAGCGCTTCTCGCCGGCGTTGGTTTGTATGGCGTGCTTGCGACCGTAGTGCGGCAGCGAACTGCCGAAATCGGGTTGAGGATGGCTTTGGGCGCGGCGCCCTCGCGGATATTCCGTTTGATGGTAGGGAAGGGACTCTGGCTCAGCGTACTTGGGATCGTGATCGGTCTCATAGCGGCCTTTGCACTGACGCGAGTTTTGGCGTCGATGCTTGTAGAGGTCAAACCTACGGATCCGGTTACGTTTATATCGGTTGCGCTGCTCTTCCTGTTCATTGCGTTCGTGGCCTCGTGGTTGCCGGCACTTCGCGCGGCCGGGTTGGATCCAAATCAAGCGCTCAGGAATGAATGATCGATCATCCGCAGAAACAACACGAAAACAAAATCCTAACGGTGACAACAAATTTGCCACAACAAACGCGCAGGTGGTGTTCATATCACAGGCATTGCTTTGTTTTCAGTCTGGCCTTAGACGGCGCTTCGAGTATTTACAACGAGGGAGGAAAACCATGCGCGCATTGGCTTTGATTACGTTGATTGTTGCTTGTTCTGTAACTGCCGCATCCCAACAAACGAGAGCTCAGGAAATCGCTGCGTCCTTTACTAAGTTTAAGCACGAAACAAAGGAGAAGTACGGCTTTAGAAAAGAGAAGTACAAGGACGTCAAGAGCGAACCTGCCGTTAAGCAGAACACTCGAGACTACGCCGGTGTGTATGAACTTCCAGATTTGGGTTATGTGATTAATATACAGGTCGGAAGTGATGGCGCCGTTCGAGCAAGCGGATTTGAAAAGGGGCCGCAGTCACGTACCTTTACACTTGAGAATGCCAGAATCGAAGGAGCCCTGCTAACGGCAACTAAAGTTTATGGCGACGGAGCAACTGAAAGATTTGAAGGTGCCTTCTTGAGCCGAACCGACCGTGAGAGCCCGACTGATCCTGGCGTCACCATCTTTGGATTGGGAGTCGTGCTCAACACACCTACTGAAATAAATGGCATCACCTATGAAAGGTTGTTCTATCAAAGGAGACAATGAGGCGTCGCTCCGCAGCTTCATAACGCGTATTTTCACGACACCTATTTAGTGCGACTTCGTGTCAAATCGCAGCTCTGTCGTTAGTTGAGTCGTAGCGCATGGCCCACCCGACGCTACTGCGTTACGGTACTGACCTCATTATTCAGGATAGAACTTGGCCAGATCAAACTTGTCAGTGAAATAAGAGTTCCTCCATCCGGGATTAATCGTATCAAGTAACAACGCTTCACCGGCGCCGAAGGAATAAACGACCTCGCGTTTTGATTCACCAAGCCTTTGAGTAAGTAGCTGGTTGATGACTGCGTCATAAGTCGATTGTGCGACGTCGGTAAATGATCGGCAGTCCTTTAACGCAGCGAACTCTTTGGTGGGTTTGTACTTCGCAGCGGCGGCGTGTGCCACTTGATACTCCGTGTAACGCGCGACGCCTTCTTTCCAAAACTGAAAGGAAAAATATCTGTAATCGTCGGTTGAGATAATAGCCTGAAACTTCCGTCGCGCCTGGAGATACTCGCGCACCTTGTTAGAGCGCTCGACTTCGGGTGACCTGATCGCGTCTGCAAGTAGCCGGCTCATCAAGGCGAACTGATCCTGCACTTCTTTTCGGTCGTAAGGAAAAGGGTAGTTAAGCATCCACATGCCCGTTTGATCGCCGTGTGAGAGGTTCAAAGAATTGACATCGGCGAAGGAATTGGGCTGCGCGTCCTGTAGTTGATGAAAGTGTTCGTGCAACAGCGTGATGACCCACGGTGTAGAGGTCTTCACCCAGGTATTCTCTGCCTGCCCGACGACGACAGTGGAGATCATCGTGTTGTCCAATGGAAACGTGGCCAGAAAAGTTATTGGGAAGGTTCGCCTGCGATAGTAAACATCGCTCTTCAAGAATGCATCGTATCGCGCTCTCACAAAATGCGCCGAAGGCTTTGGATGGCCAACAAGAAATTCGTAATCGGGTGTGACCAGCAAGACAGCGAAAGGGACCTTGCTCCAATCCTGCCAAACTCGATCACCTATCTCGTCGGCCAGCCTGAAGGCCTCAGCTAATCGAATGCGATCAGTTGCAGGTATTGATGGCGGCTGCGCTTGAGCAAAAAGGGTGTGGCAATAAGAGATCAAAAGAATTGAGATTAGTAGTTTGGATTTCATGTTAGATGTGGCAGTGGAGTCAGCTTTACCTCGCGGTAGCAGGTGGTACGCGAGACCTTCAATGTTAACTTTCCAAATTGCGCTTGAAAGCTTTTTAACCAAGAAGAGTCCATTGAGATAGGTTGGTATGACTAAACAACACGAAGAGCGCAACTTTTCATGAGGTTTTCACGCAAAGCCGCTAAGGCGCAAAGACGCAATAAAAAAGCTTCGTATTTTTCGTGTGACTTCGTGTGATTTCGTGGATCCGTCTGTTGGTCCCGATAAAAAAGATCCTTTAAATCACACCAATCGCATCGTAACACTCAAGCGGCGCCGGATGCAGTCAGTACCGTAATGCGGTAGCGTCGGGTAGTCATTGCTGCGTCACTCAACTCTAAACTAACCTATCAAGTCGCTGAACCCGTTGATCGCGTAATGTGCATCCTTACCAACTGTTCGATTCATACTTGAATGGTCAGTTGCACATTGATGTCAGCCTAAGTATCAAGCCTTCTGTTTATGGCCTGAATCTGTGTAATCTGTGGATAATCTCTCAGAGTTTCGTCGTGATCAATCCACTTGTTTCAGAGTTGTAGCATACTTGCCATAGTGAGACGCGCGCGAGGGGACGCGCCAGTGGGGACAAATCATCAACACGAAATCTCTGCTCGCGGCCGTACGCTCGAGCAGCCATTTAGTAGTCGTTCGGAGGGAATCCGGGGATCAGCTACCGGATTGCGCATCGTTGCCATCTTCGAGGCTACTAAAGGTGTGTTGGTGCTATTTGTCGGTCTTAAATTATTATCTTTAGTCCATCATGGTGCGCAGAACCTTGGCGAAGAGATCGTCGAGCGCTTTCATCTAAATCTGGCTCATCATCATCCGCGCATCCTAAGCGAAGTTCTAACGCATCTGGACAACTCCCATCTCCGATTGCTTGCGGGTGCCGCGCTCGCGTACTCCACCGTTCGGTTTATTGAGGCTTATGGTTTGTGGCGCATGCGTGCCTGGGCCGAGTGGTTTGCTATTCTCTCAGGAGGAATATATCTGCCGCTTGAGCTATACGAACTTATACGCCATCCGAGCCCGGTGAAAGCGGCGGTACTACAGATCAATATCGGCATTGTTGCCTATTTGATTTACTTTCGCTGGAGCGCACGAGAAGGGAAGCGAGTTAGGCGAGTCGGACGTAAATCGTTTTAGGGGAGCGCCCAGTCTTGCCAAACCTTAAGAGAATTTAATAGTGAGGTGCAAGGTTCTGCTGATCGAAACCACCCCCCCTGAGCGTTGGCGTACGACTTTGACTCAAGGCTCCCATTGATGGGCTCTAACTTCCTGTACAAAGCTCTAGTGAAAACAATATGGCCGCCAAAAAGTTCAGCATTAGTCGAAGCACAGAGAGGCCGGCTGAACCGCACTGGCCCGCATTTATAGCGATGGTTGCGGTCGGCGGTTTGTATGCGGCATTGCCATCATATCTTGTCGGTGGTGCGCCACGGTGGCTCCTTGCGGTAGTAGTCCTGGGTCTGACCTTGCCAATAATAATTTTCCGCCGCAGCGGTAATCATCGAATGAGTCAGTTGTTTGGTTACATCCTGAACAGCGTCGTAACTGCGGCTTTGGTCTTTTCGCTTGGATTGCTCATTAAAGAAGTGACCGAGCACAGAGTGCCGCCGGAGCAACTATTGCGTTCGGCTGCCGCCCTCTGGTTTGCGAACGTTATAATCTTTGCCTCGTGGTACTGGCGTTTAGATGCGGGTGGACCACACCAACGCTCTTTGACGCCCGGGCATACTGATGGCGCGTTCTTATTTCCACAGATGACCATGCACCCCGAGGCCAAGCTCGCAGCGGGTGAACAAGAATGGGAACCAAGATTCGTTGATTATTTGTTCCTCGCATTCAACACAAGCACCGCCTTCTCGCCGACCGACGTGCCGGTCTTGTCGCGCTGGGCAAAGATGCTAATGATGATCCAGGCAGTGATTTCTCTCGTCGTCATCGCGTTGCTCGCTGGTCGTGCCGTTAATATCCTTTGAAACCGATCAAGCAGTTGTCCGACAGTACAGAGACGAATAAAACGACTCGTCTTTTTCGGATAACATCCAAATTCTCAGACGGTTTCATCCAAATGTCGCAATTTTTTCATTCTGCTGCGCTGTAAGGAAATGCCCTAAAACGCGCGTTAGAAAGACTTAATACGTGCTCAACTGCTGGCATCATGTTTGCCAGTCATGTTTTTCCCCCCAACTAATTACGAGCAAACAGCAAGTTCGCCAACGATGGTGACTGTTGTGAATAACCCCTTGCGTTATTCGCATCGGGATGTCTCTCTGCACGTTGTTAAGCCAAGCGAGTTTCCGATGCTTGCCCGAATGGTTTGGGTTACTTGGCCACGAATCCCCAGTTGTAGCCGCTAAATAATCTCAAGGCGTCGGGCTCATGCCAGGCCTGCATAGGAAGTGGTGTGGCTGACGAAAGCCCACCTTCGGTGCGTGCAGCGACTTTCTGATGAAGGTAGTTTGCGGAATGCGAAGAACGTTGGCGACGATTGCGATCATCGCGCCTATCGCTGTTCTGCTTATTGGTTTTCGCGATACTCAAGCCGTACCCGCCTTCGCTCGAAAATATGCACTCACGTGTGGTGCGTGTCACACAACTCCTCCACGGCTGAATGAAACAGGTTATAGGTTCCGAGCTGCTGGTTTCCGTTGGCCAGAAGCAATTGGCAGCAAAGAACACGGTCGCTTTGACATCTTCGACTACATGTCGGCGCGTTTACAGGTTCGCTACTCCTTAAACCATTCAAAGATCGACTCAGCCACGAGAACGAGTGATGAGTTTAAATTGCAAGCATTCGAGTTGTATCCATTCATAGGATCATTTGGTAAATATTTTTCCGCAGATACGAAAGTAACATTCGGACCCGACGGCGCACCGTCAATCGAGAACGCTTACCTCAAAGCAAGCGTCGGCAATGCAAAACGTTTTTTTAGCACGCGGGTGGGAATCTTTCATCCTTACGATGGCTACGGGGCCTCGGATAGCCCGGCCACAATCTCTCGTCCTTTCATTCAAACTATTCCCGCAAATCTGAACGGCACAACCTTCTTCACTACATGGGGATTCGATCAACTGGGGTGGGAGACGGGTTTCGATTACAAGCGCACGTCAATACGGGCCACACTTCTAAATGGACTTGTGCTTAGTAAGGAAGATAACAGCTTCAAAGTCTCTGCCGCTCAGGGAGGGGCACTCACGGCACGTTCCGTCGCGCCGCGATCGAACACCTCAGACTTCCAGTTGTTTGTGAACCACATAATAAACGCGGAAGGTGGAGGTGTGTCGTTGCATTACTACCACGGGAATCTGAGTCTCCCGAATAACAATACGAGCACGTTCTTTGTAAACACGTTCGACCGTGTAGCTGTTTACGGGAGCTATCCAGTAATCAAACACTTACATGTGTTCGGCGGTTTTCAACGCGGGCGTGATCATCTTCCGACGCGAGAGAGATTCACAAGTGAGGGAGGTTTCATTGAGGCGTCAGTTCCCATCAAACGACTTTCGGCACTAGGAGTTCGGTACGACTGGTTTGATCCAGCACGCGAGAAACCGGACGATGAGCTGAAAGGCTTCACGGCATATATCAATGCGTGGTTCTACTCGCAATTTCGTGTTGTAGCTGAATACCAGCACCGGAATACGCGACGCGGGGTAGCTGCGGATCAGAACGACGATAGTTTTCAGATTCGCTTCATCTATATCAAATGACCAGAAGCGCGTGACGAGGTAAGTTCAATGCATTTCTCTGATCTGAAAGTGAAGCATTTCGCAAAACTCAGTACTCAGTATTCAGTACTCAGTACTCATCGCTTATCACTCATCACTGCCACCGGACTGACGACCATAGTCGTCGTCCTTTGTGCCCATCTGGCCGTGGCCAATTTCGACAAACGGAGCATTGGTGAGGACATCTTCAGGAATAGATGCGCGGTGTGTCACGGTTTGGATGGAAGCGGCGATACCACCTTAGGTAAAAAGTTGAAAATTCCTGATTTGCGATCGGAAAAGGTCCAACGGTTAACGGATGATGACTTGATTAAGGTTGTTACTGACGGAATGGGAGAGATGCCATCCTTTAAGAAGAAACTAAGTCGAGACAGCATTTATCAAGTGATTGGTCACATTAGAAAACTAAAGCAGGATTAACACCATCCGCAGATTACGCAGATAACACCATCCACAGATTACGCAGATAACACGGATTAAGAACCAGACAGCAGACAGCAGAATGCCTACTGCTTTACTGCCTTTTGCTTTTTGCCTTTTAATCAGTGTAATCAGTGTAATCTGTGGATGTTTACTTAAGCAGGATTTTGCTCAGGGCGAGCGCGATCAGAATTGCCGTGATCAAAGAAACCAGCCCTGGCCTCATGAAACTGTGGTTCAGCAAATACTTTCCAATCCTGGTCGTGCCAGTTTGATCGAACGAAACAGCCGCCAACACCGTCCCATACGTTGGAACAAAGAAAAGTCCGTTTGACGCTGGATAGAAAGCGACGAGCAATTGCGTTGGGACGCCGACTGCCTGGCCCACAGGCATCATCAAAGAAACTGTGGCGGCCTGACTGAAGAGCATAGTCGAGAGAATAAACATGCCGGCGGCAAAGGCGAACGGATAGATTTTGACAAGGTTCGAAATCGTGTTGACGATTGGGAGTCTATTCGCTTCGAAAAATGACGAGCCCAGCCACGAGATGCCCAGGATCGAAATAATAGCCGTCACGCCACTTCGCATGATTGTTCCTTTCAGTGTGGCTTCAGGTGAGGCTCGGAACAGAATCATAGTTAGACCTGAAACGGCGATCATGACGATCATGATCGCGTTGCCCATGCTTACCTGATCGGTGTCTATTCCACCGTCTCCAACAATCTGGTACGTCGGACGCAGCTGCGGAAAAATGCCAATCGATACAACTGCGAGAATGCCAACCAGGAAAAGAATCATTGAACCGCGTGCGTTTCGCAGGCTCTTTGCCTCGATCTCAGGCGCTGGTGCCGGCGGTTTTAGTTCACCGCTGGCTAGCCGCCTTTGATACTCAGGATCCTCACTCAACTTCTTTCCCCGCCAGGCGACGGACAACGCGCCAATTAACACCGCAATAAACGTCGAAGGAATGATCACCATGAGCATGCGCGGAAGTGAGATGCCTTTTGCGAGCATCAATCCGAGCATTGCCACTGTCGCTGCGGAAATCGGCGAAGCGATGTTTCCGTGGAAGCCCGCGATGACGCTGATTGATAGGGGACGCTCAGGCCTGATGTTTCCTTTGCGCGCCACTTCGGCAATGACGGGAAGCAACGTGTAGATCACATGTGTGGTCCCCGAACCGAGCACAAGCAGATACGTTACGACGGGCGCAACGAAGACGATATATTGCGGCCGCTTATGCATCACGCGCTCGGCGAGTGAGACCAGGTAATCGAGCCCACCGGCGGCTTGCATAGTTGCGAGTGCAGTAATGACAGCGATGATCATTCCCAACACGCCGGGGGGTGGACCACCCGGCGGCAACGCGAATATGAAAACGAAGATGGCCAGTCCAATGCCAGCCATCGTGCCGAGCGCTATCCCGCCCAAGCGCGCACCTATGAGAATGCAGCCAAAGAAAATGAGCAGTTCGATCAGAATTCTCATTTGGTCATGACTTTGCCTCAGAAGTCCGAATCCCGCCGACCGCAGTCGGTGGATTTTTCAGACTTAGCCTACTAAAAGCGGAAACAAATATCCTCCGGCGCTTCGCGGGCCAGAGGCCAACGCGAGTAATCTCTTTAGGCTAAGTATTAATAATCCACCGCCTGCGGTCGCTCAAATTCGGACTTCTGAGGCAAAGCATTTGGTCATAGAACTTCAGTAGGTGTAGAAAAGGTTCTGGATTTCTTGTTTGCTGCGTGGCTTCAAAAGCGCCAGAGCTAGCAGTATTCGTGCCTTTTGCGGGTTAAGTTCGTCTGAGGCGACCAATCCCAGCTCATCATCGTTCACTTCGACGTTACGGCCAACACTTCCAGTCGGTACGCGAGTGCTGCGAACAACTACAACTCCTTTTTTGGCGGCCCGAGCAGCTGCGTCTAAAGAAGCCTTGTTCATATTGCCGTTGCCTACTCCTGCGATCACGATGCCCTTTGCGCCGTTTGCGACTGACGCATCGATAAGATCGGCAGGCATGTCGGCACAGGCAAACACAATGTCGACGCGCGGCAACGCATTGACGCCATTAACGTCGAACTCGCTTGCAGAGGTGTGCTTCCAAGTAGGGTTGTTATAGAAATCGTTCTTGCCATAATTGGCAACTCCGACGATGCCTCGAAGAGGCGACATGAAGGTCTGAACTGCCGTCGTGCTCGTCTTCGTCAAAGAGTGAGCCGCTTGAATCCAATCGTTCATTACGACAAGCACTCCGCGGCCTCTTGCATTCGGATCAACCGCAACGCCGACCGCGTTATAGAGATTGAGTGGGCCATCAGCGCTTACCGCGGTTGACGGACGCATTGAGCCGACCATCACCACGGGCTTATCACCTTTAACGACGAGGTTCAGGAAGAAGGCTGTTTCTTCCATCGTATCCGTGCCGTGAGTGATCACTATCCCATCGACGTCCGGTGTGAGAAGCAATTGGTTGATTCGCTTCGCAAGCTTCAACATGATGTCAAATGACATGTCTTGCGAACCGACGTTTGAAATCTGCTCGCCTTTGATGCTGGCGAAGTCCTTTATTCCTGGAACCGCTGCTATCATTGCATCGATGGTGACGGCGCCGGACGTGTAGGCTGATTGCGTGCCCGTTGCCGCCGCGCCCGCAATAGTTCCTCCAGTTGCGAGAATCACAATTTTGGGTGTTTTCGTTTGCGCAGCGGCATACTGTACGCTCACAACCACAAAGATCGCCAACAACATGCTTCGCGTTTTCTGCGTGATCATTCGGGGGCCCTTTCATTAAGATGGATGGTACTCATCAGATCGCGCGTTCCTACTTCTGATACTTGCTCTTGTCCAAACCTGTTAGCTTTACCGGATCGAGCAGCTCTTTGATCTGCTGCTCGTTGAGAATCTTCTTTTCGCGAATGATTTCCAGAATTCCCTTACCTCTCTTGTAAGCTTCGTCCGCCAATTCAGTCGCCTTCTCGTAACCCAGGATAGGATTTAGGGCAGTGACAATTCCCACCGTTGTTTCCATGTATCGCTCGAGTACCTTTTCATTCAGTGTGATGCCTTCGATGCACTTCGTGCGAAAAGCTTGCGACCCTTTGAAGATAAGATTCTGCGATTCAAGGACGGACAAGGCGACCAGTGGCTCGTATGCGTTCAGTTGCAATTGCCCTGTATGGGCCGCGAGACTGACACCGTAGTCGTTGCCCATCACCCTGAATGCAACGATATTCATTAACTCAGGAATCACTGGGTTAACCTTGCCGGGCATAATCGATGAGCCAGGTTGCAGCGCCGGCAGGTTAATCTCGGCCAGTCCTGCGCGCGGACCCGAAGTAAGCAGGATTAGATCGCTTGAAATTTTTGAAAGCTTCACGGCGAGACTTTTCAGCGCGGACGAGTACACCACGAAGCCCTGTTGGTCCCATGTCGCCGCCAACATGTCGCTTGCGGGAACAATCGGTTTCCCGGTAAGTTTCGCTAAGTGGGCCGCGCATTTTTCCGCATATCCCTTTGGTGCGTTGATACCGGTGCCGATTGCCGTCGCGCCCATGTTCACCGCATACAGATATTTTTCTGAATCGCGCAGCAACTGGATCTCGCTTTCAAGCGAAGCCGCGAACGCATGAAACTCCTGGCCCACAGTCATCGGCACGGCATCTTGCATTTCCGTGCGGCCCATCTTCACGATTTCGAGATAAGCATCGCCTTTTACTCGGAAGGCTTTGACGAGCTTTTGCAGTTCTTCGATCAGTTTGTCGTTGCGCAGCAGAAACGCGACCTTCACCGCCGTGGGGTATGAATCGTTAGTCGATTGCGACATGTTCAGAGCGTCGTGCGGATCGACGAACTGGTATTCGCCTTTCTTGTGACCTGAAAGTTCGAGGGCGACGTTAGCAAGCACTTCGTTCGCGTTCATGTTGGTCGAAGTACCGGCGCCGCCCTGGTACCAATCGACCAGAAATTGGTCATGGTATTTTCCTGCGAGCACTGCGTTGCAGGCCTTTTCGATTGCCGCGAGTTGTTCTGGCTTCATCGCCCCGACATCCGTGTTTGCGCGGGCAGCGGCGAGCTTGACCATGGCCCATGCTTCGACGAAACCGGGATAGTGATTGATCAGAACGCCGGAGATTTGAAAATTCTCGAGTGCGCGCGCGGTCTGCACACCGTAATAAGCGTCTGCTGGTATGTTTTTTTCACCCAGCAAATCCTTTTCGACTCGCACCTTCTCTTGTGCGCGCGCAACAGGAACAAGAACGATGAAGTTCAGAATCAAATAAGCCGTAAGAATCTTTTTCATAACGTCTCCAGTGAGACAATCTCTAAGCGCATGGGAGCAATGCGACCGATTTGTCCCATAGGTCCTATTCTTTACACACATCGCGCCGTGAACTCTACGCGATGATTTGATTGATGAGGGTTGACACACGTGACGCTTCTTCGCGGCACACAGTCTCCATCATGTATGCCGATGGTAGTCTCTGGCGCAAGCGTCGGTCACTGTCAAAAATTACAGGCTGAAACCGATCCACAGATTAGGCAGATTACACCGATTAACGGCAGAAGGCAGGAAGGAGAAAGCGGAAATGAGAAAGCAGAAGGCAGAAGGCGGAAAGGAGAAAGCAAAGGGCAGGGGCGGAAGGCAGAGAACGGGCAACGGATCTTAAGTCCGTGAACGCGGATCACGTAGTCTCATGCAATTGATGCAAACGAGTCTTGTAACCATCAATTCTTGTACGCATCAATACAGAACGTCCTTAGAGACAAGCCAACATACTTACGCTGTCTCAAAAGCTAAACTTCAACCCGAACTGGATCTCGCGCGGTCCTCTCGTGCTCAAGAGCCGTCCAAAGTTTGGGTTGAGTGGTTTACTAAAGTTCTCGTCGCCGGCATTGTTATTGAAACTCAGATTTGTCGCAATAGTGATCGTTGCGGCATTCAGGCGGCCGGATGTTTTCGAAATGACAAACGAATCGCTGCAAAAAGGCACAAAAAGCACAAAAATGAGAGATGACGACGAGGGTTGGGAAACGGAGTCCGCTTCGTGCACTCTTGCGCAAAGCCGCTGAGAACCGCAACGGTTCTGACCTCACCTTTTTAATCGGTGTAATCTGTGTAACAAAAAGCCAGAATACTGTTGTTTTGTAAGATTTTACGCAAAGACGCAAAGACGCAAAGACGCAAAGACGCAAAGACGCAAAGACGCAAAGACGCAAAGACGCAAAGAAAACAAGAACTTACCTTAGCGTCTTTGCTTCTTTGCGTCTCTGCGTGAAAATATTTTTATTGCGGTCTAGGCCGCGCTGTGTAATCTGTGGATGGTTCTAACCAACCAGTTCGTAGCCTTCTTCACCATGTTGTGAGATGTCGAGGCCGGTGATCTCGTCTTCTCTCGTCACGCGTAAGCCGATTGTTACATCGACTAACTTAAGGATAATTAGCGAACCGACTGCCGCGATGATTATTGCGACAAGGACACCTACGGCTTGATTGAATAGTTGAGCTGCGTGGCCATCAAGTAAACCGACAGGCGCATCTTTAAAGATAGGATTGACTGCGCGAGTCGCGAAGATTCCGGTGAGCAATGCTCCAAGTGTGCCGCCGGCGCCGTGGATTCCGAACACATCAAGCGAATCATCGTAGCCAAAGTGGCGCTTAACAGACGACGTCATGAAGTAACAGATTGCGCCTGCCGCCACGCCGATGATCAATGCTGCCATCGGAGTTACAAATCCCGCGCCCGGCGTAATCGCTACTAACCCTGCCACGGCACCAGAAATCGCACCCAACACAGTCGGCTTGCCCAGACGAATCCATTCGACTGCGACCCAGCCGAGTGCTGCTGCCGCTGAAGCGAAATGCGTAGCCACGAACGCGCTCGTTGCCAAACTATTCGCTGCCAATGCACTCCCGGCGTTGAAACCAAACCAACCTACCCACAGCAAGCACGCGCCTATGAAACTTAAGGTCAAGTTGTGCGGCTTCATCGCTTGCTGGGGAAACCCTATTCGCTTTCCTATGTACAGTGCGCAGATGAGCGCTGAGATCCCGGAGCTGATGTGGACCACAGTACCACCAGCAAAATCCAGAGTGGGAATGCGTCCCGCGAGCGTGGCATTGAGCAATCCGCCATCACCCCAAACCATGTGGGCCAGCGGAAAGTAAACAAACGTCGACCACAGAATCATAAATACCAGCATCGCACTGAACTTCATTCGTTCTGCAAAGGCGCCGGTGATCAAAGCCGGCGTGATGATCGCGAACATCAACTGATACACCATAAAAGTCTGCTGTGGAATCGTGGGTGCATATGTCGCATTTGGAATAGCACCGACGCCATGCATCAAGGCATATCGCAAATCACCGATGAACCAATTCCAGCTACCGAACGCGAAGGT
>JBKPCC010000110.1:0-3060 GCA_046727215.1 Acidobacteriota bacterium
TCCTTACTATTTTGTGCCGCGAATTGTGCCAAACGGTCTTGGTTTAACAAATGTCGAGACGGCCCAGACTCCAAGGCCCAGAGGCCGCCCGGCACCCCGGTAGGGGGGAAGCAGACCTTCGCATCCTGGAGCAGCCGGGCAACTCAAAGTGGGGAGCAAAGTAGCGAAGCATAGTGTCTACACGTTCACGCGTTCGCGCTTGTGGTTGAAAGTAAAAACAACCGCCGGGACGTGCGGAGATGGAGAGGCGATCTGAAGCTTGGAGCCGCGTGTAAGATGATATTTAAGTCATGGCGTCTCTGAGAATAAGACAACCCTCTGAAGTCTCTTAATATATCAAGGACAGCACGAAGTCGCTCTCAACACCCTACCGCTGTCAGCCGAATCACAGATAGAATATGGCCGTCCTACTGAACTTGCCTCGTCTGACGCTCGACGAGCATAGGCGCTCCCGCCGATCATGCCCATAAATGCAGGTACACGACTGGGCCGTTACGAAATCCGCTCCTCATTAGGCGCGGGCGGAATGGGTGAAGTTTATCTCGCCTATGACACCAGCCTCCGCCGACAGGTCGCCGTCAAACTTCTCCCCGCTGAATTCACCCAAAACAAACTCCGCCTCAGCCGCTTCGAGCGTGAGGCCTACGCTGCATCCAGTCTCAATCATCCCTATATTTTGACCATTTATGAGATTGGTGAACAAGGTGGTCAGCACTTCATCGCCACCGAGTACATCGAAGGCGAGTCTTTGCGCCACCACATGGCACGCACGCGGATGGAGTTGCGAGAAGTCTTGGACGTAGCCTCGCAAGTCACTTCCGCGCTCTCAGCCGCACACCAGGCCGGCATTGTGCATCGAGACATCAAGCCAGAGAACATCATGCTCAGGCAGGATGGCTTTGTAAAAGTGCTGGACTTCGGACTGGCCAAGCTGGCCGATGCTGCTGTCGCGGCCCAACCGGAAGCGACTGACGCAGAAGCGCCGACGAAGACGAAAGTTGTCAACACCGAGCCCGGAGTGGTAATGGGCACTGCCAGCTACATGTCCCCGGAGCAGGCGCGTGGGCTGGAGGTGGACGCACGCACAGACATCTGGAGCTTGGGGGTGATGCTCTACGAGATGGTTGCCGGACGGCTGCCATTTGAGGGAGCGACGACAACAGACGTGCTGACGATGATCCTGCACCGAGAGCCTCCCTCTTTGTTGCTCTACCGGAAAGATGTGCCCGCAGAGTTAGAGCGGATTGTGGAGAAGGCGCTGACGAAAGAGAAGGAGGAGCGGTATCAGTTAGCGAAGGATTTGGGTTTGGATTTGAAGAGATTGAAGCAGCGCTTGGAGATGGAAGCAGAGTTGGAGCGCAGCATCACGCCGGAAGAAGAGGCTAGGCAAGCCAGTGGGCGGTTGTCGGTAGGCAGCAGAGAGCCGGCCATCTCAGGGACGACGCAGGCCGCAGCGGCAGCACCGACAGCGGAGGCCAGTGCGGCACACACGGTGTCGAGCGCCGAGTATGTGGTGGGAGAGATCAAACGGCATAAGCGTGGAGCGCTGCTTGTTTTGGCGACACTCCTCATCGCTGTTGCCGCCACGTTCGCCTACAACTATTTCGCTCGCGGCGGCAGGACGGCCATAGGTTCGATAGCGGTCTTGCCCTTCACCAATACGAGCGGCGACGCGAACATGGAATACCTTTCAGATGGGATCAGCGAGAGTCTCATCAATGCCCTCTCGCAACTGCCGCAACTTAAAGTCATCGCCAGAAGTTCTGCTTTCAAGTACAAGGGCAAAGAGGTAGACCCGCAGGAGGTGGCGAAAGCCTTAGGCGTGCAAGCCGTGGTGACCGGCAGAGTGGTGCAGCGCGGGGATAACTTGCAGATCAGCGCTGAGATGGTGGACGTTCGGGATAAGACGCAACTGTGGGGCGAGCAGTACAGTCGCAAGTTAACAGACGTGCAGGCAGTGCAGGAAGAGATTGCCCGAACAATCTCTGAGAAGCTGCGCTTGCGCTTAAGCGGCGCGCAGGAGCAGCAACTGGCCAAACGCGCGACGGCAAACCCGGAGGCTTACCAGCTTTACCTGAATGGCGTGTTCTACCGGAGGAAGGGCGGGTTAGAGAACGGCAGGAAAGCGCTTGACTACTACAATCAGGCGGTGGCGCTCGACCCGAACTTTGCGCTCGCCTGGACCGGAGTGGCGGACGCTTACCGTTACCTTCAGGCGAATGGTGTGCTCGACCCGAAAGAGGCACATCCCAAAGCGAAGGCGGCGGCACAGAAGGCGCTGGAGTTGGATGAGGGCCTCGCTGAGGCGCACGTGGCGCTGGGGCTTATCAAGATGGACGAGTGGGACTGGGCGGGTGCAGAGCATGAATTCAACCGCGCCACTGAGCTGAACCCAAACCTGGCAGAGGCTCACCTCAGGTATAGTGTTTATTTAACAAACGTGGGGCGGCATACAGAAGCACTAGCCGAGATCAAACGCGCACAGGAGCTGGATCCGCTGCGGATTGTCTTGAGAGATCAAGAGGGGGCAGCTTTATACTTTGCGCGGCGGTACGATGAAGCCGTCCAACAACTCCAGAATGTCATCAAGTTGGACCCGGACGACCGCTTCGCGCACGCCTATCTCGGCTACACGTATGAGGCGAAGGGGATGTACGCGCAAGCCATCGCAGAGTATCAAAAGCGGATCCGCATTGAGGGGGAGACGACGAGCACCCTCTGTTATCTGGGCTATGCCTTAGCGATGTCCGGCAAGAGAAGCGAAGCGCAGGCTATCCTCGACAAGCTGAAGACTACTAAAGAGTATGTTTCGCCCGCTGAATTGGCGGTGCTCTACTTCGGGCTGGGAGATAAAGAGGGAGCGCTAACATCGCTCGAAAGAGCCTACGCCGCCCACGACCTGCAGATGCAGTTCCTCAAAATAGACCCGCATTACGACAGCCTGCGCTCAGACCCGCGCTTCCAAGACCTCATGCGCCGCGTTGGACTGCCGCAGTGAATTCAGAGCCCAAACTTGCCGCGTTCTGAGACCGGCTCACCTGAGAGATAGGACCATGCGAG
>JBKPCC010000111.1:0-15649 GCA_046727215.1 Acidobacteriota bacterium
CAAGTAGGGAAACCGTTGAAACGGTTTTCCAGGTCTCTCAGGCGGCCGCTGACCCCAGGCTGAAGCCTGGGGAGAATGAGAAGTTGTTTTTTTCACAGCTTCGGCAGTGAGGGGATCGTTCAAGTCCAGGCTACAATACCCAGCCTACCGAAGTTTACGCGCTTGCGAATGAACATCGATTTCTCCAGCTCAAGATCGTTCGCAAGCGCTTAAACTTTTTTCGTCTGGACCGATGATAGAAAGGACTTTAACGATCCCCTCACTGCCGTGAGGGGGATTTTTGACACAGCCACTGCGGTTGGTGGGATTTCCGCTCTTGTCCAAAGCAGCTTCATCCGGACTAATCTGTAGCTGAGATTTAACGCCCTTCAGTGAGCAACACGGCGTCGGTGGTTCGCAGGCCACGTGATACAACCAATCGGCCATCAGGAGATTGGTTGAAGGAATAAAACTGTTCTTTCGTGAAACTTGTCACCTGCCGGCTCGCGCTCCCATCAAGTGGCTGCGTAATCAAACTTGAAACGCTACTTCCCTGATCGATGAAATACACGGCTCCATCGGGGGTGATCTGTAGTGCGCTTTGTCCATTAGCAGGGCTCTGAGGAACATCAAGAAATTTGGTGACAGAGCCGTCTTCGGCCGACAAGATCGCAATCTGCCACAGAGCACTGGGGCTTTGCGCCCGCTGCCAGCATACAATCAGCTTGCCGTCGGGCGAAACAGCCGGTCGCAAAGCCAACGCACGCGTTATCTGAACCGGCGTGCCACCATCGATAGAGATTTTCCAAAGGGTAGGTACGCCCGTTGCAACGTGTTCGAAGAAGATCCACCGTCCATCGCGTGAAAATTCCGGCCAGTTACTTTCTTCCTTTCCGTTTGTCAACTGAATCTGATTACTTCCATCGCGGTCCATTCGCCACAATTGCCATCGACCAGTGCGGTTCGAATGGAATACTACGTAACGGCCGTCAGGTGAAGGCACTGGTGCATAGTTGCGACCGGCGCCTGCTGTGAGCTGCCGTTGGTTTGTGCCATCACCCGACATTTCCCAGATGTCCGCGTTGCCGCTTGCATCTGACGCATATAGGATGCTGCCGTCGGAAGTCCACCGCAGATCAAAAAACATTCCGGCGCCGGATGTCAGTTGTACTGGTTGCGACTCAGCCGTCTTAGCCAACCAGATATTCGTCAGCGTTTGTCGCTGAACCGTCAATATCATAGGTAACGACGATGGAATGCTTACAGCCAGGTAGTCATTTAAGTCGTTTGTGATTCTGCGTTCGTTTCCGCCGGGATAGGCAGCAAACCACAACTGGTAAAACGCTGAAGTCGCGTCTTGCGCGCTTATAACCAAACCGCTTCCATCATGGGCCCAGTCCAGTGCTGCAATTTCCAACCAACGATGCGAACTTGCCGCTGTATCCGTGCGTGTGCTGAGGTTGATGCCGCCAATCTTGAGAAAGAAACCGTCTGCATCCGATGCCTGGGTTATGGCCACAATGACGTGCCCATCGGGCGACCACGTTGGCGCCACCAGCGATGAAAAATGCTCGGGAAACTTTCTCGTCGCCAATTGCTGCTCTGCGCCCGATTCAACGTTGGCGAGAATCAATCCGTCCTCCCCCGCAGCGGAATTAGTCCGAATAAACGCATACTGTTTTCCGTCAGGAGAAAAGTTGATCGGACTATCAACATTCTTCTTAACTTCGCTTGCTGATCCACCGAGTGCAGGAATGCGAAACAGGCTAGCTTCACGACCATTCGGATCACTTAAGACGTAGAAGATATAGTTCCCATCCTTCGAAAACGTGATGCCTCGATAGCGACCATCCGCTGGTGGTACGATTCGAATGCTGTTTGCAATGGCAATTTGCCGGACCCAGAGGCCCTGTTTTCCTGATTCTCCAATCACGTACGCGGCGTATTTTCCGTCAGGTGAAATAGTGACATTAACAATGTTTCCGGTAGCTGTGAGTTTCTGCGCAGTAACGGAGCTGAACCGGGGCGCGGGACTCCGATAAAGTCGTGAGACGAAGAAAGCGCCAATCAAAATCAATGCGGTCACGCTGCCGGCGATCCATGGCGCAGATCGTTGGCGAATATTCGTACGCGCTGGAAAGCGTTTCAGCCGGGGAGGAAGAGAAGGTAGCTCTCCAGTTGTGACCGCCTTTTTTCCCTCTCGTCTGACAACAGTGCGCACTTCGGTGGAATCGTCAGAAAACGCGAACGCCCGCGCCTTCTCGTCGCCCTTTAATCCCACGCGCTGCATCAGTTTGTTATAGCGAGGGTCAGCTCGCAGATTGTCGAGCTTTGGCTCGGTTCCTAACCAGATAAGCCATCCATCACGCGCGTCGATGCCGGCCTCGAGATACGAAAAGGCCTGTTCGTGATCGCCCAGGCCTGTATAAACGATCGCCCGGTAATAAGGCGAAACATAGATTTGAGTTGAGAGGTCCTTTAGTTGATCGGCCACACTTTGCGCTTCGTCACGTTTGCCGGCGTGACCGAGAGCATAGCCGAGCATCCATAGCGGCAAAGTGGAGCCCTCCAAGAGCTGCTGCGCCATCCGTGCGGTCTCGATCGCTTCCTCATGATGGCCGAGCTCTGCGTAAGCAAGACTTAGGATCAGATACGCATTACCAAACGTGCGATCCATGTCGATTGCGCGCTGTGCTTCAGCGATCGCGTTTTCATGTTGGCGGGCCTGGTAATAGGTCCAGCCGCCAATTACGGCGTCCATTAATGACAACTGATTGATTTCTTGCGCGCGTTTGATTTCAGTAACTGCTTCGGGAAATCGACCCTGCGCAGCGAGAAGGTTCGAATACCATTGATGCGCGTTACCGTAGTTCGGATTCAGTTCTAATGCCCGTTTGAAACGCTTTTCAGCGGCTTCCCAATCCCAGTCGTAGAGTACGGTTGTGAACGCCAGCGCTGCGTGCGCTTCAGCTAGAGAATCGTCCAACTCGAGTGCGCGGATGGCTGCGTCCTTGGCCTGTGGAAAGTAATCAGTCGGCGCGCCAATGCTGTAGATGGCGGCCCAGTTGTAGTAATCAGCAATCCCGACGTATGGCAGGGCATACTCCGGATCCAACCGAATCGCTTCTCGAAAATGCTCAAGAGCTTTCCTGAAGTCCTCGTCGTTGAAACGGTTCCAGAAGTAGCGTCCCTTCAAATAGTTTTGAGAGGCTTCGGCATTTTCAGTTTCATGCCGCAGCAGCATTTCGCGTTCTTCACCGCTCAGGCGCGGTATCAACGCGTTTGCCACTTGCTCGGAGATTGAATCCTCAACTGTAAAAAGGTCTGTGTAGTTTTCATCGAACTTTGTGGCCCACAGAGGAAGCCCATCTCGCATCCGCACGAGTTGCACCGTCAAGCGGATGCGATCACCTGCGCGTTGAATGCGGCCATCCAGAACATACGCAACATTCAGTTCGTGGCCTGCCGCCATTATGTTGTGTGTGCCGTCGAAGTACTTGATTACCGAGCTCGTTGGCCGGACCATAATGCGATGAATGTTACTGAGCTTGGTGATGATGGCATCCGCCATTCCCATGCCAAGGAATTCATCGCTTTTTTCTTCGATCCGCAGTACTTGAAACGGCAGCACTGCAAGCGCGCGCGCAGACGGATCGGCAGTGTCAACCGCATAAATATTTCCGGACGAATAAAAGGAAGGAGCTAAGACCGGGTGACCATCGAGATATCGTCCAATGTCCGCTGATAACTCTTCAACGGACGAATAACGTTGATCGGGCTGCTTTTGCATAGCCTTTAGAATAATGCTGTCGATACTTCCCGATAAATCACGTTTTAGCTGATCGGGCGTTGAGCTGCGTGCTTCACTAACGCTTGTGGGAGTTACCTCGAACGGTTCGTGTCCAGGGACGGTGACCACCTCGATTAAGTTGACTACGACGCTGGGCAGATCAGGATCTTCTTCGCAGATTACCCTCGCGAGTTCGTATGGATTGTGGTCCTTTAGCTTGTAAGGTCGATGGTCTGTTAACAACTCATAAAGCAACACTCCAAGGCTGTAGACGTCGCTCCTCGCGGTAATGGGTTCTGCCATTACTTGTTCGGGGCTTGCATACTCGGGAGTCATCATTCGAACAGCCGCGGTAGTTGGATCGAGTGTTTGCGAAGCCAGTTCGGGATCCAACAACTTGGCTATTCCAAAGTCGAGAAGCTTTGGAATGCCTTCCGTTGTCATCAGTATGTTGCCCGGTTTTAAGTCTCGATGGATGACGTGATGTTGGTGCGCATATTGAACTGCGGAACAAACTTTTCTAAACAGCCGCAGTCTTTCGCGCAAATTGAGCCTCTGCGAGTCGCAATAGGAGAATAGCGGCTGGCCTTGCACATACTCCATCACGAAGTAAGGCAGGCCCTCATCGGTGGTGCCACCATCGAGTAGGCTGGCGATGTTCGGATGTTCCAGGCTAGCGAGGATTTGCCGTTCGTTACGAAAGCGCCCGATGATGAATTCGTTATCGATTCCACGCTTGATGAGCTTGATGGCCACACGTTTCTGGAACTCATCATCCGCGCGAACTGCTAAGTAGACGGATCCCATACCGCCGCGGCCAATCTCCTGAACAATGCGATACGACCCGAGCCGCTTTCCAATGACGGAGGGCGGATTTGACGGGGCATCACTTACTGGCGCGTTCAGCGGCGGAAAGACTGCGGAGGTCCCAGCCTGTTCAAGGGCCAGCAGTAACGTTTCCACCTGTTGGCGCAAATCATGGTCGCCCGCACACGCTGACTCGAGAAATGCAGCCCGTTCATTCGGCGGCTGTTCGAGAGCTGACTCGAAAATTTCTTCTACTTTCTTCCAGCGCTCGGGAGTCATACGGCGGTATATCCTAACGAAATTCGATCGCAAAAGATGCGATCCTTAGCAATCTGCGGTATGAGACGGATTTTAATTGATTCGCAGTGAATCAAAGGAAGCGATCACAAAACGGAAGACTCGATGAGGATAAGGGGTGTAAGCAAACGAGTCAATTGGCCACCGCGGAGACACGGGGACGCGGGGACACGGAGACACGGAGACACGGAGACACGGGATGCGGAAACGGGATGCAGCGACACTGTGATAGGCATTCAAGAAGCGATGTGATGGCCGTTCCCCCATTGTTTGCACTGCCGGTGAGGGACATTCATCCTCCAGGATCCAATAACACTTCACGAAGCTACAAACTGCTGGGCCAGGCATTAATTCGTGATAGAACATCGTGGGCAGGAGTTTAGCCGTTTACGCTCAGTTAGGTAGATCAACCTTGGAAGGCAGAACAGTATTTCGTGTTTTTCGTGTTACTTCGTGTAGTTTAGTGGATTAAAATTTCCTTCTACGGTGTTAAGTCGCAGATTGATATATGAGCCACGAAAATACACCAAATAACACCAAATACACGCAATATCAGCAACCAGACACCGGTGGATGCACGTGAACAGTCAGCCAGCCAAACAACGGTGCATCGAACCGGAATGCGCGGCGATCTTCGATCTCAATGATCGTATTTACGTTTGTACGCGGTGCGGCGGCCTGCTCGACATCGAATTCGCGCCTGTCGAAAATGGCAGTGTTCTAAAGCAGCGCTGGCATGAACGCAGAGCTTCGCTGGACGCGTGCGATAGAAGCGGGGTGTGGCGGTTTCGTGAATTGTTGCCGTTTCCTGATAGCACCCCGATTATCTCGTTAGTCGAAGGCAACACGCCTCTATATGATGCGCCAAAATCATCGCGTTACTGCGGCGTCGATTTACTGCAATTAAAGCATCAAGGCACGAACCCTACCGGCTCGTTCAAAGACACAGGTATGACAACAGCGATTACACAGGCTTGCATACTGGGAGCTGAGTTGGTTGCCTGCGCAAGCACCGGGAACACTGCTGCGAGTCTTGCTGCATACGCGGCGAGAGCGTGTCTTCCCTGTGCGATCATCGTTCCGGAAGGTCAGGTAAGCCACGCCAAACTTGCTCAGGCGCTGGACTACGGCGCATCAGTTCTTGAAATTGAGGGAAACTTCGATACGTCAATGCGTCTGATTCAGGATGTCGCGCAAGATAAATCGATTTACCTCGTAAACTCGATTAACCCATTCAGGATTGAAGGTCAGAAGACCGTAGCTGCTGAGCTCTGTGAACAACTCGGCTGGAAATCACCGGATCATCTCGTGGTTCCCGGAGGAAATCTTGGCAATAGCTCGGCGCTGGGAAAAGGCTTTCATGAATTGTTACGGCATGGACTTATTGATCAGTTGCCTCAGATCACCATCGTTCAGGCCGAGGGAGCAGCGCCATTCGCGGATCTGTTTTCCCATCATCGAGAAGATCTGGCGGCCGGAATTACACCGTCCGAACTTGCGGACGAGAAAGATCCACAAACGCTTGCATCGGCAATTAAGATAGGGGCTCCAGTTTCATGGAAAAAGGCATGGCGGTCACTGGCTTGGAGCAGCGGAAGAGTCGTGACCGTCACAGAACAGGAAATCGCCGACGCGAAGGCGATCATCGGTCGGGATGGCGTCGGGTGCGAGCCTGCGTCAGCCACCACCGTGGCCGCCATTAAGAAGCTTGTCGCAAACGGCACCATCACTAGCGATCAAAGCGTGGTGGCGGTGCTGACTGGTCATGTGCTGAAGGATACTGACTACGTAATCAAGTATCACAGTGACCAGCTGACCATTGATGGGCGAGTTGGTCCACACAAGATCTCAGGTGCATTCGGCAATCATCCTGTGCATGTGAAGGCGGATCGCAAAAGAATTCAAGACGTGTTCGCACGTTTGATCGAAACGAGGGCAGGTGAGTAATGGGTAACAAGGGCACAGGCAAGGTATTCACAGTTCGCCTGCCGGGATCGACTTCGAACCTGGGCGCGGGATTCGATTGCTTTGGTCTAGCGTTGCAGCAGTACTTAACAATTCGAGCAACAGTTGCCGGCAAGGGTTCGGCAAAATGCCGCGTTCGCAACACAGGAACGAAAGAGGCTGCAGAACTCCCGCGTCATGAACAAAACCTAATCTACCGAGCAATGGCGTATGCTGCGCGGTCTGAGGGACTGTCGTTGCCCCCGCTTAGATTAGCGGTTAAAACCGAGATTCCTCTCAGCCGTGGATTGGGCAGCAGTGCGGCTGCCATTGTCGGCGGTGTGAAGTTATGCGGATTGATTACCGGGGTTGAGTTGTCCAACGAAAAGGTCCTCGAATACGCGACACGTTACGAAGGCCATCCTGACAACGTTGCTGCGGCCCTCTTTGGCGGGTTTGTTATGACGTGTCTCACGCATGATCGTTCTGTCGTTGCGTTGAAAAGATCATGGCCCGCAGAACTGAAGGTACTGATCGTATCGCCGACTTTTCGCGTAGCGACAAGGGTCGCACGAGAGATGTTGCCACGCAATGTGAGTCGCGATGATGCGGTGCATAATCTCCAAAGAACTGCGCTATTTGCGGGCGCGTTGTCTGCTCGTCGATATGATCTGTTGTGGGAAGCTATGCGAGACCGTTTGCATCAGGAACGAAGACAATCCCTTGTTCCCGGCCTTGCGGACGTGCTTGCAATTCCGAAAATGCCAGGACTGCTAGGTTTGGCGTTGAGTGGAGCCGGACCGAGTGTTCTCGCCGTGGCAACTGACAGCTTTGATGAGATTGCTGAGACAATAGCCGGCTGTTTTCGCCGCCACAAGGTCAGCACAACTTCCCATCGTCTGGAGATCGATAATAAGGGCTGTCGTGTGATTTAGTCGCGGGTTTCTATAGACGAAACAACGCTAAAGACGCGTAATCCGTTCTTTCTTGCTAGCTTTAGTCTGTATAATTTGTCGATTTTAACCTGGTGAGACGATAGATCGGGTAACTCACCGCCAGTAGCAGCAGAGCATAAATACTGTTCCTCGTATCCGTCCTGATCGCACCAATCAGAAACGCAGTTGATCCCAACAATGCCAGTCCTGTCGTCCATGGATGTCCCCAAGCGCGGTAGGGTCGTGACTTGCCTGGTTCGCGATGGCGCAATACAAACACAGAGATGAACGATAGAACGTAATTCGCGACAAAGAAAAACGCGCAAACGGTGATAACCGTCTCGAAGGTTTTGCCGAAGAAAATAAAAAGCACGGCTACGACCGTAGTGAGAAACAGTGAGAACGTTGGCGTGCCGCCTACGTTTACATTCGCCGCCCGATTGGCAACCAGTCCATCACGGCTCATCGCAAAAAGAACACGGGTGGCCATCAGTTGACAGGCATTAATCGCGCTCAACATCGACACGATCGTCAGCAACCGGAAAATGGTGTCACCATGTCTGCCGAACAACACCTCGGCTGCGGCGCCGGCCGCGAAATCCTTACCCGCGATAGTTGTAATCGGTAAGGTATAGAGCAAGGCAACATTCACGAGTAGATAAATCGCAACCACTGCAAGCGCGCCGCCAAACATCGATCGCGGAATGTCTCTGCCAGGATTCTTGACCTCTTCTGAAAAGTAGATCACGCCGCTCCAACCGTCGTAGGTATAAATCACCGATTGGAGCGACAGTACGATTGCAAGCGCGAGGAGAGCACCACTTGGAGTAGTTTGAATTTGAGAGGGTGCGGCCGCACCTTGTCCGCCGAGGAGAAACGCCGCGACTATCAGCGCAAAAAATCCGATGGCTTTTAACAAACTGGTGATGTTTTGAACCGCGCTTCCCCAAACGATTCCCCGCCACTGCAAGATTCCGAAGAGGACGACGATGGCGGCTGCTATTGCGGCGGCTCGCACTTCTCCACTAAGCGAGGGTACGAGCGCGCCTGAGAATTCTCCGACAACGAGTGACACTGCGGCAGTGGCCCCGCAGGTTGAGATCCAGTCGCTCCAACCGACAATGAAACCTGCGTACTCGCCCAGCGCGTAGCGGGCAAACACGTATTGGCCGCCCGACTTGGGCAGCATTGCTCCCAGTTCGGATAGTGAAATTGTCCCCAGCAACGCGTAGATGCCGCCAACAATCCACACGCCGAAGTAGAGCCACACATTGGGAAGCTGTGCGGCGATGATTCCGGGTGAGCGAAATATTCCCGCACCAATCATGTTGCCCACGATGACTGCGAGCCCAAAGCCAACGCCGAGCACACTCAGGAGACGGCCACGTCCTACAGCAGCTGCGCGTGCATGAGTAGTAGTTTCCACGTATGAGTTTTTACAGGCCGGATTTCAAGTCGGAATGGAGCAGACGATGAAAAAGATGCTCTCCTGCTTCTCGCCGCACTGACAGTCTTCCGGCTGTGTAGGCGCGAGAGTTCAAGCCTGCTTGCACTGATTTGCAGATCGCAACGTCTTCGTCCTGGATACGTTGGCCCACCTCGATGCTTGCGAGATTGCTCTGTCGTGCTTTGTCTGAAACATCCGGAAAGTAAAAATCAAAAATTACTTCTGTCGAATCGACGCCGCGCGGTATCACGAGGTTTGTATCCATCGCGCCGTGGTACCAATTGATCATGAAGTTTGGGTAGATCCAATAATAAAGGGCTCGATCCCCTTTTCTGACGGCCCCAGTCTGAGGCTCGGCGCCTTCGCCGACCATTGGACTCCATTGCAGACAATGGTGTTCACCATTCTCAATCATGTACTTGCTGTAATCGAGCACACTGTCGAGGCCTTTGTGCAAGTGTGGCACGTGGTAACCACCATCAAGATAGTTATCGACAAATACTTTCCAGTTGCAGTCGAACGCATAATGTCGCCGTTCGAGCCAGTGCATGCCAGACAGTTCTAGAGGCTCGATTTGATTGACAAGATCGTCGCCGAGAAAGCTCTTTATTGGCGTCTCTCCTTGTTCGATGCGAGCAAATACCCATTTCTCCCACACATCGATCTCCACTGGAACGAGACCATTCGACGCTCGATCGAAATTGCAAACACCGGTGAAGTCAGGCGTGCCTCGAAGTTCGCCTTCAAGTGAGTAAGTCCAGCCGTGATATGGACAACGAAGCTGCGCAGCTTTGCCTTCGGCGTCGGTCATTACAGCGGCAGCGTGATGGCGACATACGTTAAAAAACCCGCGCAGCGTATTGTCGAGTCCCAGTACGACGATGATTGGTTCGCCGCCGATGTCAGTGGTCACATACCTGCCAGGTTCCGCAACTTGATCTAAGCGTGCGGCAAACTGCCACGTGCGTGAAAAGACAGTTTTCAGCTCGAGATCAAATAAATCTTCGTCCGTGTACCACGCTGAAGGAATCGTCCACGCCTCTTCAAGGGAAGCATGTGGGTCGTAGCTATCGATGATCCGTTGGAGTGTCAAGTGATATTTGGAATGCTGCGACTTGTCGCAGCTTTTGAAAACGTGCAGTTCGAAGGAAAAGCGGTGTCAAGTCACCGCCCTCCAAAATTCAAACAGGCGTTGCTGTCTTTCGCTTTGGATTAAAGAAAGGCGTCTTGACAACTTTAGCGCGCACGCGGTGGCGGACTGCTTCCACAGTAATCTCAAACTGCAACATCGTTCCAAGTTTCGTGAATCCTCGTTTCACTGTCGCGAGGGCTATCATCTTTTTTAGTGTGGGCGACCAGGTGCTCGACGTCGCTTTTCCAATCTGCGTGCCATCGCGATAAACGGGGACCGCAACTCTCGAGGCAATTGGAGAAACCGACGGAGGCAGGCCAACTGCTTCGTATAGCGCTTCGACCTCCGGCCAGTCGATCTCCAGTCCCACGATCTCTCGTGCCGGCCCTCGCTTCTGTTCGGCAATGAGAGCCGTCTGACCGACGAAGCGATTTTTGTCGAGATTAACGAGGCGGGCAAGGCCCATCTCAAAAGGCGAGTACCTTTGCTCCTCGATTAACGCTTTCTTACTACTGTTAAAGTCTATATCAATTAAAAGCAGCCCGGCTTCAATGCGCGAGACATCCAGGGCAAGCATACCTGCTGGATGAATATCGAAGGCACGCCCGGCTTCCATCAGCGAGTCCCACACGTTTAGTGCGTTGTCCGCATCCACCCAAATTTCATAGCCAAGATCGCCGGTGTAGCCTGTCCGCGAAATTTCTACCGGCACACCGGCAATTGTTGCCGTTGTGACGCGAAAGTATTTGAGCGAATCGATGTCCGCGTTACGCACGAGCGATTTCAATAGCCGTCCTGATGTCGGACCTTGCAACGCCAGTGCTGCAACACTTTCTGAAATATCCTCAATTTGCACGTCCATGCCCGCCGCGTTCTGCGTAAACCAGCGCAGGCTCGGATCGGCAGCGGTCCAGCGGTAAGTGTTTTCCTTCAATCGTGAGACAGTGCCGTCATCGATCACTTTCCCAGCCTCATCACACCAGGGCGTATAGATAACCTGGCCGACCGAGATCTTCCGCATGTCTCGCGTGATGATTCGATCCACAAGTCGCGTCGCATCTGCGCCTGTCACTCGATACTTGTAGAGTGGAGAGATATCAATTAGAGCGGCGGCGTTACGAATCGCGTTGTATTCGTGTTCATGATGGGCTTCATACGCGCTGACGGCGTAATACCCGGACCACTCTCTATAATTGAGGCTCTCACACAGCGCTGACGTTCTTTCGTGGAAGGCAGTTCCGACTGGCATTCAGTTTAGCAGCGATAGTTATGGCGAATTGTCAGGGCGAGCGATTATAAGTATGCTAACGAGTCTTCAGCAAGCTGCTTGTACCACAAACTGTTAGTCTGTCGATGCAAGCTCTATTGGTTTGCGTTGGCATTAGGGTTTTACCAATCAACATGAAGAACGGTTACGACGTCATCGTTATCGGCGGTGGCCACAATGGACTTGTGAACGCCGCCTATCTCGCACGCGCGGGCAAAAAAGTACTAGTCCTCGAGCGCCGGCATGTGCTCGGCGGTGCGGCGGTTACGGAAGAAGTATTTCCCGGCTTCAAGTTTTCAGTGTGTTCGTATGTCGTTTCGCTGCTGCGTCCCGAGATTATTCGCGAGCTTGATCTGCCACGACATGGCCTGGAAATACTGCCGCTCGATGGCACCTTCACTCCCATGCCGAACGGCGATTATCTGTGGCGCGTGAACGATCATGCAAAGACGCGCCGTGAAATCGCTCGCCACTCAAAACTTGATGCCGAGGCTTACGACGAATACGGCAAGGCCATGATCGAGATGGCCCATTTCGTAAAGCCGATCATGAGCATGACGCCGCCTGATCCGACGTCTCTGAATCCGCGCGGGTGGAAAGATCTGTTGTTCCTCGGCCGCCGTTTTCAACGACTGCCCGACGAAGACAAGTACAATCAGGTGCAGTTGATGACAATGAGCGCTGTAGACTTTCTCGATCAATGGTTCGAGACTGATGTGCTCAAGGCCACAATGTCGGCGTCAGGCATTATTGGAACATTTCTAGGCGTCCGCTCGCCGGGCACAGCCTATGTACTGTTACACCATTACATGGGTGAGATCGACGGAGCTTTCCGTTCGTGGGGCTTGTCGCGTGGAGGCACCGGCGCGATTTCGAACGCGATTGCCGATGCCGCGCGTGAGGCCGGCGTGGAAATCAGAACCAAGGCGGCAATTGCTAAAATAAATGTCAAAAATGGAACAGCGAAAAGTGTCATCCTCGAAAATGGCGATGAAATTGGCGCTACTGTGATCTCTTCGAGCGTTGATCCGCGCCTGACTTTTATGAAAATGATCGGCGAGGAACATTTGCCCGACGACTTTGCTGCCGATCTTAAGCGTTACAAGTATCGTGGCTCTTCAGGAAAAGTGAATCTTGCATTAGATGGACTTCCCAGCTTTACTGCCATACCGGGACCAGGGCCACATCTGCGCGGAGCTATTTCTATCTCGCCAAGTGTCGAATACATGGAACGCGCGTACGATGAAGCAAAATATGGGCGGTTTTCACGTCGCCCTTACATCGACATCGTCATTCCTAGCTTGACGGATCCGTCTGTAGCGCCACCAGGGAAGCATGTAATGTCGTGTTTCGTTCAATATGCGCCTTACAACCTGAAAGAAGGAAATTGGGATGACAAGCGCGAGGAGTTCGGCAATGCCGTCATCGATACAATCTCGGAGCATGCACCGAATCTGAAAAGTTTGATCAGGCATCGACAGGTGTTAACGCCGCTGGATTTGGAAAGAGAGTTTGGTTTATCGGAAGGGAATATATTTCAAGGCGAGTTAACACTCGAGCAACTGTTTTTCCTGCGACCCGTTCCTGGTTGGGCGCAATATCAGACCCCGATTCGCCGGTTGTACATGTGTGGTTCGGCAACGCATCCAGGCGGCGGTGTGATGGGCGCGCCAGGTAGAAACGCCGCGCTTAAGCTCTTGCAGGATTGGAAGCGCAGAAAGATCTAAGTGGCGATTGCGATTCATGTGATTTCGTGGATCGTCTGTCCCCATGCACAGCAATGATCCACTAAAACACACGAAAAAACACTAATGCGTCGCCAATTCTTGGATGCGTGATTTATTGATGCCCGAAAAAAAGAAAGACAACAGCGTAGTGATCATCGGCGGCGGTCATAACGGTCTCGTTGCCGCATCGTACCTGGCCAAGGCTGGTCTGAAACCGATAGTGCTCGAGCAGCGCAGCGTCGTGGGTGGAGCAGCCGTTACGGAAGAAATTCATCCAGGCTTCCACTGCCCGGCTCTTGCACATTCTGCTGGTCCTCTTCTGCCGCAGGTCGTCTCGGATCTGAACTTAATACGGCACGGTTTGGATCTTATTAAGTCAGATGTTCGTCTCCTTGCGCTTAGCTTGAGTGGTCCATCCGTATGTATACATCATGACACATCACGGACAATTGCGGAGCTTCAACGGCTCTCAACTTCTGACGCAAAAAACTATTCAGAATTCGAGCAGAGCTTTAAACGCATAGGCCGTGTTCTCGCCCCACTTATGTCCATGACACCACCCCCGTTAGACAAACCGGCGTTGGGCGAGGTTTGGAACCTCGGCAAGTTTGGTTTGGCATTTCGTGGCTTGGGTAAACAGGACGAGTATCGTTTGCTGCGTTGGGGGCCGATGGCGGTTGCAGATCTTGTGGCTGAATGGTTTGAAACAGAACTCATGCGCGCAGCGGTTGCAGCGCGCGGCATCTATGGCGAATTTGCCGGACCATGGTCGGCGGGAACAAGCGCGGGACTATTACTGCAATCAGCGTTCGATGGTCATCCAGTTGCTCCTACTGTTTTCGTAAAAGGTGGTATGGGCGCGTTGTCCGAGGCGCTGGCGAAAGCTGCTACGAGTGCGGGGGCCGAAATTCGTACGGGTTCCCCAGTCCGGCAGGTTCTGATGAAAAATGGTCGAGCAGTCGGCGTCGTACTCAACACGGGTGAAGAAGTGCAAGCGCACGCCGTAGTCTCCAACGCGGATCCCAAAAACACGTTTTTGAATCTCGTTGATCCGATCGAATTGACACCGGGTTTCTTAAACAAAATGCGAAATTACCGCTCCCTGGGTGTTTCAGCAAAAGTTAACTTCGCCCTTTCCGCACTTCCAAAGTTTTCATCATTAAACGGTGATGCAAAAAGTAAATTGAGCGGACGAATCCATATTGGACCAGAGATTGATTATCTCGAGCGCGCGTTTGACGCGGCAAAATATGGCGACTTCTCGCCGCATCCGTATCTCGATGTAACTATTCCGTCAATCGTCGACGATTCACTTGCTCCTTCCGGTGCTCATGTGATGAGCGTTTACGTTCAATATGCGCCTTACAAGCTTGCGAACGGTGACTGGGACAGTCGGCGAGAAGAGTTGGGCGACACCATTGTAAATGTACTTTCAGACTATATGCCGAACTTGCGCGAGTTAATTGTGGCCCGAAAGGTAGTTACCCCGCTGGATTTAGAGCGAGACTATGGGTTGAGCGGCGGCCATATTCATCACGGTGAGCAGTCGCTGGATCAGCTGTTCATGTTTCGTCCATTAATCGGCTGGGCGCAGTATCGAACGCCGATCGAAAACCTGTACTTGTGCGGCTCGGGTACTCATCCCGGCGGAGGAATCACGGGCGCGCCAGGTGCAAATGCAAGCCGCGAAATTATCAGGGACTTAAAATAGGTCCGATAGGTCTTCCAGGTCCCACTTGGTTTTTTCGTGGCCGGAAATTTATGAAAGATCCTCAACCTAAGCGCAGCTTTGCGAGCGACAACAACGCTGGTGTGCATCCGAAGATTATGGAAGCGATCGCCGCTGCTAATGCGGGTCACGTGATCGCATATGGGGACGATCCATACACCGAGCGTGCGATCGCCAGGTTTCGCAAAGAACTTGGCGACAATACAGATGTGTATTTCGTTTTTGGCGGAACGGGTGCGAACGTGCTCGGGCTCAAAGCTGTCACCGACACCTACCACGCGATCATTTGCGCGGAAACGGCACACATCAATGTTGATGAATGTGGTGCTCCCGAGAAATTCACCGGCTGCAAGTTACTGTCAGTGTCCACGGATAACGGCAAGATTACCATCGAGCGCATTCGTCACTTCCTTCATGGCGTCGGGTTTGAACACCACGTGCAGCCGCGTGTTATATCGGTGTCGCAATCCACGGAAATGGGGACCGTTTACACAGCCGAAGAGTTGAAAGTGTTGTCGAGCTTTGCCCATGAACACAATATGCTCTTGCACATGGACGGGGCTCGAATAGCGAATGCTGCCGCCAGTTTGAATTT
>JBKPCC010000112.1:0-10841 GCA_046727215.1 Acidobacteriota bacterium
CGGTTCCTGAGTTTCAATCAGCATTGACGGCCGGTGAAAAGGAATTCGGCAGCCGCGATCTTGCCCGCAAATGGTTGACGGTCAATCTTCCGGAAAACATCCGGGACGGTTTCTATCAGGCAAGGCAGAGCGAACTGCGAAATCTTATTAAACAGGCAGAGACAGTTTCTGGCGCAAGCGTGATTTCGGTGATGGGCGATCGAAACGGAACGGCGTATTTCACTGATCTTGAACCGGGGTCTTATGTCATTTCGAGCATTCTGCCGATCGAGATTGGAGACAGTTTCGTCACCTGGAATTGCGCGGTGTCGGTGAAACCAGGAGATCTCGCAACCGAGCGGCCTCTTCTTATCTCGAATAAGGGGGACAAAAACGTGAAGTGTGTGGGTGTGGAGAAGCCGCTTCCGGTATGTGATGCCACGAGCGCAAAAACCAAATGAGCCGCAGATTAACGCCGATGATGCAGATCAGAACAGATGGATGTTTGAAAACGCTCTGAAATGAGATCTCTCATAAAATTTTCTCGTCTGATCTGCGTTATCGGCGTTAATCTGCGGCTAAAACGGCTGCTGTGGTGCTTCATCTTTTTGTCTGTTACTAACGTTCACGCCCAGATCCGAAATCAGCAAAGACCATCAACGCGTCGCGCAACCAGTTCCGCCATCGATTACTCGAGGTTCTTACACACAACCAAGAAGCATCAACAAGCCTGCAATACGTGTCATAAGATTCCGACTGAGAGCTGGCAAAAAAGCAGCTCCTTTCCCGACATCGTTGATTATCCCGACCACGATGCATGTGTTAGTTGTCACCGGGCTCAGTTCTTCAAAGGCGCGCGACCAACGATTTGCAGCGGATGTCACACCAGGATATCACCGCGCGACGATGCACGGTTTGTTTTCCGAAAGACTGATGTCATTCGACAGTTTGCGATTGAATTTCCACACGACAGGCACCAGGACGTAATTGCGGTCCTTCAGAAACGAAATTTGTCAGATGCTCTGCTGAGTCACCATCGGGTCTTTCCCGGTATGGATGACAAGTCGAAGACGTATAACAACTGTGCTATCTGTCATGCTGGGTCACTTGTTGGGCCGATTGAGACCGCACCTGGTTTTATAGATAACTTCGTCCCTAAAGCGGCTCAGTTCAAATCTTCACCCGCCGATCACGCTGCCTGCTTCAATTGTCATTGGAAAGCTCAGCGTCCAATAAATTCCGACTGCGGCGGGTGTCACAAGCTGACGGAAAAGCCGTTGACCCGTGACAGTGTTCCAACGCGCATCTCCATGAAGTTCCGGCATGATAGAGAGCAGCACATAGCGGAATGCACAACCTGCCACATCAACATCACAAAGGCAGCCAGTCTGCGTGGGCTGAAACCTGATGTGCCGATAACCGCATGTACCGAATGCCACAACAAAGATGGATTGAGGCTTGACGTCAGCAAGGAGTTGGAGGCCTTGGATAAGGACCGGGCGTTTGTGTGCGTCTATTGCCACACATCGAACGTTGGAAGGCTCGACCCGCCGGCGGGTCATTATTTGATTGCCGGTCGCGAACCACTGAAGCGGAAGGATGTAAAGTGAAACCTTCTTTGGTTAAGAGATGTATTCGTGGATCTCTGTGGAACAAAAGCGCAGACTTTTATTGTCTAAACACGATTACACGCAAACACGCAAAGGAGCAAAGACGCAAAGAAAACAAGAACTACCTTGCCGAAGAAAATGAGAATTGCCTTGGCGTCTTTGCTCCTTTGCGTCTTTGCGTGAAGATACCGTTGGTTGTGGCCCATGTCGCGCTTTGTATCCTCTGCTTTTTATGTGTCTCATTAGTGGTTGTTTCAGCAGATTCTCGAAATCACTCGAAATTGTTTCGTGTGCTTTTGTGCTCTGATTTTGTGCCACAAGGATCAGAGCTCGACTATTCAAAGTTCCTACATTCAAGCCAGCGGCATGTTTCTCTAGCCTGCACCTCATGCCACGAGCGCACCCAGGACAACTCGGCATTACCTCGATTTCCGGGACATAAAGCCTGCACTAATTGCCATCTCTCACAGTTCGTGACTCCGGGTGTTCCGATGTGCTTCATCTGCCATACTGACACGAGTACGAATCAACCTCCACTCAGGAATTTTCCTGCGAGTTTCAAGGAAAGTTTCAATGTTAAGTTTGATCATGCGCAGCACATGAATGGTGCTGCTCGCCCTCAGAACGGTTGCATTGGATGTCACAATCGTCCGCTCAACCGCGGTGTTGCACTTTCCATTCCAGCTGATCTGGCAGCACACACGCAGTGCTACGGCTGCCATACCCCTTCAAGCAAGTCAGCCGCTGGTCGAGAGATTGCTTCCTGTGGTGTCTGCCACGAAGCAAACGCATACTCGTCGACATTGAGCAACGCGCGTTCATATCGTTACGCGTTTAGCCATGCAAAGCACGGAGCGGCTCAACGACTGCAGTGCACTAACTGTCACGATCTGAGTGCGGGAGCTCCACAGCGTCAACAAGTAAGCTCACCATCACCGGCCGAACATTTCCCAGTGGTCCGAGGCAAGAATTGTTCTACTTGTCACAACGCAAAGCGCACATTTGGTGGCGATTTGGATTTCAAAAATTGCCGCCGTTGTCATACAGGCGCAACGTTCAAAATGCCGATTTGAGCTCAGCCAGCACTGAAGTGAGCGGTTCAAGTTTGAAAATAGAATAGAACATCGCGGAAACTCGTTGACACGCCCAAACTGGGATAATTAAGATGATTTGGCCTTCAATAGCTCTCCTTCAAAAACTCTTACAACTGGCAAAATGTCACACTCGCAAATACCACGCAGAAGGACAATCAAGATGAAACTATCTTTCGTGATTATTCTCGCTTTTGGCTGCGTTGCGGTAGTGGCCGGCCGAAGCTCGTTCGCCTCTCTCGATCAGGACATCCCCAAGGAAAGCAAGACTCAGCCCAAGCAAGTCGTTCTGGGTAAGGATAGTCAATCAGACAAATACGGTGAAGTCGCTTTCAATCACGAGAACCACGTCACCAAGAATTACAATCCGGAAGGTACAGCAGTCCTTCCCTGCACGGAATGTCATCACACTGATCAGCCGGCGGCGTCCCTGAAAGCGCCATTGAAAACCTCTGAACGTGACGTGGTATTAACTGCAGCGGTCCTGGCAGCAGCGGATGCGAAACCGGTGAAGACTTGTCGCGCCTGTCACTTGCAGGCGGGTGATGATAGCGGAACTATACCGACGGTCACTTATGCGGGGAAGACTGCTCCCACCAAACTCACGAACGAGGTTGCTTATCACACGAACTGCAATCTTTGCCACGACAAAGCGATCGCCGCTCGCCCGGCCTTGAAAGGAAAAGTACCGGGATCGAATGATTGCGTGCCTTGTCATAAGCAGATTTAAAATTCTAAATTCCTCTTGTCCAACACATGCTGCACATGACAAGAAGTGCAGTTAGGTTTGTCGCTGGCGATCAGAACTCTGTTAGTTGACGGTTCAGTTTTGCCGTTGTGACATACACCACACGTCGTGCGAGGCGTCGTGCGATCGATCGGGTTTAAAACTTTGTGGCAGCTTGAGCATGACAGCTCTCCTTGCGCGTTACCAGTCAACGGTGGGACCAGCTTCACTCGCTGCACATGCAACGCGTGAAACTGTTTGCTTCTCCACTGCTCCTCATTCTCAGTGGGCAGGCGATTGACCGCAATCTTCTTCAGCGCCCAATCCGCATCAGAAAGCCCCTTCCAGTTCCACTTCCCGTCCACGACCGGATATCCAAAGGTGCCTCCATGCGGTGTTCCCACATGCCGGCCGTTATACGTTTTTTGATTTGCATCCGTGTGGCATTCCGTGCATGTATACAACGCTGCACTTGCAGCGCGGAAATCCCGCCCGTTGTGCTCTGCATGACACGAGACGCAACCAACTCCAGCATCTTCATGAGGTTTAATTACTGTAGCCACAAAACCTTCGGCATTGTGACAACTCACGCAATTCGATTCCATCTTGCCACGCAAGGAGTGACAACCTGTGCACGATCCTGAATTCGGCCGGGAAGCTATCGCCGGCACTAGATCCCGTCGCGATTTGTTGTGTGAATTCGAAACGGGCGCAGGCGCGTAGGCGCTTGTGTACCAGTAGGCTGTCGTGATGGACAACCCTCCAACCAGAAGAGTTCCCCAAACAAAAATAGCAACAGGCCAACGTGATACCAGGTCCGTAGTAGGTGTCCAATTGAACTGCGCCTTCCCTGCTCTGCGTTGAGCGCGAGGAAACAGTGCGGAGTGGCGCATCATCTTTCCTGCGTCACGAATACGTTTGTCCCAAAATATATCGAGCGCTTTATTCGCCGCCAAAGGAGCAGCACGTGGCTTTGCCGGCTTTTTCCCGGCGTCACCCTTGTCTGGCAATTTTGTTGTTTCCAAACTGCCGCTGCTGACATCAGTAGTCTCAGCAGTCGTTCCGATTTGAAGCGAGACCTTGATCAGCAGTGCATCTTCCACACTGTCGATCTCGAGAATAAATGGACCAACGACCAACACGTCGCCCGGAGCAAGCGCTTCATTTCCTTCAACGGGCTTCCCATTCAGAATTGCTGGATTTGCAGGCCGAAGCGAGAAGACATAGTAGTTTTCACCAATCTCTTTTATCCCCGCCTGGGCACGCGATATGGATGGATGGTTTAACAGAAGGTCGCACTGTCGCAGCCGCCCAATGAGCAGGCCTTCTGTAATTATCGTTACGGGATCCTGCAGCAGATCCTCGCGGTTAATAATGAATTTGTTTTGGGCCATCAGTTATTTGATGGTGAAAAAGATCGCCTGAATGATGTGCACTACCATCAAGGCAAGCATTAAAGCAGTTGAGACGACATGGAGAGGTATCCACTGCTTTAGAATTTGATGGAGAAAAATTAAAGCCTCAACACGCCTGAGGGTCACAGCAGTTTGTACGGCACTAAGCAGTAGGTCGCGTTCATCTGTCGTGGCGGTGCGCAACGTCTTGTCCTTAAACTCCTCCCTGGATTCCGCGAGCAAGTTCTTCAGAGGTTCTCGATGAATCAACTGACGCAGCAAAAAACCGAACGCTTGATAGCGCTTGATAACATTCTCCTTGATTTCGTCGCGCACCCAACCTTCGCTTTTTGCAATCGTTTCCGTCAGCTCTTTCTTCAATTCCTCGCGGCGCTCAGTCAGGTCTTCGATCAATAAAGGTTCGCCTTCTATGCTGGTCATGATTCGCGGAGCAATGAAGTATGCGGCGACTCCGTACAACCCCGAGAAGACGACTACTTCGAAAGCGACAAACAGGAGCGACGTAAGCCAGCCACCCGGTCGCGATCCCGCATGCAACATGAGAACGACGCCCGCAAGCACGCCAAGGTAAACGTGAGCCAACATCCAGTAGCGTAGTGCGCCCGCCCTGCGTCGATAGATCTGCTTTCGAAACGGGTAGGTCATCACGGCAGCGATGCCGAACAACCCTACAAAGCCAGTCACCCAGCGCATGGTGATCCAGCTCCTCCAAACAATCCCGTCAAATCCGTAACGCATAAGTCCCCAGATGGTCGCCACAGTTGCTATAACAACCAACAGTGACCCGGCGACGTGCCAAGCGCGTGCCATCGGATCATGCTTGTGAATGTTTCGACCGATCGCGTGAGTCTGATCGCGAAATACAAGTCCCTGCGTCGTTCCTGCCTCACTGAAATACTCAATGGGATCCACGCGCACCAATGCTCCAGTGGGGCAGTTTTCTTCGCACGAGTATGCCTGCCTTCGTGCGCCTCGTGGGTTCAGAGGAGTTTGTTCGCACAGATTACACTTGATGGCTACGACGTCATCGGATGCGGCAGGCGGCAGTGCCTCGGGCAGTTTGAAACTCAACACTCGTTTGAGCTTCGCAAACAAACCCACGTCATTAGTCGACGCATTAACACGCGGAACCATTGAAATCGCGTCATAAGGGCACTGAGTCGCGCAGTCGAAACAGCCGATGCAGGTCGCCGCATCGATGTCGACCTGCCCAATCGGATCACGAAAGATTGAACCGGTTGGACACCCGGTGAGGCACTCAGGATCTTTGCAATGCATGCACACTTGCGGGATGAGAACACTCTGAATCTTCGTCGAGCCTATGGCAGTTGGCCGCGAAATGCTTATCCCACGGCGCAGCAAACGAGATTGCCCATGGACTTTATGACAGGCGAGAGAACAATTGCCGCAACGGACGCAAAGGTCCATGTCCATCACAAGAAGATTCGAACCGTCCACAATGCCGGTGACAATCTCTTCTTCAACTGCGGCCACCGACCGCAAATCGGAAACTTCTTCGATCGTTGGGGGCAGTTTGTCATCCGCTCGAGAGAATTGGTCGAAAGCAGCAACGATCTTCGCGCATAGTTCCGGCTGCGCGTGTAGCTTACTCAGCGGCACCTCGAGGACTTCACTGCGGGCCATCAATGTGGCGGTGTATTTCCAAGCGGTTGCCCCGTTCGCGCCCTCCAAACCCAGACAGTTCCCGGAGCCGAGAAAATCAACGCCGATAGTTTCGCCAACGCCCATCACGACCCCTGTCGCTGTGGGGTCAAATGGAATCCCGCGCGAGCGTCGCACCCAGCCGCTCTTAACGAAAAAGATCTTTTCGATCGGTTTCCTCTCAACGCAAAGAACGTGGTGCTTGCCGTAAATCATGAATTGTCCGATTTGACGGAGCCCTTCAATCGTCTCTTCGCTGAGCGTATGCCCAATCAATGGTCCAAGATCAGCGAGCACTCTCCCGAAGCCGTGTTTGCGGTAAGTGTCATCGAGCACCTGCCCAAACTTTGGCAACTTTCTTAGCAGACGAAGTGCCGGTCGCGTGACTTCCAGCACCACCGCACCATCGTTTTCAGGCGCCATTACGGTTGCATTTCGCTCGACGCCGGCAAGGACAGCCATTTCGCCGAACAAGGTCCCCGGCTGGAGCTGGTTGATGCGTTGTTGACCGCCATTGGTTTCGCGAACGAATACGTCGAGGGCGCCCTCCACAGTGATGTAGAAGGTATTTCCTCCCCACTCGCCCTGGAGCATGACTGGTTCCTTTGCGTCGTACTCCAGCAGGCGCACGTACGGCCCAACTTTCTTTCCGTTGCCGTAATCTCGGCCATGCACGATCACTTCCAGATCGCCGGCGTACTTTGGCTTCCCATTTTGTTCTTCGAAAAGTTCGGCTGTGATTTGGAGGTTTCGAACGGCTTCGACTACGCGATTTCTGTCCGTGATTTCTCGCGGCATGTCACATTAATAGTACGTAAGTCTGGAGGTTAAATAAAGAAGTTTATTTTTGTGAGTTTGGCCGCAAAAAAGCACAAGAGTCACAAAAGGGAGGCGCAGCGGTGGAAAAAGGGAAAGCGAAACAGGGATCACCCTTTCCTTTCTCTTTTTTCTCTTTTGTCTCTTTTGTGCTTTTTTGCGGCAAAAATAACTTGCTTGACGTGCGTAGTTATCTCAGTTAAAAACAATTGAGGGACTTGAATATGTTTCATGATTCCCAAAGCTCTCACCCGACGATCGTAGCGATGTTCAGTCATACAACTCGACCAAAAGGAGTCGCATCAATAACTTCATCAAATGCCTGCGGAATCATCTTCGTCGCTCTCGCTTGAACAACAAATCGGACAATTCTTCTACATTGGTCTTCCCGGTACAGAACTCGATCCCGAAACAAAGTCGCTCCTAAGCGAAGTCCAACCTGGCGGCATCATCATTTTTGGCCGCAACGTTGCTGCCCCAGAACAGCTGCGTTCGCTTCTGGATGGAACCCGCGAGCTTCTGCCGTCGCCTCCGTTAATCGGCGTTGACCAGGAAGGCGGATTAGTGGATCGCCTGCGCCGAATCTTCACGCCCATGCCCGCTGCGCGGAAGATCCGGCAGCATGGTGATCTAGCCGCAGCCCGTGCTCTCGGGAGAATCACGGGAGAGGTGCTGCGGATTCTCGGCTTCAACATGAACTTCGCGCCGGTCATGTCGATCATGACCGAGGATCGCGACCTGTTATCCAATGGTCTTTATTCGAGATCGTTTGGCCGCTCACCTGGCGAAGTGCTGGGATACACGACTGTGTACATGAGGGGCCTTCAAGGCGCCGGCTGTGTGGGTTGTCTAAAGCACTTCCCCGGTATCGGCGCAGGCGAGGTAGATTCGCACGAGCAGATGCCAATGGTCAGCCTGTCTCACGACGATCTAATTGCGCAGGACCTTGCACCTTACATTGAACTGTTTCAGCGCCAGGATGATCGTGTGCGATGCGTAATGGTGAGTCACGGCGGTTTCCCGAACATTGATATTCAACGAGGAGTTACAGCCGGATTAGTCGAGCCGGCTTCGTTGAATCCGCAGATCGTTACAAAACTTCTGCGTGAGGAACTTGAGTATCAGCATCTTGTAGTGACGGATGATCTGGAAATGGGCGCGATCTCCCGTCACTGCGAAATTGAGGATGCCACCGTCCGCGCATTTCTCGCCGGGGAAGATATGGTTTTGATTTGCGCGCATCCAGAAATAATTCGCCGCGGGTACCGCGCCCTGTTTAAAGCGGTGAAGGAAGGACGGATTCCCGAAGAGCGCATCACCGCGTCGCTTGAGCGAATCGCGAACATGAAAGCTATCGTCGAGCCGCCGCTTCCGTTGGATCTTACACGGCTTAAAGAGCTAGGGGAGGAAGTCAAAGAACTCAACGCTAAACTGAAATACACCTACGGAGGTCCTGTTAAATGAGGACTCGCAAAAACGCGCGGATCCTTCTTTTCCTACTCGTAGTTTTCTTTATCTCGTTTGCGATTGCATGCCGTCACCAAAGCAACGCTTTCGTGATTGCGCTGGGCGACAATATTCGGACGATCGATCCAATCGGATCTCCGTCGGTAGATGCCGCTAGTGAAAGGGTGCGAACCCTGATCTTTAATTCACTCGTCAAAAAGAACGACAAGTTCGACTACGTTGGTGAACTGGCCACTGATCCGATTAAGAGATCCGATGATGGCCTCACTTATACATTCACTTTACGCGACAGCGTTAAATTTCAGGATGCCAAGCCGCTGACATCTGCGGACGTCAAGTACACGCTCGATCTGGTCCTTTCTTCGAACTTTGCCAAGTCTGCAAGCTTTTATGAAGGCACGGGCGCGAACAAGCGGGGTTACATAACGAGCGTCCAGGCACCGGATCCGAAGACGGTCGTGGTTACGCTCACTAAGCCCTGGGTTGGTTTGCTCTCAAATCTTGTACCTGTAGCCATCATCCCTAAAGACAGTTACGAGTCACAAAAGCAGCACCCATTAGGTACAGGACCATTCACGTTCAAGAGCTACGACAGCTCGCAGCAGGTGCTTGATCTGGAAGCCTTTCCCGACTATTGGGAGGGCCCGGCAAAGATTCAATCGGTGCGCGTTCGCGTAATCGCCGACACAAATGCGCTCCAAGCCGAGCTGCAAGCTGGGCGCGTGGATATTGCGCCCCTTCCAACCAGTTTGTCGCCAGACGCAATCAAGCTTCTTGCAGATTATCCGAATCTTCAGGTAAAGCAATTTCCCGGATCAAACCTCAATCTTCTGACCTTCAACGTGAGTCAACCGCCACTGAATGACCTGCGTGTGCGACAAGCAATCGCCTATGCAATTAATCGCGAGAGCATGATCCGCGATCTTTTGCTCGGGCAGGCAAAGCTAGCTCACTCGATCCTTCCGGAAGAGTCGTGGGCTTATACCCCGGGTCACACTTACCAGTACGATCCTGCCATGGCGAAGAAGCTCCTGGACGAAGCTGGTTTGAAGGATCCGGACGGTGATGGACCACAAATGAGGTTCTCGAAACCCATCGTCTTTAAAGTTTCCGGCAGCAGCGTGTCAGCCAAGAACTACGCAGGTGTTATTCAAAATTATTTGAAACAGGTCGGAGTTCCTGTTTCGATCGAGACGGCCGAGTTGAACACGCTTTTCGATCAGCTTCGGTATGGCCAGTTTCAGATTTTTTATGGCCAGTGGGTGGGTGGTAATCAAGACCCGATTTTCTACAAGGACCTCTTCGCGACGTCCGAGATTCCGACGCAGGTGCGGGCAGCGCGAAACCGCAGCCGCTACAGCAATAAGGAACTCGACGCGCTACTTGATGAAGCGGTAAATACGTTCGACCGCCAGAAGGCTTCTGACCTTTACAAAGGAATTCAGGATATCGTCAGTCGTGATGTTCCTGTGTTTCCGCTCTGGTATCAGGCAAATATGGTGATAGCTAAGAAGACTGTGGGTAACATCGAGGTGAATGCGAGCGGCGATTGGGGATTCGTCCGGAATCTTACTATCAATGGTCGATAAGAGGGGGACAAGGGGCTAGGGAGGTCGAAAAGCAAAAAGCTAAATTTTCCATTTTCCATTTCTCATTTTCCAATTTTCCATTCGCTGCGGGCGAAGAGGTTGTGTAGGCAAAGTAATCTTATGTTACGGTCACACTGACTACTCATCCGTACAAATGGAAAATGAGAAACGGAAAATGAAAAATGTCTGTCGCTCGTCCTTACTTCCCTCTTTCCGCCACTAAATCGCCAATTGATCTCGTTTGATAATTCCTTCCCGGATCATGCGCGTTTCCTCATCACTGAGATCAAGCACAGTGGAAGGTTCGTGTACGGGCACGTCACCGGAATCAATTATGAGCTCGATAGAATTGTGAAAGTACTTCTCGACCTCATTGGCTGAGCGCGCGGGTGGACTGCCGGACTGATTTGCGCTGGTAGCAGTGAGCGCGCCGCCGCAGATGCGTACCAAGTCCCGCACGCTCTGGTTCCCGGGTAAGCGAACAC
>JBKPCC010000113.1:0-21665 GCA_046727215.1 Acidobacteriota bacterium
GGACAATAGTACGAACCTTCTCAACGTCGAGATCACCGGTTAAGTTCGGCCGCAAACCTTTCAAGCCGTTTGCTTCGAAGAACCGAAGACACCATTCGCTCAGTTCAGCCAAGTCGCCTGAATCAACTCGAAATCCTTTAAATGCGCGCCGCCGAACCTCTGTGGACGTGGCAGCCATTACTGCATGCACCGCGCCCATGTAGACATCAATCGTGTCCAACAACAGCGTCGTACCATTTGGATTGGCATCCAGCCAACGCTCGAAGGCAACTTGCTCGAAATGTTTTGGTTTGCCAGTGCGCGGCTCGATCTCAGGTTCGTACATGTACTCGATGTACGACTGTTGCCAGAAATGGGCTTCAGTGCCGACGGCAGGAATGTCGAGTCGATGCGCAGCTTCCATATTCGAGGTGTCATTAAAGCCGCCGATGAAAGCGTACGTAGCAATGTCGACTGCACGTTCGATATCGCCATTTCGACGCAAGGAGAAATCCGAAAGCCACCGGTGCTCGCCTGCCGCCATACGAAACTGAATCGCCGTGGCGGCGGTCGTCATTGGGAGATCAAATGCATGCTCGAATTTGATCTCTTGCGCTTGTGTTAGTCCAAAGGCCCCGGTGATGTCAGCGAAGGGCTGATTTGCGAAGATGATTGTTCCTGGACGGACTGTCCGAATGGAACCGAGGAACTGAATGTCCTCAATTGCCTCGGCGAAGAGCTGTAGACCGCCGCGGTCTTGTTCAAGAAAGCGCAAACGAGGCCGATCAATCTGGCCGTCCATCAAGAGCCGGACCAGTCGTTCATGGCCAAGACAGGGCGCGAAAGGAAGTTTGCGTTGGGTTACGTAGAAAGTGGCGAGTGCATCACTTAGTTTTTTGTCATGCAGGCGAGTGACGTCCTTGAAGGAAGCGCTGCCCATCGCTGCATGGTAGCGATCGATGTTAAGCGTGCCCATATCAGTTCTGCTGCTCGAGAATCACTTCGAGTTCAGCCAGTACCTCGCGATCTTTTGGCCTTCCTGTTGCTCTCTTGATCTCGATCAGGCGTGGTAAATTTAGAAAGCGGCATTCAACGCCGAAGACTTGAAGTAATACCGTATGACTAACTAGATCTTGGTAATCACCACCAGAGATGATTTCACCAAAGAGGTCTAGCGGTCCTAGTGACGTGGTCAATGTGAAGTTTAATCCGCGGAGCACGGTTGCTTCTTCCCACCGAAAGGGTAAACTCGCCGGGGCGTCTCGCAGATACAGTTTCAAAGGAGCCAGTGCTTTCACAAGCTTGCTGATGTTCTCGGGCGACCGGTCATAGACAATGTCTAAATCTTCGGTTAGACGACCCGATCCGTATGCTGTGGCGGCCGCGCCTCCGATTACAATAAAGTCCACGCCGGAGTTCGCCAGTACCTGTAAGAGGGCTTCGTAGTCCATTATCGCCTTGGCATTTGTTTGCCCGCTTTGCGAAGCTCCTCGGCAAACCGCTGCAAATTCATCAATCGCTTGAACCGTTCATCCACCGTCAGCTTAAGGTTTTCCAGAATAAGCGAGCGGTCAACGTCGCGTTTGTAAGCTTCTGTGACGGGATCTGGTTCCAGTGCGCCGCTATCCACAATCTCAGCACCAGCGGCTCGCATTTCTTCAATAGCGCGTTCACCATCACCTGGATTCACGTCCACCGCGCGCATCGTGTCTTTCAAAGCCTTCACTCTAAAGCCTTCCTTCAGTGCATCGAGAACTGTATTCTTAACACAGTAGTCGGTCGCTAAGCCTCCAATCCAAACTTCTTCCACACCCAGACGCCGCAATTGCAACGCCAGATCCGTCCTGTCAAAACCTGAATAAGAGTCTTCGTCACCTAATCCCTTCGAGGTGATCCGGATGTGTTTAGAGTCGAGCAGCGCCGGATGAAACTCGGCGCCCTTCGTATTCTGTACGCAGTGAACTGGCCAGGTGCCACCGTAAGCAGCGAAATGATTTGTCTTTTCCGGGTGCCAGTCGCGAGTTTTGAATACCGGCTCGCCGTTTTGAAGGAACCCTTCGATCAATTTGTTAAGTGGCGCAACAACTTCGTCCCCAGCGGGGACAGCAAGCGATCCTCCGGGACAAAAGTCGTTTTGTACGTCCACGACGATCAATGCACGTTTCTTGCTCATTGCAAACCCCCATGTATCGATTATGCCGCAATAAGCAGCTGTATGCATACTCGTCTCTACGTATCTCCGTGTGTCCGTCGACATGCCGTGCTACACTAAAACTTCCCCTTAAACAAAGCAGGTCGGAAGATGGACGAAGAGCGCCTTAGCGCGTCATTAGGCAAGTACGAACAGCTTGTGAATGCTGCGTTGGACCAGGCTGACAAAGCCGACGTCGTCCGCCGAATATGGACCAAAGACGCTTCGCTCTGGAAAACTGAAGAAGAGCATCAGCGGATCATTAAGAATTCACTTGGCTGGCTAACCGTCGCGGCGGAAATGCAGCGTGTGGCTGGCGAGCTAACGGGATTTGCCGATGATGTTGCTGGGCCCCTGGGCTTTCGACACGTGATGGTCTGTGGAATGGGCGGCTCTTCGCTGTGTCCTGAAGTGTTGCGACAGACATTTGGTCATCAATCGGGCCATCCTGAACTGTTGGTGCTCGATTCCACGGATCCAGATGTTCTGGTCGCACTTGGTCGACGAATTGAGATTCGACAGTGCTTGTTCAGCATTGCATCCAAATCGGGAACTACCACTGAACCGCTTGTGTTTCACAAGTATTGGTATGAGGAAGCTCGCCATCAGCTGCAGAATCCGGGAGACAACTTCGTCGCGATTACAGATCCAGGTACTCTACTTGTGCGGATTGCCAATGAAGATCACTTTTGTCGGGTCTTCCTGAATCAGCCGGACATCGGGGGGCGCTACTCGGCGCTTTCGTATTTTGGGATGGTACCGGCCGCACTGATGGGCATTCACATTGAAAGGCTGTTGCAAAGAGCGACACTTGCTGGTGATGCCTGTGGACCAGAACATTCCGCCGTCGACAATGATGCCGCAAAACTTGGCGCGATTATGGCCGAGTGTGCGAAGCAAGGTCGGGACAAACTGACCTTAGTTACGGATCAGAAATTGGGGGCACTGGGCCTTTGGATCGAGCAGCTGATTGCAGAAAGCACTGGCAAGGAAGGAAAGGGGATCGTGCCCATCGTCGGTGAACCGCTAGGCCGTCCTTCTTTGTACGGCGATGATCGCCTGTTCGTCTCGATTGCACTGGACAAAGCAGACAATCAAACCGCGGCCGCACTGAAAGAGCTCGAGAACGCAGGACACCCGGTGGTCCAACTTGCGCTGAATGATTTGTACGATCTAGGTGGACATTTCTTTGTCTGGGAATTCGCAACAGCCTTTGCCGGCTGGCGATTAAGGATAAATCCGTTTGACCAACCAAATGTTCAAGAGTCAAAGGACGCGACCAAGGAGCTGCTCGAAGCGTTTGTCAAAGACGGAAAACTGCGCGAACAAAAGGTAATTGCAAAAGGCGACGGTCTTACGGTGTATGCCGACGAACGAACCGGAACAGGATCGCCGACCTCGGTAGTCGAGGCAGTGCGGGCTCACTTGTCAAAGGCGAAGGCAGGCGATTACATTGCTTTGCTCAACTTTGTCGAAGAGACGCCCGAGATCGAGGCCTGTATTCAGGACATCCGCCGCTATTTGCGGGCCGCTACGAGATGTGCGACGACCACTGGTTACGGTCCAAGGTTTCTCCATTCGACTGGTCAACTTCATAAAGGTGGTCCAAATACTGGATTGTTTCTCCAGGTAACGGCGGACGACGTGATAGATCTGCCCATTCCCGGCGCGCCGTACACGTTCAGTATTCTGAAACAAGCACAGGCCCTTGGAGATTTCCGGTCTCTGCGCGTTCACGGCCGGCGAGCAATTCGCATTCACTTAGATAGCGATGTACCGGGAGGCTTGAAGCGCCTCCGTGAAGTGGTGATTGCTGCGCTGAGTGAATAGATGGGAAATGTTTCGCTTTAATAGGTCAAATAGGTCGTACAGGTCCTAATTCGCAATTCGGAATTTAAACCCATGAGCACCGCAGTAGATTCAGCAAACATAGGTTTGATTGGTTTGGGAGTGATGGGACAGAACCTCACGCTCAACATCGAGCGAAATGGTTACTCCATCGCTGTATTCGATCGTGAGCCCCAGGTCGTAACAGCTTTTGCCTCGCGTCACGCAGACAAGCGAATAATTCCCACGCACTCGCCGCAAGAGTTTGTGAACGCTCTTGAACGGCCACGAAAGATCATTTTGCTTGTCAAAGCGGGCGACCCGGTGGATTGGACGATTAATCTCGTTAAGCCATTCCTGCAAAAAGGCGACATCATCATCGACGGCGGGAACTCGTATTTCAAAGATACGGAACGTCGTGAGCGCGAGCTCAAAGATGAGGGTCTTTTCCTGATCGGCTCCGGCACATCCGGCGGTGAAAAGGGCGCCTTGTGGGGACCAAGTTTGATGCCGGGCGGCGATCGCAATGCCTACGAACAAATCAGACCCATTTGGGAAGCGATCGCTGCAAAAGTCGAGGACGGGCCCTGTGTTACCTACATCGGTCCGGGAGGTTCAGGTCACTACGTCAAGATGGTCCACAACGGGATCGAGTACGGCGACATGCAGTTGATTGCCGAAGCGTATGATCTGCTGCGTAACGTCCTACGGTTCGACACAGAACGCATGGCGCAGATTTTTGACCAATGGAATCGGGGTGAGCTTGAGTCGTATCTGATTGAGATTACTGCCAAGATACTTAGGTTCAAAGACAAGGAGACTGGGCGTCCGCTGGTGGATTTGATCTCCGACAAGGCGGGTCAGAAAGGAACCGGAAAGTGGACCAGCCAGGTGGCTCAGGACCTTGGGATCGCCATTCCTACGATTGAGGCCGCCCTCACGGCGAGGAACATATCGGCACAAAAAGATGAACGTGTTAGAGCAAGCCAACTGCTCCGCGGACCGCATCGGAATTCAGTTAGCACTAATCCCGGCGATTTAGTAGAGGCAATTCGCGATGCGCTTTACGCTTCAAAGATCTGCTCCTACGCGCAGGGGATGAAGTTAATTCGCGCGGGATCCGATGAATGGAAATGGAATATTAATCTGAGTGAGGTGGCCAGGATCTGGCAGGGAGGCTGCATCATTCGCGCGAAATTCCTTCGCTGGATCAAGGAGGCGTACGCGCGCCAGCCCGATATCCCGAATCTAATGTTGGATGAGGAATTCAGTGGACGACTAGAGAAAGCTCAAACGAATTGGCGAAGTGTTATTAGCCTGGCGGTTGAGCAGGGCGTACCCTTGTTGGCTATGGCATCAAGCCTCAGCTATTTCGATCTTTATCGAGCACCGAATCTTCCCGTGAATCTGACGCAGGCGCAACGCGACTTCTTCGGCTCGCATACGTATGAACGAGTCGATAAACCAGAACTCGGGTTTGTGCACACAGAGTGGGAGGAGGAGGACATTTAGAAATTAGAATTTTGTTCAGTTCTTCCCGCGCACGACGAGCGGCGCCACAGTTATCGATTAGCCTTTGTTGATGTCTCCAAGGTGCGTCTTCCATAAGGCTTAGGCGGACCGAACGTGTCGCTAGGACCTCACATAACCTAGCAACCAGAAGACAATAATGAATATCAGAATGGTTGAGATGCAGCCGCCGCCAAACTTCCATGCGGCCGCACCTGCTAAAATCCCACGTAAAGGTCCTTGCATGCTACCTCGGAGAGTGCCATCACGTCGCAGTGTTCTTGAGGAACTTAAGCACAGCCTCTTCGGCTGGGTGCAGCTTTCTGGCACGGTAGGCAATCAATTCATGGAGCGTCGAAAAATATTGATTAACCGTTTTTCCTGCGAGGAACCTATCAATCACTACAGGGCAGATGTATGCGCTGCGGCACACTGCCGGGGTATTGCCTAAGACCGTCGCTGTTTCCTTAATTGCTTGCACAACCTTGCGATTCCGTACAGTCCGTTTCTCAATAAGCTCTGTTCCCACGCGGGCAAGGGCACACGCGCAGATCAGCGTACCGGCCCACGTCCGAAAATCCTTAGCACTAAAATTTTCGCCCATCACCTCTTTTATATATGCATTGATGTGACGTCGCTTGATGTCAACGAGCTCATTATTCCCGTTGCGGTATTTAAATACTTCTGGGCCGCCACTCTTCAGTAGCGCTCTTACAATCTTCGCTACCTGCTTGTCTTCCAACTCTCGAAATTGTCGGACTCCCGACTTACCAGGAAAATCAAACTGGATGACCTCCCCCTGCACTTTTACGTGACGCGATCTAAGCGTTGCCACTCCATAGCTTCCATTTTCGCTTGCGTAAACCTGACTGCCCGGACGCATGAAACACGTCGACAGAATTCGAAGAATGGCAGCCATGACTGGTTCTCTTCCCAGACCTTGTTGCCGGATGTGCCGATTCACAGTAGCGCGCATTTTCGGCAATGCTTCAGCAAAGCGAACTAATCGCTGGAACTTTCGGTGCTCTCGTTGTTTTACGTGATTCTGGTGATAAAGGTATTGCCAGCGTCCAGCTGCGTCCTTTCCAACCACCTGAAGTCTGCCGTTTGCGGAACTGTTGATAGCCACGTCCACCCATGCGGGGGGTATTTTCAATCCACGAATGCGTTCCAGATCTTCTGCTCCAACTCGTCCCGCATCGGCTCGTCTGTAACGAAAGCCGCGCTCAGGGGATCCGAATCGCAGAATCCCCGTTGTTTGCAAACGTTCAATATTCGTCATGACGTTTGGTAGCCCGGAATGCGAGTTGTATTAAGGCATTTGAAGCGAGGGAATCGTTCGTTTTCAAAACGCCCCGAGTCAGTTTGATTTGAAGCAGTAGGTGGTAATGAAGAAAAATCAAGCGGGCTTCAAAGCCCGGAAAGAAAATACTGAAGCAACAATTGATGTCATTTGTTCCTGGTGTGGCGCAATCATCCGGTCTAATGCCTCGAGAGCCAGGGAAGGAATGTGCCTGATTTGTCATGCTCGGCTGCTGAATGATTATTTCCAAAGAGTGAAGAAACGGACGACCAGCCGCGCACCAGGCGGCCAATCCACGCTTTGAATCGACCGCCTGTATGCAGCCGAACTACGATTTCCGTTTTTGGTCACCACGATTGCCCTGTCCGACGGGCGCTTTCGTTTTTGCCGCCCTTCTTCGGTCCTGCGCGAGTGAACGTCCAACGTCAACAACTTCATCGAATCGCCCCTTCTCGTCGCGACGGACGAACCGCTTGTCCCGACCTGTATCAATCAACTCGCGATGGCTCTTTGCTGACCTTTTTGTCATCTCTCCCTTCCTTTCCTGCGTGTAATCTTCCTGTACACACCAACCTGCGTCTGTTCAGTTTGAGAGCACAAGCAACTGCGTACAAACGGACGCTGGGAAAGGGTCGCAATAACAATGCCACCGTCATTTATAAGAAATCCGGCGAGTTACACGCGCAATAGCATTGCTTTTGCAAGCGAATGCGAGTGGCGGGCGCGAGGTTTGCTTTCTGATGCTCATAAGGGATAGCTGTAATCGTTAACAGTTGTTGATTTGGAGGAACAACGTGAGCGAAAGCGGTCAAGTACTAAGCGAGGCGATAGCTATGGAGAGCGAGGCTGCTGAGGGAATTGATGCTGCGCAAGCCGAACAGCAAAGCGGGCGTCCAACCTTATCGATTGATCTTCTCAGGCAGGCCATAGAAAAAGAACGCGCGAGTCTTGATCTGCTTGAGCAAAGTGTCGAAACGCTTCGCATGTCGTTCGAGCAACGAAGACAGGCTCTCGATCAAGAGGCGGAGATTCTGGATCAGCTGATGAGTGAAATTAACGAAAGGAGTTGACATAGACCCAGGGCGACCAGTCGAGCTACACGAAGCGAAGCGATAGAGCTCATCGCGCAAGGGCAGAAGTAAGAAACGCTGAGAGATTATGCCGAGCCGAGCGAAGCAGAAGACAAGCCATAACGGGCGAACGCGGACAAAAAAATCGAGCACGACTACTCAGCGCGCCGTCCGAGCTAACGGAAAATCGAATGGCAAATTACAGCAACCGAAATCGCCGATGCCTCCTCAGCATCAGCAGAAACCCGGAATTGAAAGCAAGCTCACCCCACGCCGGCGCTACTCCGCACCTTACTATCGCGGATCAGCGAAACTCCAGGACAAAGTCGCCCTCATAACCGGGGGCGACTCTGGTATCGGTCGCGCGGTCGCCGTCCTCTTTGCGCGCGAAGGCGCTGACATTGTCATTACGCATCTTCCCGAAGAGAAAACAGACGCGCAGGAGACTCAAGCTGCGGTCGAAAAAGAGGGACGCAGGAAGCGACCTGCGCAACCTAAAGAGATTGCTCCGGCGTACGTTTATTTTGCCTCAGAAATCGACTCGAGTTACGTGACCGGTGAAGTGTTAACGCTGCTGGGTGGCGAGACAAGTGCAGCGTAGGCGAACAAAAACATAGTAGGACCTTCATGACCTACAAGACTTGTTAATCAACTTAGGAGGAATCAGTCATGGCTGATGGTGATGGTGGTGGTGGTGGCAGTGCCGGCGTTGTTGCAGTGCTGGTGATCTTTGTGATCGTCATTGTGGCTGCATTGTTTGTCTTCGGCGGCAGGATCTTTAACCAGAACAAAAAGATTGACATAAACATTCAGACGCCGTCGTCGAACAGTAAGTAACGGTACTGTGGTTTTGTGTGCTTTGTTGGATCGGACCCTGATCATGATCCACGAAATCACACCAAACTCAAAGTAAAACAACCCAAGAATTGACGAGAGTTAATCATGCAGCTAAAGTCGCGACTGTCTTAACTCTTTCAGCTTGTAGTTGCTGATGAGGTTGGACCCGGCGGGTAAGAGTGTGGGAAGCATTCTAGATACTTCCACCTTTTGCCCGCCCAAATTTTTCCAGGCCCATTTAGTGAGCGCCTACATCCGCTCGCTTCGGCCGTGGTTCCGCGGTTGACACCTGCTGAGGGCACGCAGACAATCTCAAGTCTGACCGAACGAAAACGTTCTTCTTGATACCCGAAAAACAAGTAAGTTCAAGCAATCTGTTTGGACAGTAGTGTGTCAGGCGTTAACGGCCTGGTTCACTTTTCCGAACATTCACCCTCAGAAGGAGATTACTCAATGAAGCACAGCGCGCCCCTGGCTGTCCGAGGAGACCACGCGAGCAAGACTCAATTCTGCATGTCTCGGAGTTTGACCTTCATGAATCATCTTATTCTTTTCTTAATAGCGGTATTTGTTCTCTTACCCATTCCAACTGTTGCGCAGGAAGAAAAAGCTGCGGAGCGAGCCGCAACTCAGAGAGCTCGACAGGAAGCCTCGCCCTCGCCATCTCCGTCCTCATCACCTGAAGCCACCAAATCTTCGGAAGAAAAGAAGCCGGAAGAAGAGAAAAAACCAGCCGATCCGATGTCCGCGCCTACCTTCAACGGATTGCGGTTGCGATCCATTGGTCCAGCTTTTACGTCGGGACGCGTAATCGGATTTGCGGTGGATCCGAGCAATCCAGCGCGGTACTTCGTGGCTGCAGCTTCCGGCGGTGTCTGGAAAACAATCAATGGCGGAACTACCTGGACACCAGTATTCGATAACGAAGGTTCTTATTCGATTGGAGCAATCGTTCTGGATCCAAGAAATCCGTTAACTGTTTGGGTTGGCACCGGAGAAAACAACAGCCAGCGGAGCGTCTCGTATGGAAATGGCGTTTATCGTTCAGATGACGGCGGCAAGACGTGGAAGAATGTCGGCCTGAAAGCGTCGGAACACATCGGACGAATTGCGATTGACCCGCGTGATTCGAACGTATTGTTTGTTGCGGCCCAGGGGCCCTTATGGGGGCCGGGCGGCGACCGTGGCCTTTTCAAAACTACCGATGGTGGCAAGACATGGAAGAATGTCTTGAATATCAGCGAGAACACTGGAGTAACCGACGTCGTTATCGATCAGCAGAATCCGGATACAATGTATGCCGCCTCGTACCAGCGTCGCCGGCACATGTGGACACTAATTAACGGTGGCCCTGAAAGCGCTCTCTACAAGTCGACGGACGGTGGCTCCACATGGAACAAATTACGGGTAGGGCTGCCTACGACAGAACTGGGCCGCATCGGACTGGCCATTTCACCAGCGGATTCCAATGTCGTATATGCGACCGTCGAGGCTGCAGATCGCAAGGGTGGAATTTTCCGCTCGAGCGATCGCGGCGGCAGTTGGGAACGGCGTAACGAATTTGATTCGACGGCGATGTATTACGCCCGAGTCGTAGCCGATCCTAAGGATGTTGATCGCATTTACATCATGAACGTTTTCTTGATGGTGTCCGATGATGGCGGTCGCACTTTGCGCCGCCTCGGAGAAAAATCAAAACACGTCGACAACCACGATATTTGGATCGAGCCGAACAATACTGATCACTATTTAGTCGGTTGCGACGGTGGCGTTTACGAAAGTTATGACCGTGGGCTGAATTGGAAGTTCAAAGAGAATCTTCCGGTTATGCAGTTCTACGATGTGACAACCGACAATGCGGCGCCGTTCTACAACGTGTATGGCGGAGCGCAGGATAATTTCAATGTTGGCGGTCCCTCACGAACTCGAAGTGCGACTGGAATAACCAGTGGCGACTGGTTCGTTACCTTGGGAGGCGATGGTTTCAGGACACAAGTGGATCCTGAAGATCCCAACACGGTTTATTCAGAATTGCAGAATGGTGTTTTGTCGCGCTTCGACAAACGCACAGGAGAGCGCATGGGCATCCAGCCACAGACTGGACGTGGAGAACAACCACTGCGCTGGAATTGGGATTCGCCGTTCATCGTCAGTCCGCATTCGCATACGAGGCTGTATTTCGCGGCCGATAAATTGTTTCGTAGTGATGATCGTGGTGACAGTTGGCAATTGATCAGCGGCCAACTTTCTAAAGGTATCGACCGGGATAAGTTGCCGGTCATGGGAAAGATCTGGGGCGTCGATGCCGTTGCCAAGAACGCATCGACTGCTTTCTTTGGAAACGCTTGCGCACTGGCTGAGTCTCCCAGGAAGGAAGGATTGATCTATGTCGGCACTGATGATGGACTGATCCAGGTTACCGAGGACGGTGGAAAAAATTGGCGCAGGCTAGACAAGTTTCCCGGAGTTGCTGATATGGCGTACGTCAGTCGAATTGTTGCTTCAAACCACGATGCGAATACCGTATATGTTGCGTTTGACAATCATCAGAACGCTGACTTCAAACCTTATTTGTTAAAGAGCACGGACGCAGGCCGCACATGGAGCGCCATCAAAAGCAATCTACCGGCAAATGGACCAGTGCTGGCGATCGCAGAAGATCATATCAATCCGAATCTGTTGTTCGTAGGTACTGAGTTTGGTCTCTATTTCTCGATCGACGCCGGCCAAAAGTGGATACAACTCAAAGGAGGATTCCCCACGATTGCGGTCCGTGATCTCAGCATTCAAAGACGCGAGAATGACCTTGTAGTGGGGACTTTCGGGCGAGGTATCTACATACTGGACAACTACACGCCGCTTAGGTTGTTGAAACCCGAGATGTTGAAAGAAGAAGCAGTGGTTTTTCCGGTCAAGGATGCACTTATGTACATCCAATCGCAGCCGCTTGGTGGTCGAGGAAAGGTCTTTCAGGGAGAATCGTTTTACACTGCGGACAATCCACCATTCGGAGTAACTTTCACATACTACCTCAAAGATACAGTCAAAACGCGCAAAGAAAAACGGCAGGAGGCCGAGAAAGAAGCTGAGAAGAAAGGACAAGCAGTGCCATGGCCATCGTTGTCGGATCTGCAGGCTGAGGATGAAGAAGAAGGTCCAGCTGTGATCCTCACAATCAGCGATGCAGCAGGTCATGTTATTCGGCGCATCAGCGGCCCAGTTACAGCCGGCATGCAGAGGGTGTCATGGGACCTGCGTTATCCGTCACCAACTTTGCCTCCCCCGCCGAATCCAGAGACTGAAGATCCTTTCGCCGAACCTCCGGGCGGACCTTTGGTAATGCCGGGCATCTATAAGGTTTCCCTGGCAAAGCGGGTCGCCGGTGTAATCACACCATTGTCACAACCACGTGAGTTCCAAGTCGTCGTTGAGGGTCAGGAATATATGAGTGCATCGGATCGAGCGGCGCTGGTCGAATTTCAGCAGAAGACCGCACGCCTGCAACGAGCCGTTTCAGGTGCTCTTGACGCCGCTAACGCACTTAAGCCGCGTCTGGTCGCGATCCGGCGCGCGTTGCTTGATACTCCATCAGCGCCCGAGAGCCTTTTGAACGACGCGACTGCCATCGACAAACGAACAAATGGTATTCTTCGCGCTCTCAGAGGCGACACGGCTGCGCGTCTGCGCAACATGAACACACCGCCGTCGATCAGTGACCGCGTTAACGGCATCGTCGGTGCGCAACGCATGTCCACCGCCCCTCCGACTGCGACACAACAAGCGCAATACGCCGCAGCCGCAGGAGAATTCGAAGACATACTGTCGCAACTTCGGCAGTTAATCGAAGGCGATCTGGCTCGGTTGGAGAAACAGATGGAAGTCGCCGGTGCACCATGGACCCCGGGCCGAATTCCAGAGTGGCGAGATCAGTGATCTGAGACCGCCGCACAGAATTGGAGGACAAATGAAAAACCAGCTTAGCTGCACTAAGTGTGAATACACAGTTACCGGCAAAGAAACTAAATGTCCTCAGTGCGGCGGTTGGATTCGACGCGCACAAAGGATTAAACGACTAGGCATCGTACTCGTCCTCATCGGTCTATTCCTGGTAGCGATGATGTCTACGATAACAATTGCCTTAGCGCCGATGATGCTATCGGCAGCAACCAATACCGGCGGAGCGCGATTCACCGGTACGCCTGAACAAGGGATGATGATTCTTGGTCTGTTTAGCATCGTGATCGTGTTCGGCTTGGCGGCGATAGCAGGCGGAGTGTTTCAGATGATAACCGGTCGTCGCAGCATTGTGATCATAGTGGTTGTGCTTGGGCTTGCAGCTCTGTTGTGGGTTGTAGGATCAGGTGTACGGAAGGCTCTTGATCGATCAGCCTTGAGCCCTGTCGACCAGCAAACGCAGGCGTTAGAACAGCTATGAACATTCATGCCAATACTCAGCGCCGGCGACATCTCGCCTGGCTCGCTTTGCTTTTAGTAGTTGTGGCAATCCTCGCGATCGTGGCGATTCCCGTTTGGGTTATTCAGCCATTTCGACCTCAATCACCAAGCGGGCTCGCGATTTCTTACGCGATGCGTCGTTGGTCCCCTCTTGTGACTTTGTTAGGGACGGTAGCTGCCTTGGTTCTTGTCGTTGGTTTATGGCGTGGAGCTCGCAAGTGGTGGCGAAGAGCCATACTTGCGATGATCGTTTTGCCACTAATACCGGCCACATGGTTTGCGCGCCAGAATCATTTCGAATGGATGTTTAACCCGCTCCCAAATGCGAGTTACGCAAAGATTCCAGATGCAACCTTCCTCGATGATTCCGATGTGGTGCTCGTAGTGACGGTGAACGGTGAGGCAGCTGCCTACCCGATCCGATTTATGGGGTATCACCACGTAGTGCAGGATGTTGTTGGGGGCACGCCAATAGTTGCTACGTATTGAACGCTCTGTCACACCGGTCTGGTGTGGGAAGCGACAGTCAACGGCCGTGAACTTCATTTTCATCTCGCAGGTATAAACAATCAGAACTTTATCATGCGCGACGACGAGACTGGTTCATGGTGGCAACAGGTTACGGGTGAGGCCATCCAGGGCCCATTAAAAGGGCAACACCTCAAGCCTGTATTCCATGAGGAATTGAGTTTTGGTTTGTGGAAAACCGAACAGCCCCGAGGCCGAGTCCTTAAGCCCGACGAAGCTGTGCAACAGGCCGGTCATTACATTTCACCCGATTGGGAAGTAAAAGTCTCAAAACTGCCGGTCGCTGCGTTATATGTCGATAGGTCGCTGGCACCGAGAACATTGGTTGTCGGAATCACACTTAACGGCAAAGCAAAGGCGTATCCATTTGATGGGTTGATTAAACAAACTCCGGTTCTCGACGAGGTTGGCGGCGTGCCAATTGTGATTGTTGTGGGTGACGATAGGAAGTCAGTCAGAGTGTTTGGACGAGAGCTTGAAGGACGTAAGTTGGAATTCTTCATGAAGCCGGCAGGTCCTTCCCGGAATCTTATCGATGCTGAAACAGCCAGCGAGTGGGATTTCACCGGGACTGCTCTTACTGGACCGCTAAAAGGTCATCAGCTGAGGAAAATTCCAGCGCTAAACGATTATTGGTTTGATTGGAAGGCGTACAATCCCCAGACGACGATTTACGATCTCGGTCAACATTAAATCATGTCTTCAGGTAAGCAGTTCAAGAATCGTTTGAGTTTATGGATATTCTTGATCTTGCTGATTCCTGGGTCAGTCGTGGCTCAAACTCCGCACACGCTGACCGGCGACATCCGGATCCATAAGGCCTTTCACTCTCGAGTCCTTAATAATGATCGCGACATAATCGTTTACCTCCCACCAGGATACGAGAAGGAGAAGCAAAAGCATTACCCGGTTCTTTATCTTAACGACGGTCAGAATTTGTTCGACGGTGCTACAGCATTCGTTCCGGGTCAGGAGTGGCACGCTGATGAAACGGCCGAGTCACTGATTACGACAGGCAAATTAGACCCGCTGATCATCGTGGGAATTGACAACGTTGGTAACGAGCGTGTTAACGAGTACACGCCGGTTGCAGATGAAAAATACAAAGGCGGGGGCGCTGATCTGTACGGGCGAATGCTGGTCGATGAGTTGAAGCCATTTATCGATTCGACCTACCGGACGCGCAAGGATGCAAGCCATACCGGTATCGGCGGATCGTCCCTTGGCGCGCTGGTATCTCTATATCTCGGTTTGAAATATCCAGACGTCTTCCGAAAAGTGGCGGTCCTTTCTCCGTCGGTATGGTTTGCCAATCACCAAATTGTTCAATATGTCGAATCGTTTCAGCAAAGACCGCCGTTGCGTATCTGGTTGGACGTTGGCACGAAGGAAGGACGCAATGCAACGGAGGCAAATCGTACGGTGGCTGACGCGGAATTGCTCCGTGATGCGTTGAAGAAAAAGGGGTGGCGAGAAGGCACGGATCTAAAGTACTTCGAAGATCAGGGAGCTGAACACAACGAACGTGCCTGGGCGGCACGTTTCGGAGCGTTGCTGCAATTCCTTTTTCCGCGATGAGTGTAGATAATCGTGCTTGTGCGTTGCACAAATCCTAGTTTCGGAGTTATCCGCGGTCCAAATTCCACCAACTGACCGAGCCTGTGTCAAAACTCGGGAAGAGGCCACCGGCTTGTCCGGTGGAGACTTACGTTCGCAGCTACTAACATTCGATATAAAGATTACATGGAGGCCACGGGCTTGCCCCGTGGAGTCTCATGCTTGGCCGTAATCGAAGACAGTTCACGAGTAAATAGATAACGTGAGACTCCACCGCACAAGGCGGTGGCCTCTCCCCTCAACGGTCGTAGCTCGTTATAGCTGCGAACGTGAGTCTCCACCGGACAAGCCGGTGGCCTCTCCTCGAATTTTGACACAGGCTCTGACCGTTGGTGGGATTAAAATTGCGGATGCACCAAGATTCGCCCCGCAAATAGCTGGTAATATCGCCCCCTGCGAGAATGGAACTATTGCATATGAAAAACTCAAGACCTTTTTATATCTTCACCTTTTTGCTCCTGATCTCGAGCTTTAGCGTGCTCGCGACTCAAGCTCCAGTGGTCATTCTTTCCGGTGCGGATTTGAATCGCGTAGTGCCCACGAGCTTTTATTTTCAGGGTCAAAGCGCGCCGACTCAGATGCGCAATTCGGCGGCTGCCAGATTTGGAACGAATCGCTACGTTATAGCGGGTTTCGTAGATACTTCCGGGTACGCCGCTGACGTTCGTGCGAAGTACCAGGGCTTTCTCATCACTGATGCGCCAATTAAGATCAATGACTCGGATCTCGGAGTCGGTGCTTACGGATTCGGATTCAGTAACGACGGAAAACTGAATGTGCTTGATCTTGCCGGCAATCAGATCCACTTAATTTCCACAACGAAAGACTCTCAGCTACAACGTCCTCGGCCACTAACGATGACCGTGAGCGGCGACAGCATTCGTCTTTACGCCGGCCGGGATTTCGTAACGATCGCTGTCAAGTAGCAAGCCCAAGGTGTTCAGGAATATCTATCTGCATTTCTTGTTAGGTCTTGGGCTGATTTTGTCCTGGTCGGTCATTTACGGGCAACAGCCAGCGCCGTCACCGACACCGTTGCGCACCGGCAAATCTTATAGCTCGGGTGAACCGGCGAAGCCCCCGCCTCCACCAGGCCCGCAGGCGAAGTCGCCAGTTACTTTCACCGACATCACAGCAGATTCAAAAATCACTTTCAAGCGATCATCCTCGTTCACGTCAATTAAATACTTATTGGAAACGATGGGTGGCGGCGTCGCGATGTTTGATTACGACAACGATGGCCGAATGGATCTTTTCTTTACGAATGGCGCGGCCTTGAAAGATCCGATGCCTCGAACGGAGATGCCAGACAAACGCGACCCGAAGTTCTGGAATCGCCTGTACCACCAGAAGAAAGATGGGACGTTCGAAGATGTTACTGAGAGTGCCGGCTTACGCGGCGACGGGTACAGCATGGGAGTAGCAGCCGCGGATTATGACAATGATGGGTTTACGGATCTTTATGTGACCGGCTATGGAGGCAATCATCTTTATCACAATAATGGTGACGGCACATTTACCGATGTCGCTAAGAGACTTGGCGTTGCCGCAAGCGGTTGGTCCACAGGCGCCGGTTGGCTGGATTATGACCGCGACGGTCGTTTAGATCTATTTGTGGGACGCTATCTTGAATGGGATTTTGACTCAGGTTCGCTCTATTGCGGCGAGATGCGGCAGGGATATCGAGCCTACTGCCATCCCGATAATTTCAAAGGCGCTACCAACATCCTTTACCATCAGCGTCCCGACGGATCATTTGAAGATGTCAGCGCAAAGGCGGGGATTGTCGATCCGGCTGGTAAAGCATTGGGCGTTGCATTTGCCGATTTCGACAATGATGGCTTTCTCGATATCTTTGTAGCGAATGATGGTGTTCGACAGTCACTCTATCACAACAAAGGTGACGGTACTTTTGAAGATATCGCAGTCACCGCAGGAGCAGGTTACGACGAAAATGGAAAGACTTTCGCGGGAATGGGTATCGATGCCGCCGATTATGATAATGATGGCTTCGTAGACGTTTTCATTACGACTCTCTCAATGGAGACTTACCCGCTGTATCACAACGATCGTGATCTTAGTTTCACATATGCCACTAATACATCTGGTGTGGGCCAGATAACGCTGATGCTGTCTGGGTGGGGGACACGCTTCATCGATGCGGATAATGACGGACTGCGCGATATCTTTGTAGCACAAAGCCATGTGCTAGACACGATTGAAAAGACGAACCCATACCTCAAATACAAAGAACCCCCGCTTTTAATGCTGAACACCGGGCGCGGATTTGTGAATGTTTCCGCCACAGCAGGACGCGCGTTTGGGACGGCTATCGCAGGCCGCGGTGCAGCGTTTGGTGACCTGAACAACGATGGTCAGGTTGACGTGGTCATCTCCGACGTCGATGGTCCACCAGTCGTTCTTCGGAATGATGGCACTCGCAATCACTGGCTGGGATTGTCTTTGGTTGGTTCGAAATCAAATCGCAGTGGGATTGGTGCGCGTGTTACCGTCGTCGACGGTACGGATAAGAAACAAATTTTTGATGTTAGTACGGCCGGAAGCTATTTATCGTCGAACGATCCGCGAATAGTTGCTGGTCTTGGCAATGCCACCCAGGTGAAGTCGATCAAGGTGCAATGGCCCAGCGGGACGGTGCAGACGATCTCTACGCCGGTGATTGATCGCTATCTCGTAATTAATGAGTCCGATGCACGTTAAAGGTGGCTTTGCACATAAAGCTATGTACCGTTCATTACTTCTTATCCTTCTTCTATCTCTTCTGGCTTTCTCCGCCTGGCAACGTTTCGTATCAGCACAGGCGCCCGCAAAAAAACCTGAGCCGCAGCAGGGAGTCTCGACAGGCGCAGCTATTAACTACACGTCGCGTCGGACGGTCGGGATCACTGACCCAAAGGCGCCAGTGGTTTTCGAGGACGTGACCAACAAGACAGCAATGGCAAACTTTCGCCATCGCTCAGGGACGCGCACGAAGGACTACATTTTTGAAACTCCGTCAGGTGGCGTGGCAATGTTCGACTACGACGGCGATGGTTTGATGGACATTTATTTGGTGAATGGCTCAACCCTCGAAGCCATGCAGGGCAAAGAAAAGCCACCGCATGCAGCCCTCTATCACAACTTAGGGAATTGGAAGTTTGAAGACGTTACTGAGAAAGCTGGTGTTGCGAACGACCGATGGGGTTTCGGTGTAGCCGTCGGTGACTATGATAACGATGGTCGCCCGGACCTATACGTGAGCAACTTCGGAGTATCAAGGCTTTATCACAACAACGGCAACGGGACTTTCACAGATGTAGCCGAAAAACTCGGCGTAGCTCGGAAAGGTTGGAGCACGGGAGCAACCTGGGGAGATTACGATGGCGACGGACGTCTGGATCTTTTTGTTCCAGGTTACGTAGAAATAGATTTGAATAATCTGCCTGCAAGTCCCAGCGAAGCCGGCAAACCAGGAAACATTGGTCAGAACTTCTGTCAGTTTCGCGGTGTGCCAGTGATGTGTGGACCGCGCGGGCTCCCCGGCGAAGGAGACACGTTGTATCATCAGAAGCCTGACGGTACCTTTGAGGATGTGAGTGTCAAAGCAGGAGTTAGTGATCCGGAAAAGTATTATGGTTTCAGCTCTGCCTTCGTTCACGCGAATGACGACAAGTTGCTGGATCTAATCGTCGTCAACGATTCCACTCCCAAGCAACTATATATAAACAAAGGCGACGGCACCTTTGAGGAGGTGGGGTATCCTTCCGGAATCGCACTGAATGAAAATGGCCGCGAACAAGCAGGTATGGGTCTAGCGATTGGCGACTACGATAACGATGGGCGCGTTGACTTTCATATTACGAATTTCTCGGATGATTCAAACGTCCTTTATCACAACGATGGCGATGGGAACTTTACAGACGTTACGTTCCAGGCAGGCCTCGGAGAAGTGACAATTCCATTTCTTGGTTGGGGCACGAGCTTTTTGGATTTCGACAATGATGGTTGGTTGGATTTGTTTGTAGTGAACGGGCATGTATATCCGGCTGTTGATGATCACCAATGGGGGACGAGCTTTGCACAGCAGCCACTTCTTTTTCGAAATTTGAAAAACGGAAAGTTCGAGAGGGTCGGCGCTGCACCTGGAAGTGCTTTGGCTGCGGCGTGGCCTGGACGAGGACTGGCAGTCGGTGACCTTGACGGCGATGGGCGATTGGATCTAGTCATAAACAATCTGGATAGCAAACCATCGATTCTTCGAAACGTAACCGGTGGCACAAATCACTGGGTCGGTTTGCGTCTCGTTGGCGATACCACTCGGAAAACTGTTCGCGATGCAATTGGAAGTATCGCTTATCTTACAACCGGTACTATTCGTCAGCGCCAGGACGTTGTGAGCGGTGCAGGTTATTGTTCGCAAAATGATATGACTCTTCATTTCGGATTAGGCTCGGCAACAAAGATAGACAAACTTGAAATTCAGTGGGCTGACGGCGCTAGCGAGTTATTCAGTTTGCCGGGAATAGACAAGACATTTACTATATCGGAAGGTAAAGGCTCACCCTCTAGGTGATGGCTCTGGGCTAAAACCAGATAGATCCACGAACTAGTCAATTGTTAATCAGCTCCGAGTCAGTCTGATTGTGCAACTCGGCATTCTTGGATTTCTTCACACGCGTCCGTTCCGTCTTTGAGTGGAACCTGAATCCCGTGCGACGCCTCGATCTAAAAAGGGCGCAAGCCGCCCGCCTGAACACAATCCGCGATATAAATCGGCAGATAGTCTTGAATTATGTCCGCGAGCGCGAGCCTATTTCGCGAGCTGAAATTGCGCGCGAGACTCAATTACAGCGATCGACAATTTCAGCAATTGTAGAAGATCTGAAAACTGAAGGATTGGTCGAGGAAGTCGGGGAAGGCGAGTCAACAGGAGGCCGCAGACCAACACTGCTAAAGTTGCGGACCAAGGAAGCGATCGCGTTAGGAGTGTCGATTACGCCGACACGCACGACAATTGCCACAAGCGATTTAGCCGGTCGCGTGATTGACCAGAAGCAGTTCCAAACAGATCCCGATCCGGCTCAAACCATCAATAATGTGATTGCGACTCTGCGCGAGTTCACGCGTCGCAATAATGGATCCATCGAGGGGATTGGAGTGAGCCTTCCTGGATTATGTGATCCCTCAACTGGCACGGCCATTTACATTCCATACTTCAAGTGGCGTGATCTGCCAATCGCTCATTTGATTGCCTCGAGTGCGAACTTACCCGTGCAAATCGATAATGATGCGAATGCGATGGCCATTGCAGAACTTTGGTTCGGGCGGCCTGAGATTACCGGCGCCAGGGACTTCATAATGGTGATGGTTGCGGAGGGTGTTGGCACTGGAATCATCTTTGACGGTCAGGTTTATCGCGGTCAACGGGGGGCTGCGGGGGAATTCGGACACATGGTTGTTGGCGAGCATGCCCCGGTTCCATGTTCCTGTGGCAATCGCGACTGTTGGGAAGCATTTTCATCCGAGCGATCTGCTGTCGCACGGTATCGAAATCTGAAAGCAGACTCAAAAGCCCCACTTCTGGATTTTCCTGCCTTGGTAGACCGGGCAATTTCTGGTGGTCCAAATGCGCAAAAGGCGCTGGTGGAAACTGCCTACTGGCTCGGAGTGGGAATTTCCAATCTAATCGTTGGCTTCAGTCCGGAAGCTGTGGTCGTAGGCGGAGAGATCGCAAGGGCGTGGCACCTCATTGAAAAAGCGCTCACCGACACAATTGAGCACAGCGTGCGCAGAGGTCTCCCTTCGGCGCGCATCATTCCTTCCACACTCGGAAACAATCCCACTCTTCGCGGAGCGTTAAGTCTGGTTCTGGCGAGCAAGTTCGCCGCAGCGTTTGCCGCATGAGGCGGTCAGTACCAGCGCGCGGTAGAGATTGTGTGAAAAGTGGAAATTCCCCTTCACGGCAGTGAGGGGATCGTTCAAGTCCAGCCTACAATACCCCGACCTACAGAAGTTTGCGCGCTTGCGAATGAACATCGAATTTTACCGCTCAAGGTCGTTCGCAAGCGCGTAAACTTTTCGTCTAGACTGATGATAGAGTGCGCATCTGCGGTCAGAATTTGTTAACTCGAACCCTGGGAATTTGTTTTTTTCCGGTACAAATAAAAAGGATTGACACCTTTTCGAAACTATACTAAATACTTCGTTCAGTTAAACAACAAACTTTCGTTCGGTCATGCAACAAACTAGCTAATCGGTCACTGCCGATTAGTCTTAACTTCAAGCGGTTAGTTTCAACAAGGACCAATAAAAGCGGCAAAGCACTGAACGGGCGCGTTGACCGCTTGGC
>JBKPCC010000114.1:0-7800 GCA_046727215.1 Acidobacteriota bacterium
GTCTCCGCGTCCCCGTCTCGCGTGGTCCAATCCAAAATTCCGTAAATCATGCGATCTCGTTTCATTCTCTCCGATCATGGAGATCTTTACGGATTTGGATCTTAGCCTTTCAAATCCTCGAGATCGACTTCCTTCTTGTCACGCGTTTGGTCCTACTCAACACGTGGCTCACCGTTTGCCGCTGCTTAACTCCTGAAGTGAGTTTCACAACTCGCTAATCCGACAACGAAGACATTTCCGAGATTTCGGAGGAGTTAAGATATGGCAAAATTGAAGTTTGTATTTGCGAGTATCGCTCTCCTGATGCTTGCAATCAGCCCGACAGCTTTGGCCCAGACGAGCAAAGGCTTTATAGCCGGAAACGTAACTGATGCCAATGGCGCTGCTGTTGCGAGCGCAACCATCAAAGCTACTAACACTGCAACAGGCGTTTCGCGCGAAACAACATCTCAAACCGACGGGAGCTATCGGTTCGACGCAGTCGATCCCGGTACCTATAAGATCGAAGTAACCTCTACCGGCTTTAAGTCTGCGACACGCGACGTTGTAATCGCAGCAGCACAAACCACTGAGGCTTCTTTCCAACTGGAGGTCGGCAATCCGAGTGAGGTTGTGACTGTAACATCCGGTAGTGCGGTGGAATTGCAGACCCAGGACGGTGCGCGCGTTAACACACTCGAGACGCGACAAATCACTGAGCTTCCCATTCAGGGATTGAACCCCGTCAACCTCGTTTTCACTTTGCCGGGCGTGGTTGATCCGGGTCCACTCGCAGGAGGGTTCGTGCAAGGCACTGAGTTCTCAGTCAATGGACTCCGGGCGCGAGCGAACAATCAGTTGGTCGATAGTCTCGATAATAACGACAACTCGATCACTGGTCAGTTTTATCAGCCTGTGCTGCGCGACGGTTATAGCGAAGTGACTGTTCTGAACAGTAACTACTCCGCCGAGTATGGACGAGCAGGCGGCGCAGTCGTCAACGTCATCACAAGGAGTGGAACGAACGAATTCCACGGCTCAGTTTATGACGTGATTATTCCCAGCAAGCTCGCAGCTCTATCTCCATTTGAGAAGGCAGGCCTTGGACTCACTAAAAAGCCCGTAACGATTGAGAACGACTATGGCTTTTCATTTGGTGGTCCAATTAAGAAGAATAAACTTTTCTTCTTTAGCACGATCCAGTGGTCGCCGTTTCGCGCAGGTGGAGTGACCTCCTCGCCAGCTGTACCAACCGCAGAAGGATTTTCGTTGCTGCGCTCACTGTTTCCAGCTGGTGCTAGTCCAAACCTTGATCGCTACCTTTCCACCATCGGCGATCTTCGCGGCGAATCCGGTGTATTCAACGTACCGTTAGGTGGTGGCCGTCCGAGCATTCCGTTTGGCACTGCCACAAGGACCAGCTCACAGCCAGTCGATGACACACAATACCTGTTTCGCGTTGACTGGACCCCGAACTCCAAAGACAGCATCGGAGTTCGGTACCTTGCAGACGACCAACTCTTCTCAAACCAATTCCCACAGTTCTCGACACTTCAGTTTCCCGGGACAGAAGTTGATACACCGAGCCTGATTCAGAATGCCTACATCAGCTATACCCGGAACATCTCTGCCACCACCACTAATGAGTTTCGGTTCGGTTACGGTCGCTTTAACGTGCTCTTCAAGTATCGCAATGACGCGCTGCTAACCGCACCGTCACAAATCCTGTTTGGTGGTAGTGCTTCAAGGGTCACTGGCATCGGTCCTGATGCGACTTTTCCACAAGGCCGAATTTTCAATAACTGGCAATTTCAGGACACCATCTCGCACACCAGGGGAGATCACACTTTTCGTGCCGGCTTTGACGTCATGATGCAACGCGCGAAGCAATTTATTCCCATCAATACGCGCGGTTCCTTCACGTTCACCAATAGCGCGGCGTCAGGTTCAATCGCAGCCTTCCCAGCATTTGGAAACTTTGTCGATGACTTCTCCGGCACATCAGGCACGTTTGCCTCGAAGGTATTCGGCGAAAACGTCGATCATCCGAACGTGGTCAACCAGGCGTATTTCATCAATGACAATTGGCGAGTACGTCCAAACCTGACACTGAATCTGGGCCTTCGTTATGAGCTGTACGGGGTGGCCCAGAATTCAGCGCACTTCCCGGCGTTCTGTGGTTTTGGCATACCACTAAATACACGCTGCGAAGTCAGACGTGACAAGAACAATTTTGCTCCACGCGTCAGTTTCGCCTATACACCGAAGTTTTGGCGCAGTTTGTTGGGTGAAGATCAAACAGTAATTCGCGGCGGATTTGCTGTGAATTATGACATCTTCTTCAACAATATTTTGAGCAACACAGTCGCGTCCTCCCCCAATGCGATCGGCATAACTACTCGTGGCGCGACGGTAGGTGGGCGCGGATTCGCAAATGCCACCAGCACTCTGCCAACTGTGGCGCCGGCGCCAAATCCACTCGCTACCCAATCAACAGTGCTTCAGGATCTGCACAATCCGAAGACGCTGGTATGGAATCTGGGGATTCAGAGGCAGCTTCGCTGGGGAGTTCTTTTTGACGTTGCCTACGTCGGTTCGCGAGGTATTCACCTCTTCCTTAATGAAGAATTGAATCCAGTGAATCCGGCGACCGGCGTTCGCATTCACCCCGAGCGTGGGCCAATTCAACCGAGGACCAACGGAGGCGATTCGATTTATCATTCGCTGCAAACTCGAGTCGAGCGTGGTTTCCGAAACAATCTGTTGTTCCGATTCGCCTACACGTATTCCAAAGCCATCGACGACGTCAACAGTGAGGTGTTCGTGACGTCTGGTGGAACGAGTCGATCTTCAGACCTATTAGGACTGTTCGGTGGCCGTCGCGCGGACCGCAGTGTAGCAACCTACGATGTGCCACACGTAGTATCGGCCACTTTCCTCTACGATCTTCCATCCATCTCGGAAAATCGTGTTGTGAAAGCGATTACGAGCGGTTTCACTTTCTCTGGGATTTACCGAATTCAGTCCGGAGCGGTTGAGACTGCTTACTTGAACGGCTTCGACATCAATGGAGACGGAGTTGCAACCAACGACCGCCCGGCGTTGAACAATTTGAGCGCGCCGCGTAACTCGGTTGCCATCTTCAACGGTCTCTGCGATGTTCCGTCGCCGACTGGATATTGCACGAACGACTTCGTTACGCCGATTGCGCTAAGCGATGCTCGCTTCGTTGTCGACCCGAATATCCGAACTGGACTCGTCGGCCGCAACACTTTGCGCGCCCCATGGTTGAACCGCCTCGATCTTAGTCTGACAAAGGCGATCAAGGTGCCATTCACGAAATGGGAGAATGACAAGTTCGAGATCCGAGTTGATTTCTTCAACGTGCTGAACCATCCCATCTTTACCTGGGATGCGGCCTCTGTCGGAGGTAACAGCGACGGTGATGTCTTCAACCCGTTCTTCAACCAACCGGAGCTGAACGGTGGGCCAAATACGACGCTGCGAAGCTATCGTTCAGGAAGAATCCAGGTGCGTTACTCGTTCTAACAGGCAACTCACTTGCAACTCAGTTAGGGGCGTCCCGTCGCGGGCGCCCCTTTTTTCGTTTACTTCTTTGCCGTCTTATTTAAAGTCTCAGCTGACTTCTTAATGTTGTCGCTCAAACGAACGATTTGTCGTAAATCACCGCTCGCCTTCTCCACGGCCTTTGCATCGAGAAGAGCCAAATTCTTAAAGATAGAATTTCCCACAAAACTCACAATGACGTCATGAAGTTCAATCAATGAGGCTCGAACGTGTTTGTCATCCACCGTTGTCGTTCCGGCGACGACCTCGACCTCGTTTTCCGGATCGGGCAATGCGAGATTCGTTCGCAGACGACCGCTTCTCTTCTTCATCTCACCTGACAGTTCGCTGACGCGCGAATAGTTCAAACTCTTGTCGGTCTTAAGCATCTTTACCAGTTCGTTGTGAATCACCTGGATGCGTTGAAAGTCATCATTGATCTGGGGAAACAGGTTTAGGCGACGGTCGTTCGAGACGCTTGCGCCTTTTCTCAAACGCTCAAGTTCCCTGTCGTATTCATCCATTTGACGATTGCGTTCGCGCACTGCGGGTCCGGGATATACAGGAGGCGATCCCGATTGCTGTGCGCTTACGCCAGTGCTAACAAGCAGTACAAACAGGATCGCTGACCAAAAGAGTCGAGGAGAAGGACCCATTTAGATACCTCCCAGATTGGGACAAAGTTCACGCTTGTTTACGAGCGGCGGTGCAATTCTACACCGGCACATTAGGCGAGCAGCAATCCTTTTTAGTTTATTCGTGTTTCCTTCGTGTAATTTCGCGGATCGCGTGTTCCACAGCAACATTGATCCACGAATGAAACACGAAACAAAGTGTACAAACTCTTTCAACGGAACAGGATTGCAAAAACCAACGTTTTCACTCGTCCGCATCGTATATAGCGATGACACAAACATCCAATCAATCGCCTGATGACCCATCCGAGCATCAACTCCCACATTTCTCTTTATGTTTCAGTCACAGCCTACTAAAATGGCGGCAGTTTGCCACAGACGATCTTTCCCCGCGTACAGTAGACCGTTGAGTACAACTACCCTGCCAATAATGCGCGCGATCGCCGAGGGCGACGCAGAAAAACTGCGAGACCTGCTCGTTCATGGCGCGGATGTAAATTGCCGGAATCAGAGCGGCCAGACGGCCCTAATGATGGCCGCGCTGCTTGGACATTCCGAGATTGTTCCCCTGCTACTCCAGTTCGGGGCCGACGTCCGGCTGCGCGATAATCAAGGATTAAGCGCACTCGAGTGGTCACAGCGCAGAGGCTTCGCTGATATCACAGACGTTCTCGTCAAGGCACTTCCACCAGAAGACGCACCCATCAGCGAAGACAAGGGACGTTCGGCGAACGGACTTGGACCCGCCGCTACGGCAATTCTGAAAACCGTCCGGGCCGAACGCCAAGCAAATGGAGCAGAAGCAACAGCACCTGATGACTCGTTAGAGTCCCGTCGGCAGCGGGACGTGCCGCAGGCTACTGCGCAAGGCCACGCAACGAGACGTGACGTAGAGGAGCATCAGCTTAGAGCTCAACAGGAATTAGAGAGACTTGGCCTTATCAGGCCGCCAGCGAAAGAACCGACAGACGAAGAGATTCGCGAGAAAGCTCAACAGGAGCTACTGAGACTTGGATTGGTCTCATCCCGAGATCTTGCACCATCGCGCAGCAAGCTTCGTACGAACGCTCAGCAGCCACGTCAAACAACCGCCGAAGCACCTTCATCAGTATCGCCAGAGACGACTCAACCGCTACTCGATAATCCGCAGCTGGATGAGCTGCCGGTCAAAACGCCAACACAAGAGATACCTTCACCACCTCCAAAGACGGCTGCGGCGTCCGCGTCACTACCGACCGCCACGAGCCAACAGACGAATGCTCAGGCAGTCAGCGAGCCTTTGGAGCGATCCACCGTAAACGCCGCGCCAGCAAGCACGAATCCCGATCCGCTTTCTGTTTCGCAGCCTGTATCAACGCAGACTCCAACTGCAAATCAAGATCTTCCGACGGCGCAAGCTCGTCTTGACCAGGTAGCGCCTGGTCCAACTTTACCGCCGGTGCCTTTAGTTGTTGCTCCTCAACCGCTCGAAGCTCCCATAGAAGAGTCCAAATCTCTTCCTTTCGATACGATTCCTGATGTCGCCGCTTCCTTCGACACGCCAGAAAAAGTCGAAACAGCGGATACAACCGCAACGGATCAGAATTCCGCATCGCCTCCTCAATCGTCTCGCACTTCGGACGTATCTGATCCCGTACCGGATTTCGACCGGACCATTGCCGACTTTGCATCACCGACTATTGCTCCCGAAGCGGCAGAGCAGCGGGAATCAGTTGTCGTCGCTCCCGAACCGTCTGAGCGGCAGGAATCAGTTGTCGCCAGTGACGAAAAGGTTGATGAGTCTTTCGTGCCTAAAGCAAGTCGCGGCCGATCGAGAGTAACGACTGCGCTACGTGAAACTACGGAGTTAAAAGCAAGACCTGTTACTGAGCCACTGAAAACGTCGCCACTCGTGGAGGAACCTGCTGCTCCCCAGGTCGAGCCAAGCCCCATGGATCCGCCTTCGACCTCTCCATCCACACCAGATCAGGGTAATGCGCAGCCAACCACTTCAGCGCCAGGGAGCCGTACTCGCGGAGCAATTCTCAATCTATCTGGACCAGGGCAGGCAGCGGCACCAGCCATTTCTGTCCCCGAGTTGGCAAAAATTGTAGCGCCGGCCCAAAAACGAGTTGGAACACGAGCGCCGATAATCCTGTTACTCCTGGCACTTTTACTTGGCAGTGGGGTTTTGACATTCTTCATACTGCGAAACCGCTTCTCGAGAACACAAACTCCGGCGAAGACAACCGCTGCAGCGCCAACTTCCGTAACAACCGCGTCAAAGTTAGAGAAAAGTGGGCCCTTTGTAGCCGGTGCCCTCGCAGGCGCGGAACTTAACCTTCCTGACGCTGAGTATCCGGACCAAGCTAAAGGGCGGAGTGATGCAGTCACTGTGGTGGTGCGAGTAAATGGTGCAGGGGGCGTTGTAATTGCTGCTCACGCGCTGAACGGAGACGCGCTTTTCAGAAAAGCTGCGGAAAAAGCTGCTCGAAGCGCGCGATTCGCCACAGAGAAATTACCCAGGGACACGAAGGTCGTTTCGGGAACGATCACCTATAACTTTGGCACGTCGAATGTTCAGCCTACCGTCATCCAGCCAGGCAGTCGGACGCCCGTTCTTGGTGGTGCGCTCGTAGGAACGGAAGTAAGTTTACCGAAAGCTGAGTCTCCGACTGGCAACAAAGGTAGTCGTGATTCCGGCGTCGTTATGGTCGTAGTTCGAGTGAATCGGATGGGCGATGTGATCGCGGCGCGGCCTCTTAATGGTCCGGTTCAACTCCGTGACGCCGCGGTGCGCGCAGCGAAACAGGCAAAGTTCTCGCGGGAAAAACTACCAAAGGAAAGCTTGGTGACGTCCGGCACAATTACGTACAACTTCAATGTTCCAACAACGTCTACTACGTCGACGCCAACAGTACCTGCCTCAACTTCCAGCGCCGCACCTGCAGCTGAGACCGCCAAGACAGCTGCGCCGAATCCATCTCCCGCAGCTCCGGTTGCGGCCGTCAAGAGGGCTGGTGATTCCCCGGTTGTCAGCGGCGAACTGGCAGGCAAGGAATTGAGTATTCCTAAAGCGGAATATCCTGCGCAAGCAAGACGAAAGGGTCTGTCCGGCACAGTGCAGATCCTTGTGCGAGTAAACCGGCAGGGTAAAGTGATTTCCTGGCGAACAGTAAGTGGTGATCAGGTATTCCGGGCGGCTGCTCTGAAGGCTGCAAAGAAGGCGACGTTCGCTCCTGCAAAACTAGGAAAGATCGACACGGTGCTGGGGACGATTACCTATACGTTCAAGCCCTAGCGAGGGATGCGAAAAGAAAACCCTATTTGACATTGGATATTGGCTGTTTGTCATTTGTCATATATGGCCATCGTGTCTTTAATGACAAACGCCAATATCCAATGGGCTTTACTTCACCCTTCCCGCGTACACGGTTCGTGTGATCAGTCAAACTCATAGACCGCGGCGTGCTGCTCGGGACCGGTGCGGCCCACTTCTATTTCTGCCACAAAGTAATTCTCACCACGAATCGCCCCACCCGCCATCCGTCGTAACATCGCGATCTGACCAACATGGCTTAAGGCATCGGCAATTGGACCTTGAAAAAGCCGCTCTTCACTACATCCAAGCGGCTCATCC
>JBKPCC010000115.1:0-17188 GCA_046727215.1 Acidobacteriota bacterium
ATCGCGTAGGCCAAAATCGATCGCCCATGCAAACGCAGGTAACTGGAATATCTTTCCGAAGTATCTGCCCTGAATGAGTGGGTCGATTTCGTCAACGATTTGTTGAATGTTTTCGGGATGCACCGAAATCAGCTTACATGCGTATACCTCGTTTATTCTAATCTGTTTTAGGTGCTCTCCGTCGCGCGGCGGTCAAAAGCGCTGACAAGTCAGCGCACTCCAAAGAGTTGACGGTGTGTGGTAATTGCGGAGGCACTTAATCGCGCACAACCATTGTGTGTGTCATCTGATCGTGCGCCGTGTAGCCATCGTGGTTCAGAAGCGCATACACAGCAGGTAATCCTAACGCGAGCAACGATCCGAGATAGACTACGGCCCGGCCTGCAGATTGCGCGCCGGTAGGTATCAGGCCGGTCCGCTTGTCTACCGTCCTTAAGGCCATCAATCGCATTCCACCTGTTCGGCCGGTGAGCGCGGTCGCAGCAGTCAGATACAAAAACGAAACGATCAGCACGCCGGTGGCAGCAATAGCGATTGTTCGAAGTTTATGCCAATCGCCGTTGGTTAACTCGATTGCTGCCGCGAACGGTGAGAACAGGAGCGCAGCGATTACAAGATCGACAACGGCCGCACACATTCGCCGCGCAATACCTGCACGGCAATCAGGCGGCTCTTTTACAGTGGAACTTGTTGGAACTGCGTCAAGATAATTGAGCACAGGATCGTTGTCACTCAACAAGCGCTTCGTAACAACCTTGCGTGGCGGAGCAGGCTTCGTGACCGTAACCGCAGGCGGAACAACTACGAGGTTGTGAGTTTTTTCTGGTTGGACCACAGGCGAGTCGATTGTGGGCTGCTGAAACTCGACTGTCGCCGCGGAATTGAGTATGGGCTCGTCGGGAGAGCTATCCAATTCATCCTCCGTAGCGTACGCGACGGCGGCAGCTGCTCTGGCATGTGTCGCCGCCGCCGGCGTTTTCTGATTTGCTCGTTCAATTCGCCGCAGGGCGGCTGCAACGAGCGGATTTATTGTTGGGGCAGATACTTGAGGTAGTAGCTCAAGCTGTGGCGCCGGGACGGCTGTAGCTTCGGCAAGTCGCGCGTGTTCGGCTTCTGCTGCTTCTTGCGCTGCCTCACGCGCACGTCTTTCCTGAACTTCCCGTACTCGCTCACTTAACTCGCGGCGCCATTCAGGGACTGTGCTTCGCACTACTCCAGGAAACTCAAGCAAAGTAGATCTTCCTGGCGCTTGATTACGTGAGGGCTCCAGATGTGATGGGGTGGCGGACTCTTCAGAATGATGATTTTGCGTATCCAGCTCGGTAGAACTCAGGACGGCGGCTTCGCACTCGGTACAGTGACCCGTGTCACTGAAGGAAGCGCCGCACGAGGGACATGGCATGACAAGGGCCTCCCGATAAACTCTCGAGCATGTTGCGAGCGGGCTGTATGAATAACTCGCCGCTCGAAGTGCAACGCGCCGGATACTATCAGGAATTACTTTAAGTGGTCAATCAGAAAATTAAGCAGCGGTTGGAGTTGCCCGTTCAGCCAAATGGCTTAAAGGAGGGTTCAAAGCGGCGTCCTACCGGCGAAGCCGGCATCCACGTCATGCCACCATTCCAGTTCCTCCCCCTCTCCCATCTGCCAGCAGAGAAGCACGACGCGACCGTCGCGAAGGTAAGGAAAATCCACAAGCCCACGATCGAGATCCTTTAACTGGACTCCCAGTGACTCGAGTTCGTTCATTAGTTCCGTGAGTTTCAGAAGTAATTGCGCATACAACGGGCCTTCGATTAGACCACCTCCGCCGCGTTCCGCACTCTCAGCCGCTTCTTTTGCTTTTTCGCTAAACAGCGAAACCCGCTTATTAGCCTTTTGAATCTTCAGTAGAACGCCACGTACCGTGGGCAATAAGGCATTAGCTTCTTCAATAGTGAATATCTTCATGTGCGCCGGTAAATGGTCATTAATGATCGTCCGTAATCCGTATAAACTCGGTAGCGGTACCAAACTCTTCGTCTTCGTCGTCTAACGTTGACTCAAGTACCACATGTAACGCCGTATGAAGCACCTCACCAGTGGCTTGCTGCTGCATCTGTTGTTGCATGTACTCCGTTGTTACCTCGTCGTGTAACTCACGTTCATCATAACGATGTCCATGCGTGATCTCCTTGCGAACTTTATCCGCAATTTCGCCGAGGTCAATAAAATAATCGGCAACATCAATCAGCTTGGGCGCGGTATTTGAGCGAAAACCAGCAACTTCCACGCGGCAACCTTTGTAAGCAACAGCATTGACGGCGTAGACAAAATCCTCGTCACCCGATACGAGGACAGCCGTATCGTACCGGCCGGCCAGCGACAGCATATCTACTGCGATTTCTACATCCAGATTCGCCTTACGGGTACCATCGTAGAAAGTCTTCAGTTCCTTTTGAACGACGCGAAATCCGTTTCGACGCATCCATAGGAGAAAACCTTGTTGTCGCTCGGCGCCAATGTCTACTCCTGTGTAGAAAAAAGCACGGAGCAGACGGCCATCTCCGAGCAAAACACGAAGAAGCTTGTTGTAGTCGATATCAATGTTGTGGAAACGGGCGGCATGAAAGAGGTTGTTTCCGTCAATGAATACGGCAACCCTGCCGCGGTGGCCCAGCGTCCACGACACGTTGTTTGTGGGATCAAAGTTGTTCATCAGATAAAGGACTCCGGAAAAAGTATATAAATCCTGGTCTAGGATGATGCTTTGCATGTCGTTGGTCAAGCCACTGTTCAATCCTATATGTACGGGCGTCGCTCCGTGTGTTGATTATCATGGTCTGAATGACTTAGGCGACCGCGACGACTGCGCCATTTACGGCGTCGAGATAAACCAGCTTGAAAGGCGCCTTGACAACGGCGATTTCCCACGCGAGGTGGACCTCTAACGGGCCCCTTTCGCTAGTGGGATCTTTGGCGTACATGACCAACTCGCGAACGTCAGGCTTATTCGCAGTAGTGATAGTGTAGGCAGTTTGTTGCGGTGAACCCGCGGTGGCAGGAACGCTCAGATTTAGAACCTTTGTTGCTCCATCGTTCCAGCTAATCTGTGGATTAATGGGCGTCAAGGATGCCTGTACACGGTCGGCGTGAGGAATGCATGTGCTGGAAAAATCAACCACTCGTCTGTCTGGCCTGAAGCGAATCCGCAGCTTTCCGTAAGGACCGCGAAGCGGATAACGAAATGGTTGTTGTTCATAACTCGCCAATTTAGTCCCGTCCGGCTGGTCCGTTAGCTCTACCAATGAGAGCTGATTCGGATCTGCTCCGATCAAGTCCTGCCACTGCTGTATAAATCTGCGCAACGATTCTCGCGTTTCCGCGTCAGACATCGTGGCGTTTGTTCCAACCTTCGGCAGAACCAGATTGGACGTGGGAGGAAGGCCCTCGATCGTAGCGGTATACGGATGCAGGTTTACCTTTGCTGTTGCTGCGGAACCCGGCGGGAGAAGGCGTTGCCAAAGGACCAGCGCTTGTTGTAGCCGACCTGCATCCTCAGGCAGAACCACTGGATAAGGCGGTTGGTTCGATCGTGGACCACCGGCGTCTGGTGGTTGAAGCGTCGAACAGGCTGCACCAAGCGATGCGAGTGCGAGTATGAGAAATACACGGGCGAAAGGGAGAAGGGGGGGATGGGCGACACGGGGACACGGAGACGCGGGGACGCGGGGAGACGGAGACTCGGAGACCCGGAGACACGGTGTCGAAAAGCTCTTATTTGACATTGGGCATTTGACGTTTGTCATTTCTCATTTCTCTCCGTTTCTCCATCTCTCCGTTTCTCGATCTCTCCGTCTCTCCATCTCTCCATCTCTCCATCTCCGCGTCCCCGTGTCCCGCGTCTCCCCGTCCCCGCGTCTCCGTGTCCCCGCGTCGCCGCGTCCCCGCGTCCCCGCGTCTCCGTGTCTCCGCATCCCCGCGTCCCCCTTCTCCCTTTCGCGTATAATCCAACTTGTTGGAGGAGCTGTTGCCTAAAGATAACGAAAAAATGCCTCTTCCCGACCTGGCGACGCTGGGTGCCGCAGACATTCAGCCATTTGCGGCAGACCAGATGGTCCGTTGCGACGCGTGCCTCAGAGCAAATCCACCGACACGAGTTAATTGTCTTTACTGCGGCGGTGTAATGCCGGTCACCGAGAATAGCGTGCGTCTTCAGAAGCCGGCGTTGCGGCGTCTGGAAACGTGGGAACAAGGGTTCAATACAATATTGCTACCCGATAGAGAACGTATTCCTACCGTCGACGAACTACGCGACCTCGCCGATTTTCTTAAGCTCAAGCTTGAAGAGTTGCAGCGAATAATGTCGAACGACAGACCATTGCCGGTCGCGCATGCCGCCACCAGTGATGAAGCGAAACTTATTCGTAATCGACTAAATGATCTCGGTCTAAAGGCCGTTAACATTCCGGATGAACAACTGTTTTTGGAAGATCGTCACATCGTTCGCATTCGATCGGCAACTATAAATGATGAGCGGATCATCGGATATCAGGTTGGAGGCGTAACTCGCGTTGTTTTTGATCGAAACAGCATCTCGTTGCTTGTCGTCGGTCGTTTAGTCACGAAACGAGTGGAAGTAAAAGAACGCAAGTCGCACAGGTCTGAAGACGAGATCGTAAACGCCAGCGAATTCTTTTCTGATGAAGCGATCTTAGACATCTACGGTAGCCCCGGCAGTCCTTCATGTCGAATCGAATCAGGCAGCTTCGATTTTTCAGTTCTCGGTAATCGTAAGAAGCTCGTCGCAAGCGAAAATCTACGCTCGCTGATTGGCGTCATTAGCGAAGGCTCACCGCAGGCGGAAGTTAACGAGTCATATGCGGGTGTCAGACAAACCCTCGAGCCAGTCTGGCCAGTGCATCAGAGAACGCAAGCAATCGGATGGCATCGTGAGCGAGTAGGAAAATACAGTACCACTGAGGTAACTGAAAGTACCAACGAGAATCAGTTCACGCGTTATTCTCGGTTGCTATACCATCTAAAGCTGCAAAATTCGGGCCCCCAAAATGAACAGTCGTAAGGAATCACCTGGTAGCGATCGCACGCGGAGCATCGATCGTTCGAGAGACAAAACGACTCAAGAAGTAAGTGCGGGCCGTATCTATGGCCTCGTACCAGTTATTGAGGCTCTGCGCGCTGGCCAACGCCAGATTGAGCAGATCACGATAGCTGAAGGTGGCAAACATGATCGCCTCAGAGAGCTACTAGATCTCGCGAGACAAAAGCGTGTGCCTGTGCACCGCACTCCGCGACCTGACCTTGATCGCGCTGTTGGCACCTCGAAACATCAGGGTGTAATGGCCCGAACGGCAGCTGCTCACTACCGCGACGCCGAAGATCTACTTGGGATTTTGGATCAAAAGCTTGCTCGCGGAGAAGCTCCACTTGTCGTGGGCCTTGACGGCATTGAAGATCCGAGGAACTTAGGTGCTATTCTGCGTACCGCCGAATGCGTGGGCGTTGATGGCGTGTTTATTCCTGAAAGGCGAGCTGTTGGCCTGACTGACGTTGTTGCAAAGGCGTCTGCGGGCGCGTTGGAGTACGTGCCCGTTGCCCGAGTTACCAATCTGGCGCGATTGATAGAGCAGTTCAAAGGACGTAACATCTGGGTAGTCGGCGCTGCAGCAGAGGCCACGATGACGTACACAGATTGGGACTGGACGCTGCCGGCGGCAGTATTCTTAGGAAGCGAGGGTTCCGGTCTCCATCGACTTGTTCGAGAACACTGCGACCAGTTGGTACGTATTCCGGTGGTGGGGCACGTCGAGTCACTAAATGTGTCGGTCGCTGCCGGGGTCTTGTTATACGAGGCGTTGAGACAGCGTAACAGCAAGGCAGTTTGTTAGATTTGACTGTTCGGACTCTTAGCTGGAGAAAGTTATGTTTTGTCCCAAATGTGCAAGTCAGAATCTCGATGGTGCGAGTTTTTGTCGCACGTGCGGCGCGAACATTAGCCTTGTGCCTCAAGCCATGACCGGGCAACTGCCCCAAACGGTCGATGTTGATGAAGGGCCGCGGAGGCGTCGCCGGAAGCGCGATGAGAAATTAAGCCTTGAGCACGCCTGCAAACACATCTTCATGGGCATCGCGTTCCTCGTTATCTCAATTGCCCTCTCCACGTCGATAATGGGCCGCGCCTGGTGGTTCTGGATGCTGATTCCAGCTTTCTCAATGATGGGAACGGGCATCGCTCAATTCATTCGCATCAAGGAAGAGCAGAAACGAAGAATGGCGACAGGCATGCCTTTTCAACCTTCGATTCCGGCAGCTCAACGCGTTAACCCGCTACCGGCACGGAATACCGGTGAGTTGATTAACCCGCCCCCGAGTGTGACAGAAGGAACGACTCGTCATTTGGGGGTCGAAGCGCCTACGAAACATCTTGACGCTTCGAGCGAACCCAGTCGGTAAGGCTTTGCTGTGGATCGGAGGCGATGCGGCCAGCTCGTCAGTTTGCAGCTGGACAAAGCATCGCCTCGTAGTGTTTTTGAAGTCTTGAACCCAAACCCAGTCAACGTCAAAATATCCTAATGGCTCAAATCTGTGTGCCAATCTGTGAATCAACCTTCGACGCGATGAAGGAAACAGCCCTTCGTGCTGATAGGTTCGCGGACTTGATTGAGCTTCGGCTGGACGGACTTACAGCAATGGAACTCAAGCAAATCGGCGGGAAGCTTGAGCAACTCTCTTCAACCTTGGGCCGACCTGTCATCATGACTTTGCGTCCTATTGAGCAGGGCGGCGGTGCATCGTTGAACCTTTCCGAGCGTGCGGAGTTCTTTACCCGCATGCAATCAGCGGGAATGTTCGACATCGAGTTGGATTTGGCGACTAAGTTAATGAGTAACGGTGGCGATGTCGAGTGGAGCAAAATCATCTGTTCACATCATGATTTTCAACGCGTACCGGATGATCTGGATCGGATCTATGAGCGAATAGCTGCTACGCCCGCGCGTATCCTCAAGGTTGCGGTTCACGCCAATGACATCGTTGATTGTGTTCCCGTTTTTAACTTACTTGAGCGTGCCCAAACAGAGGGTCGAGAAATGATTGGGATCGCGATGGGAATGCCCGGGTTACCAACTCGGATTCTTGGACCAGCATTCGGTGGATATCTGACGTACGGTTCAATTGATGATGGGCGCGAGACTGCGTCGGGACAACCTACAGCAACTCAACTTAGCCAGCTTTACCGAATCGGTAGTATCAATTCGCAGACTCGGGTTACCGGACTGGTTGGACGCCCGATTTCACATTCCATTTCGCCTCATATTCACAACGCAGCTTTTGCGAGTTGCGGAGTCAACGCCGTTTTCATTCCTTTGGAAGTTCATGACCTGCGAGCGTTCTTCCGGCGCATGGTGAATCCGGCAACGCGGGAAATCCCCTGGAATCTGCAAGGGCTAAGTGTCACAGCGCCCCACAAATCGGCAGTTATAGATCTGCTTGATTCAGTTGACGCCGCCGCGCGTGAAATTGGTGCGGTCAACACGGTAGTTATTGAAGGAAACAAATTGCTTGGTTACAACACTGATGCACCGGGTTTCCTTCGGGCGCTCAAGTACAAATTCGGGAGCTTAAAGGGGGCGAACTGCGCGATTATTGGTGCAGGTGGAGCATCTCGTGCGGCTCTTTGGGGACTACGCTCGGAAGGAGCTAGCACCACGCTGTTTGCGCGTGACTTAAACAAAGCCTCTGCGGTCGCTAACAGTTTCGCATCTGAAGTAAAGCCTCTGAAGAATGCGCGATTCGATGGTTTTGACGTCGTGGTAAACGCAACTCCGCTAGGAACCCACGGAGCGCTCAGTGGAGAAACTGCAGTTGTCGCCGACCAGCTTGCAGGCACGCGTTTGGCTTACGACATGGTCTACAATCCTCTAGAGACATTGTTCTTACGTGAAGCTCGCGTCGCTGGCTGTGAGACACTCGGCGGCATGACAATGCTTGTGAATCAGGCGGTTGAACAATTCAGGTTGTGGACGGGAATTGATGCTCCTTTCGAAGTGATGAAGCAGGCAGCAACAACAGCGTTAATGAATGGATAACGAAAAGTACAGTCGTCAGATTCTCTTTCACCCAATAGGCGTTGAAGGCCAGAAGCTCATTCGAGGCGCCCGGGCTTTGATCGTTGGATGTGGCGCGCTTGGTTCGGCGCATGCTGGAGCGCTGTCGCGTGCTGGGATTGGCACACTTCGTATTGCGGATCGGGATTTCGTCGAGCCGTCAAACTTGCAACGACAATCGATGTTCACTGAGCAGGACGCCGCCAATCGTTTGCCGAAGGCCATCGCTGCCGCCAATCGAATCTCGCAGATTAACAGCGACGTGATTACGGAAGCCGAAGTTGTTGATGTAAATCAATCGAACATCGAACGGCTGATTGAAGGATGTGACGTTGTCCTTGACGGCACCGACAATTTTGCCACGCGCTATTTACTTAACGATGCATGCGTTAAGCACCAGGTAAACTGGATTTATGGTGCTGCTGTCGGTTCGTACGGCGTAACGATGACGATTCTGCCGCATCAAACACCATGTCTGCGATGTGTTTTCGAGGAAGCTCCCGCGGCCGCGACCGCCCCAACCTGCGATACAGCGGGCGTGATCATGCCCATTATCAGCATCGTCGCTTCTGTACAGGTCACCGAAGCCCTCAAACTGCTTACGCGTCAAACTTCAGAATTACACGGATCACTAATGCAGTTTGATGTCTGGCGAAACGAGTGGCGACGAATCAACACAGGCAATCCACTTCCGACCTGCCCCACGTGTGGCCAGCGGAAGTTCACGACTCTGGAGCCTGGAACCAACGACTTTTCTGCTGTCTTGTGCGGTCGCAATGCTGTTCAGATATCACCATCGCAGACGACTCGAGTTGACTTTCGCACGCTTGCGGAAAGACTTAGCGGCGCAGGTGAAGTAAAGTTCAACGAATATCTTTTACGCTTTAGTATCGGCGAATTTGAATTGACAGTTTTTCAGGACGCCAGGTCGATAATCCGTGGAACTGACGAAGTCTCGCTCGCTCGTTCGCTATACGCTCGATACATAGGAAACTAAATACTCAATGTTGGAACTCCGATCTTCTAAGACCTTTCTTATTGCACTAACAATCATGTTTCTGCTCGACGTGGGCGCAGTCGCTCGCGCCGGGCAGCCGGTTATCTGGGAGCTCACCGGCCGTGCGGAACTCCTCAAAGGCGATGCGCGTGGGGTCTCAATCAGTGACACAGGCGTTTTGATGCTTGCTCCAAATCTTACGGAGCTGTTCAAGACCGAACAGGCGTTTATTTGGTCCAGTGCGGTCGATAACCAGGGAAATGTATTCCTCGGCACGGGTCATGATGGCAAAATTTTTCGCGTTACTCCGGATGGGCGAGGAACGCTGCTTTACGACGCACCGGAGTTGGATGTGACGGGACTGGCTGTGGGGAAGGATGGCGCGTTGTATGCAGGTACTTCGCCAGACGGCAAAGTCTATCGAATTACTCCAGACGGGCACGCGGACGTTTATTTCGATCCACCCGACAAATACATCTGGTCACTCGCAGTATTACCGGATGGCGCGCTCGCGGTAGGTACTGGTGATAGCGGCAAACTTTATCGCGTGCGTACTGCCGGCGCTTCTCCTGAATCATCCCTCCTCATTAATACAACTCAGACTCACGTGATCTCTTTGGCGGTTACGTCGCAAGGTGATCTGATCGCCGGAACCGATCCTGGTGGCTTGGTGCTGCGCATTTCTTCTGACGGCAAAGCATTCGCACTTTTCGATGCTCAATTGAGAGAAATTCACGCCCTGGCGCCGGCGGCCGACGGTTCAATATATGCGCTTGCATTGAGTGACCAGGCATCATCCGGCCGGTTAACAATTACTCCGACACCGGCGCCCGCGCCTAGTGAGGGTGCAACTCCCAGCACGAATGTAACCATCACCGCCGTCGATGAAAGTGGAGCGACTCTTCAACAGCAGCCCCAACCGGCTCGGAGCCGAACCGATGTCTCGAATGCGCGCAGCGCTGTGTTTCGCATTCTTCCCGACGGAGCCGCAGATGTCGTATGGAGTTCTCCAACAGTAACGGCTTTTGCCATCGCCCCCGGCTTACAACCGGGGACCGTTCTCATCGGTACTGGAGACAAAGGCCGAATTTACTCCGTTACAAACGACGGCCGCGACACGCTCCTGTTGCAGTCCACGGAAGGACAGATTTCCTCGTTTATCGTCCGCGGGGGACAAGTCCTTGCCGCTTCAAGCAATCAGGGCAAGTTATTCCGTTTTGGAAGTGATCTTGTAAGTGAAGGTTCGTATGAATCTCCAGTCAGAGATGCCAAGCTCATTTCATCCTGGGGTCGAATATGGTGGCGCGGAGCGGGAAGTGCTGACCTTCAAACACGTTCGGGAAATGGTGAACGGCCCGATGCGACCTGGAGTGATTGGAGTCCAGCCTACCGAGACACCGAAGGAAATCAGATCAGCAGTCCACGCGCACGGTTTATACAATGGCGAGCGACTCTTCGCGCGGGACGTGGAGACGCAAGCCCCTCGTGGATCGAGGATGTAAACGTCGCGTACTTGCCGCGCAACGTAGCTCCAGAGGTGCTGTCGATTACCGCCCTTCCGATCGGTGTTGGTCTGCAACAGGTAGCACAGCTGCAAATCGATCCGAATGTCGAATCTTCGGGGCTCGATCCCGCAATATTTGGTGCTGTTCCGCAGGTTCCCCCGCGGCGCTTTTACCAGCGGGGGGCCCGTTCATTTCAGTGGCAGGCGGAAGATCGAAATGGCGACACGCTGGAGTACGCGATTTATTACCGCGCACTGAATGAGAGCACGTTTCGACTGCTGAAAGACAAACTTCGCGATAACTTTTTTACTATTGACGGAGCAACTTTGGCTGACGGGCGATACATTATCAAGATTGTTGCATCTGATGGACCAGAAAATCCACCCGGCCAAGCTCTAACGGGTGAACGGCTGAGCGAGCCGATTGATATCGACAACACGCCGCCTGTAATCCGTGCTGTCGGCAGTCCGCAAGTCAGCGGTGACCGGATTAAGGTTGTGTTTCAAGCTGATGACGCGACCGGGAAAATCAAGAAAGCGGACGCCAGTTTGAACGGAGGCTCGTGGATTCCTGTCTTTCCGGATGACGGGATTGCTGATAGCGGGCATGAGCAATATACGATTGATTTTCGGGTCCCGACCACAGGCGAACAGACGATCGCGCTCCGCGTCTTTGATACCAGCGGCAATGTTGGGACCTTGAGCGTGACGGCGAGAAGGTAGATCACCGCGCGTCGGCTGGCGGCACGGTTGATTGAGGCATTTTGGGATAGGGCTGTCCCGCAAAATCGCCACGTTGGGCGGAATCTGCTTGCACGATACGGTGCGATTACCCTCCAAACCGTGCGGAAAACAGGCCCGGACTGGTAGACTTAGGCCGCTTATTCAGGTGAATAAGGGACGGGCTCCTTGGCATTGATATTGCACATAGAGACGGCAGCGCGTCTCTTCTCCCTCCCATGCGCGCGTTGAGAGACAGCATGAGGAGGCTTGGAAGTCATGGTTAATCTGAAGCGAGAGCTGTTGGCAGCGGTGACGGCAATTTGCCTTGCCTCGGCCGGCGCTTTTGCCCAAAAACGCGGCGACGACAACAAGCGCCCGCCGAAAGAGCCCAACAAAGTTGTTGCGGGCGACAAACGAGGAGAAAAGCCACCGCAAAACAACAATCAACGTGATAAGGACAGAGGAGGCGACAAGAAGGGAAAACCTTGATCGAGCTGCTGGGACAGTTGTTTAGCAGCCTTGAATAGCTTATTCAAGTCCATGTGAGTACCAACCCGCGCTGATACGGCGCGGGTTTTTTTCTGTTTTCGTTATTTCACCGAACCCCGAAATTTCTCAGAAGTTTCTGAGACTTTCCTGAGGACTTTCGTTCCTCACTTCTTTATTCTTCGCACATCGACATCAAATGGAGAGGTCAATGAGAATAGTGTTGGCATTGCTGGTGTGCGTGCTGTTCCTGGGAATATCGTCGGCCCTGGCCCAGGCGACCGAGGACTTTCAAGGAAAATTGGAGCAGTATGCGGCGACGCACACGCGGCAGGAGGTTGCTGTGTACGCCCAGACATTAATCCAGCAACTAACGTTCGAGGCAGAGCATGCACCTTTCCTTGTAAATGGTGTGTTGCTTGGCGATGGTGTATTGCTCGGCGACGGTGTTCTCCTCAGTGACCGCGTATTGCTCAACGATGAAATGGTCTCATTGCTTCAGGCTAACGGCTTTTCCAATACGTACCATTCTCGATATTGCCTGGCTAATCGCTGGAAAGCATGCCATCACGCATACCTTTCTGAGGTCTCTGGCTCTGCCGCTATAGCATCGCAAGTCCTTGGAGGGTGCACGATGAACGCTTCGACGTCTGAGTTCCTGACATGCGCGGCTCGGGCACTGACTACGTATGCAGGTTCGATCAGAACTGCGAAGAACCAGCGAACCACCTGTGCCGGGAATGCTCTTCAGAGTTGTCACGGCAATTGAGAAGAGAACTTTCGGCGAGGGGACGGAGACGGGGAGACTAGAGGACTGGCAGACACGGTGCAGCGATGACGTGGTGATCGGAGACATGAGGCTCCGCCATGTGAGGTTCCGCCACGTCACGCGGGGGGACGCGTCTACCTTTCTTCGCGTCTCCCCAGCTCCGCGTCCCGCGTCTCCGCGTCCCGGCGTCCCCGCGTCTCCGTGTCCCCGCGTCCCCGCGTCCCCGCGTCCCCGCGTCTCCGCGTCCCCCGCCTAGCCGGCGCGGTTGACATTTCCTGCCGCGTGCGTCATCAAGTGCTAGTTTCCGACAACGCGCAATGAATTCGTGTGAGTTCGTGGTCCGCCTTTGCAAGCAGCGAAGTTAGTCGAATCACTCATTACAGGAGGGTCGTGCCATGAAACGATCAATTCAACTCGTGTTTGTTTGCGTCCTGGCAACCAGCTCGATGTTATCGATCAGTTGCTCCTCTCCGCCCAAGCCGCCCAAAACTGTGAAGACCGTGGCTTTCATTACGAATGCAACCTCCGACTTCTGGAAGATCGTGCGTAAAGGAAGCGAGAAGGCTGATGCCGAATTACAGGATGTAAAAGTGGTCTTCAAAACCACTAATACCGGAACGACGGAAGAGCAGAACGGGCTCATTCGACAGGCACTTGATGTTGATGATGCTGATGCTATTGCTATTAGCCCGGCTGACCCGGCAGGTCAAAAGAAAGTAATTAACGATGCCGCGAAGAGAGCTTTGGTGATCACTCAGGACAGCGACGCGCCTGATACCGATCGCGCTCTTTACCTCGGCGCAGATAACCGAGCGGCTGGGCGTCAGGCTGGCGAACTCATCAAGAAAGCTCTCCCGCAAGGTGGAAAGATTATGGTTTTCGTCGGCAAACGCGAGGTGCAGAATGCGAAGGAACGCTTCGATGGTTTGAAGGAATCTTTGCAGGGCTCGAACGTTGTCATAATTGATCTAATGACTGATGACGCCAACCCGATCAACGCTCGCGACAACGCTTACCAAACGCTAAAAAAATATCCTGATATCGCAGGTATGGTTGGTTTGTGGTCCTATAACGGACCATCGATTGTTGAGGCCCTGAGACCGGAGGGTAAGCTGGGAGCGATCAAAATCGTGTGCTTCGACGATGAACGAGAAACCCTTGCAGCGATCAAGGAAGGAGTAATCTTTGCATCGGTGGCGCAGCAACCGTTCGAGTACGGATACCAGGGAGTTAAGACGGCGGAGCAAATTTTGAAGGGCGACCGCTCCGTTATCCCAGCCAACAAGATGATTTACATCCCCACGGTTGTCGTGCAACGCAACAATATTGATGAATACAGTAAGAAATTGGATCAGCTGTTGGGTAAGTGAATCGTGATTAACTCCCAACAGCGACGCAACTTCTTGGGCAAATAGATTGAAGTCGCGAAACGCAAAACAGATTACTTCGTAGATCGAAGTGCAGATCGGTGCTACGATCATTTTTTGACCCTCTGGTTCCCTCCAGTACCCCTTTAAACACGGTGTCAACAAAACACGAGGAGCAGAAATGCCGGCAGTTAATTTGTGTCAGAGCGTCAACAACCATAACGTGAGCGTGTTGAAAGGACTGGCGGCGGGAACGATTGGCGGACTTCTGGCCTCCTGGGTAATGAATGAATTTCAGTACGCCTGGATCAAAGTAGCCAACAACCTATCGCAATCTTCGCAGAATGGGTCCAATACTCCGGAGCAATCAAAAAACAGTGAGCAGGAACCTGCTACGATCAAGGCGGCGGAGATGATCTCTGAAAAAGTCTTAGGTCATCAATTAGCAAAGGAGGATAAGGAGTGGGCCGGCGAATTCGTGCATTACGCGATTGGCGCAGCTTCAGGTGCGGTCTATGGTGCAGCGGCTGAGCTAGTCCCCGATGTCACGGCTGGCGCAGGGATACCTTTCGGTGCTGCATTCTGGCTGGTAGTGGACGAAGGCGCAGTGCCGTTGCTTGGTCTATCCAAGCCACCGTTCGACTATCCGCTTTCCACGCACATTTATGCGATGACCTCACACTTTGTCTTCGGAGTAACAACCGAGATCGTGCGACGTGCGGTACGGCGTGGAGTCCTGAGTTAGACGCGCGGCTTTAGCGTTGCTTGATGCGGCGGAAGCCGTGCGGTCTAACTGCGTGACGCCGTTGACAACCCGCGCAGTTCAGGAATAGGTTATGCGCGCTTTTTCTATACCCCAACTATCGAGGTTTCCCTGATGCCCAGATCATCTGTCTTGTGCCTTCACGCCGACTCCGTAAGAACCCGAATCACCCTATTCATGTTTCTCTTGTTGCTCTCAGTTTCAGCTGCATGTCAAACGCAAACTGGAGCGGATACGCGTGCTGCCGACGAGACTGCACTTCGAAATCAGGACAACGAATGGTCCAAAGCCGCCGGCACAAAGGATGTTGATAAGACAGTAGCGTTCTATGCGGATGATGCCGTGGTGATGCCGCCAAACAGTGCAGCGCTAAGGAGCAAAGAACCTATTCGCGCACTTTGGAAAGGCATGCTCGGAGCTCCCGGTTTTTCCGGAGGTTGGAAACCGACTAAAGTCGAGGTTGCCAAATCCGGTGAACTTGGTTACGTGACTGGAACCTACGAATTCAAAGAGAACGATGCCGCCGGTAAGCCAATCACTGATAAGGGCAAGTACGTCGAGGTTTGGAAGAAGCAAGCGGACGGTACTTGGAAATGTGCGGTTGATATGTTCAGCTCCGATCTTCCAGTGGCTGCACCTGCGGAAAACAAAAAGACCGCGAGCAAGGCTCCTGAAAAAAGTAAATGAGGGATCAAACGTCAAGACCCAAGACCAAGGCCCAACTTACTGCACCTTCGCCGCTTCCTTTTGCTTATCCGCTTCCGCCCAGTCCTTCGCTGAGACAAATGACTCACTATCGTAAATCAGGACGATCGTTCCCACAGGTAACTGCGTACTCATGTAACGCGCTGAGGACATTGGAATGCGAATGCAGCCGTGACTTTGCGGTATGTGAGGCACTGACGGATTTCCATGGATCGCCAGTCCATCGCTGAAGTAGTTTGGATAGTAGAGCAGTCCGAGCGGTGATTTCCTCCAACCCGACATCTTTCCATAAATTCTGAATCGGCCGGTCGGCGTATAGGCTAAGCCTCTCATTCCTTTTTCGTGATAATGCTTACCACTACCTGTCGAGACGGGAAGAATCTTGCTGATGGCGCCTTCGCTGTCCATCAAGAGAAGGACCTGCCGGTCCAGATCGACTTCCACATGTTTGTAACCGGTGTCTCTTGGCGCCGGTGGTTCCGCATTCAGTATGGCGTCCGCCTCATCGCGTGTGAGCCGGCCCGTAACTTTCCGGCCTTCCCATTTTTGGAAAACAATCAGAGCAGATCTCGAGTCGCGACCGTAACCCATTTCCGCCAGGCGGTGTTCTGCTTCCCTGATTTCTGATCGGTTCAAGGCGCGCCTTGCGCCTTTGCTTTTCGTGGTTGCGAAAATATCAGTAGAGACCAGGAGGAGCAGACTCAACGTGAGAAGTAATGTCGATGCGAGGTTCTTTGAAACTCTCATAAATCCCCTTTTGTGATCCATCTACACGGCGGCTGGAATACGGTGGCGCCGGTCAACATACATTCTCAGCACGCAGTTTCCAGCCGAGATTGCTGTTCAGTCTGGTCAAGGGGACGGTAGTCGGGAGGGGCTGATTTGGGGCTTTACCGCGAGGCCAGTCTGTTCTTATAGCTACTTACGCGGATCACAATAACCCTGCGCCTTTAAGAGGTCAACTTGTTTGTAAACTCTAGCCACAGATTACCGCCCGATACTCAATCCGCGAGCCGGCGAGAGGAGTAAGGGGCGAAACGTACATGGACAAAAGGGCGAGCGCCACGAAGGCACCTTTTCCCTTCTCAATCACCGGTTCGCCCACTCGCTCTTCACCATCTCACCCAATCGGTTGGGTTAGTCGATTTCGTAACATTGCGATTAGAATGCCGCCTTGAATCTGACTCGATGGACCAAAGGAGGCAGTCATGAGTGACATTGCTGTTGACCGAAGAGCATTGTCCGCGGAACGTCCTCGCGCTTTTGAGACCATTGCTCTGGGCGGTCTCATCGTCGCCATACTTGATGGTCTCTTTGCCTTCACGTTTTACGGGCAAATACTTGGGATCAATCGGCTGCGAATCTTTCAGGGAGTTGCGGCTGGATTGCTCGGACCTACGGTTGCGCTGTCGGGCGGAGTGAAAACCTTCGTGCTTGGTCTTTTTCTTCACTTCATTGTGGCGACATGCATCGCCACGGTTTATTACCTGGCAACTCTGAAACTTCCCGTCTTGATCCAGCACCCAGTAGTCAGCGGACTGATTTACGGCATGATTGCTTATCTTGGAATGAAGTTTGTTGTAACTCCGTTATCAGCCATTGGACGAAGACCCGTACCACGGCTGTCGATCTTTCTAACCGAGATAATCGGACACGCTTTCCTGGTGGGATTACCAATTGCGCTGGTGGCACGTTGGTCTGCGAATAGATCGCGCAGATCAAAACAATAGGCCTGCGGTAGAAAGCAGAAAGCAGAAAGCAGAAAGCAG
>JBKPCC010000116.1:0-17216 GCA_046727215.1 Acidobacteriota bacterium
CCGTTATGACTTGCGGGCCCGTGAAGTTGCAATGCCCAACTCCACTCGTGTACGTCTGGAACAGCTGGTCTTGTCGGCCGTTGGCTGTGATCAGGTCCGCATATGCCGACTCGTTTGCTACCAGGACTAACGGATCAATAAGCGTGTGCATCGTCAACACGGGGTGCTTGATCTTGCCGTTGTAATCAGTATTGTGCCGGACGTAGTTTCTCGCGCTTGGCGGCGCCTCGATGTTTCGCCGCGAGTTCATTTGTGCCAACCAACCGTCAACTATCGCAGGTGACACACCAAGCAGAGCGAGATATGCCTTTTCGGTGGCGGTCAAACTGTAATTCTGATCGACGTTCTGCACGAATGGTCCACCTGCTCTTCGCTGCAGCTCAGCACGAGCTTCCGTGAGGAAAAAGAAGTCGGTGAACACCCAGTTAGGATAGAACCCAACCGGAGGTGGTATGGCAAGACCACTGCCAGGGACGCCGGCAACGAGCCGTATGAATTCAAACTTCGGAAAGTTTGCGGGATTGCTCACCTGGGTAGTCAAAGTCGGTGCTACTTCGGTCTCGAAATCTATGTTGTTTCTAATTTCAGCAACTGTTCCCCAGGAACTTGGGATCCCAAACACCGTGTCATATGCAAGAGACGCTGCCACACCACTGTCCCAAATACGAGTGGCTCCTGCACCCTCGCCGCACGTGCACAGCGCGCCATCGTAAATGCCGCCAAACTGTTCCATGCTTTTGAACGCGACAAATGCGCCGAAAGAAATTGACCAAAGGATAGTGCGATCGGGCCTGGCTACACTGCCGCGAAAGAAGACTGTGAGATCCTTGGTGTCTTGTAACGCATCGTCAATAGACCAACCGTTGTCCTTAAAAGCCGATCCGGCGAGAGCGTAGCCCTGGGCTAGCAGTGGAGGCACTAATAGTGGGCTGGGAGCAAGCTCTGCAGAACGATCATCTACTTCGCCTGGATGATCAGCCTTGTCACGATAGCCGTGCGCATAAACCAGCAGTGTTCCATTCCAGTTTCCAGGGACAACGATTCTGTACGGAGCGCCATTGATCTCACCTGACAAATCGAGCGGGCCAATGGGAGGGTGTGCATGAGCTTTCGTGAACGGAAGAATTGGAGTAAGTACGAGGCTGAGAAGAGCAATCAGTCGTATGGAGGTTCTCATAGTGTGATTCCTTTTGGGATAGAGTGCGCGGGAGACTATCACAGATCCACGAAACACACGAGATTTTCGCATCGGCGGATCACCATGCGCACAAGGAAAGGCATGATGAGTAGCACTGAACAGGAAAAGTAAGATACGCCGCAGATTGACCCTTAAATATCTCGACAGGATTAACTGGATTTACAGGACGAATGATTAATCGCACCTTATCATGTCAATTTTGTTAATCGAGTCGAGATATCTGTGGGTCAGTCAATTACGTAGACGGTGGAATGCTGAGTTCTGTTGATTGTTGAATTCCAGTTGCAATCTCGGGAAGAATGCCGATTTTGACATAAATGGGCCGCACGTCCCGGCGCAACGCAGGAAGTGACTGCGCAAACCACAGCGCACCCAGCATGCAACCAATTCCGCCAAGAAGCAGTGTGTGAGGCGCGCCGATCCGTTCGGCTACTTCTCCTGCCAGCAAACTGCCGAATGGCGCGGTTCCCATAAACGCCATTGTGTAGAAACTCATTACACGCCCACGTTTATCCTCATCCACTATCGTTTGTAATACGGTATTACTCGCAGCCATCTGAACCATGAAGCCAAGCCCGGTCACTACCATCAACGCTAAAGACAGCCACAGCACACGCGAGAATGAGAAGGCGATCAAGCCGGCGCCAAACACACCGGCCATCAACGGAATAAACTTTCCAAGCCCCAGCACACTCCTACGTGCAGCCAGAAACATCGCACCCAGAAGCGCTCCAACCCCTGACGCCGCCATCAGCAGACCTAACGTGTTTGGACCGCCGTGCAATACTGCGTTGGCGAAGATGGGCATTAACACGGTGTACGGCATGCCGACCAGACTGACGAGTGCGAGCAGCAACAATATACTTCGAATAGGAGCGAACCTGACGACGTACGTCCACCCTTCGCGCAGTTGTTGAAACATGTTCGCGTTACCAGCTGCCTTGACGATCCGTCGCGGTATCGACATCGCCAACAGTGAACCAATTACCGCTAAATAGCTGATCGCGTCGATCATGAAACACCAACCTTCGCCCACTGCGGCGATAACGACCCCACCGATTGATGGTCCAAGCAAGCGAGCAGCATTCACCATAGACGAATTGAGGGCTATCGCATTCGCCAGGTCGTCTCGTGTGTCAACCATCTCCACTACGAACGCCTGCCGGGCTGGCATATCAAACGCGTTAATAAGTCCTTGAAAAATGCTGAGCATGATGATGTGCGACATCCTGATTCGGCCGGTCAGCGTCAGAAGGGCCATCGCAAGAGATTGCAGCAATGCCAGCACCTGCGTCACTACGAGCAATCGATGGCGATTCCAGCGATCCACAAGCACCCCTGCGAAGGGTGCGAGCAAGAACGATGGTATCTGTCCTGCGAAACCTACCACGCCGAGCAAAAGCGCGGAACTTGTTAGCCGATAGACGAGCCAACTGGTTGCAATCCGCGTCATCCATGTTCCGATGAGGGAGATGCTTTGGCCGGCGAAGAACAGGCGGTAGTTTTTGTGCCTGAGTGCGCGCAGCATAAAAGCTGGACCAGCGGATTTCGTCTCGCGCTTCATTTCCAACCAGAGTGCAGGTGTCGTTTATCTTTTGTCGGGCGTAAGTGTGGGAAAAGTGTTACTTGATGATGAGAGGTTGACCGGTATCACGGATGGTTACAGGTCCTATAGGTCGTATTGCTTGGTTGATTTCGTGGGGTGAGCGTCTTACTTCCGGCGGGCAAAGTACTCGTCCGCGGCACCCTGCGTCTCCTGACTCGTTTGCTCGCGTAGCTGCTGGTTGATTCCCCATTCATGACCAAACGGGTCGAGGATTTTGCCGTACCGTGCTCCCCAGAAAAGGTTCTCTAACGGCATGAGAACTTGTGCACCCGCAGCGACCGCTCGCTCAACAACTGCGTCTGCGTCGTCCACCATCAGCGTGATGCGCACACATGTTCCTTTGAGTCTGTCTGGGGGTTTAACTGAACCTCCTTCTTCTTTGCTGAATTCGTCGCTGAAGAAACATTTGTGACCGTCGATGCTGATTTCGCCATGCATGACCCGCTTACCGTCCTTAGTCATCATAAGGTCGCCCTGACTCGCTCCGAAAACGCTTTTATAAAATTCGAGCGCCGCGAGACCGTTGGACACGCACAGATGTGGGATGAATTGATCTTCTCGAGTCATGATCTGCTCCTTCACTCGGAAGGAACGGAGACACAGGGACGGAGTCACGGAGACGCGGGGACACGGAGACAAAAGCCTATTTGAGATTGGACATTGGACGATTGTTTGTCATTTCTCATTTGCATTTGTAGGAATCCGCTGTTTGGTTTCTTGGTCCGTCAAGCACGCCAAGCGCTGTCAAGCGAGCCCCCTTCATTAAGCGAGTTACGAAAGACCGATGCACGAAATTCACGGTTAGTGCCCTAATTAGCGAATTAACACTAGGAAAGATAAGAAATGACAAACGAAAAATGCCCAATGTCCAATGTCAAATAGGCTTTTTTCCCCGTTGGCTCCCTGTCCCCACGTCCCCGCGTTCCGTGTCTCCCCTTCTCCTTTCCGCCAATTCGCGGTTATTGCTTGTCGTACACCGATACGTTCTTGAACTTCTTTCCTTGCGCATCGGTTCCGGTCGTAGTGACCGTGCGGGTCTTGCCATCAGCCGACACAACAATTTGGCCGGTCCCGGTCACCTTACCTGCTTTCTTGAGCGTAATTTCCAATGTGTTTGCATTGACTTCTTTGTACGCTCTCGCGTCTGAGTTTGGGTCGCCTGTAACCGGATAATCTTTTCCGTCAAACTTCCCAGTCCACTCGTTGTGCGCGGGTGTGCCGTCTGGGTTGGTGCCATCCACGGTCACTTTGATGCTGTCCCCTGCAGGCTCATATACAACGGTGGTGTTCTTCGCGACGGCAGGGTCGAGTTTTGATTTCGCCTCGTTCAGCTTCCATGTGCCCATCTGGGGCCCACCCTGGGCAAAGCACACTGTTGCCGAAACGAGACACACTGCGACAATTAATAAACTAGTTTTTGCTTTCATCGCATCCTCCAATGACAACTAGTTGTGGGGGATTTATTTCCCGCGCGCATTCTATTCCTGCATGGTCCACGCCGCAAGTTGCCGCGAAAAGGCGCAAAAGGCACAAAACCGATTAAGGAATGGGAGACGGTACAATGTTTCACCGGCCTTCCGCTTCTCAATGTCTCAGACACCCGAGTGGCTCTACAGTCCTGTTGTCCGCTTTGTCTTTTGTGCCTTTTGCGCCTTTTTTGTGGCCAAGGAAGCGTGTCGCTACGGCTCGGATTCTTCTTTTATTAAATCAACATAGGTGCTGAGGCTTAACGCTCTTTCCTTTATTATTTCCATCCGCCGCGCTGCGCGCATCGGAATATACATTGTACCTTGCAGTAGGTCATACACAGTGTCGATTAACTTGAATTCGGTGTCGCGATATCTGACCCACGCGATTTGAGCCGTCTTAAGCGTTGCCTTACCTTCAGGCGCCAATTTACGCATCAACGCGAAATAGTTTTTATTTAACTCCGCATCCCATTTCTTGTAGGCAATGTCGGTGCAACGGACCATCCCAGCTGTAGACGGATCCTTATCAGTGCAAGCCTCGAATGACTTATCAATCGGATGCACATTCGTCTCCTGGCCGTATGCAATCACCGGCAGCAAAAGGATCATCGGCAAAACGTACTTCCAGGGTTTCATCATTCTGAGCCTCCAAAGGATTCTAGGCACAAGCGCAAAAATGCCAGGCAGGGGAAACAATGATTTCAGATATTTTCTGCAATCAAAAACGACTGGCTTTTGACACAGTCTGGAGGGAGGAAGACTGATCAACTAAACCACGCGAAACCATCCAAAGCCAAATTTACTCTTCAGCATAAAATCTTCGTTTCACTGATTCGTCGGCCGGCAATTCGGGGCCGCTGAACAAATGATCCGGCGCGCGAGTTGCGTCCTCAGCGATTAAGGGTAAGGCACGCTCACGACGTGAATCGGCATCAACTCCTTGTTCCAGAAACAAGCCTCTGAACCACTGCTCAACCTGGCGCACCACCGCACAGTAACGATCATGTTCAACGGCGTAAGCATGGCCGGCGGCATCCCAGTCGTCATTTGCCAATAAGTGATCGCGCAAAACTCGCGCATCTCGCACTGTCGTTGATAATCCCTGTCCGAAAGCTGGATCGCTCGTGGCCGCTGCATCTCCTAACAAGACGACGCCGTCTTTATATGGATGCTCGACCCAAAAATCACCGCAACGGAATGAAGCCAACGGACCAATGGCCCGGGCCTTGTCAAAGCAGTCCTTCACAAGTTCAGCCCTCTTCGCCTCTTCGAGGAAACGCACAACACTTTCTTTTCCGTTCAAACGAAAATCAGCGTGTTCCGGATAAGCAACATAAGTACGGCAGCGACCGCTGCCAATCGGAGTTACTGCTGTCTCCATTCCAGTCGGTGGGAGAAAGAGTAAATAGCAGAGATCCTCAGGAAGTCGTACATCTGCGAGCAGCAAACCGGCAAAGTAAAAAGGCTTTGCAGATTGATGCACTTCAAAGCCCACCCAATGTCTTGCAGTCGACGCCCGCCCATCAGCACAAACAACTAATCGCGCCGCAATCTCCTGAGTGTCAACGCCATTCTGAACCGTAACAGAAGCAGGCGTCCCTGGCTTGACGTTGACAACCGTTGCGCCTCGTCGAACTTCTACTCCCGCAGCCGCCGCTGCAGTCAGCAAGACTTCCTGCATTTCCGGATGACAAAATGAAAGTGCCGGAAGCTGCTGAGGGGTGCTGTTGCGCAGGTCCCTCGGACCAAATCCCAAATCGATAAAGGGTACGTCGAGACCACAACGATCCCTGATCGGCTGGTAAATCCCGAGGTCATGCGCTTCGGCAACTCCCCAAGGTGTCATGAGTTCGCCACGTACACGGTCTTTAAACTCTAGTTCGCGCTCGACTATGAGTACACGCTTTCCCTGCTCAGCCATCACCTTTGCTAACGACGAACTACCGAGACCGCCGCCAACAGTCACAATGTCGTACGTTTCCGAGGACATTTTCGAATTCCTTTCCCGGGGTCAGATAATTTTCTCGGATACACTACTCCGCTCGGGGAAGTAAGTGAAGCATTGCGAACCTGAATCCGGTCCGCCGATTACAAAGAATCTCCACGGAAGCACGATAGAAATTACGCGTGATTCCGTGGAGATCAATCGAAAGCCGCGAAAGACGGCGTCAGTAGGATTAATACCGGCGACGGTCGCGAAGCTTGTACGTGTAAAGCGCCGAACTGCCTAAGCCAACGAGGGAGCCAATGCCAGCTCCCCTCTTTCCACCCAGCAGCGCTCCAACACCTGCGCCGCCACCGGTTCCTATCGCCAGCGTCAGGGCGTCGCGATGTCTTTGCCAGAACGAACGCTTCGCCGGATAGGCGTAATAAACCTGACGCGGCCGGTAGTAACTACGGTTGTATGCAACTCGTCTATAGCGCTGCCGGTTAGAGTAGGCATATCTTGCATGACTCCTGCGGTGATGCCGGCACGCCAAAGCCGGAGCTGCCGCCGCACTGAACATTGTCAGACACAAAAACAAACCCAACAATCGTTTCACGTTCTTACCTCCTGATTGTGAATGGAAAATTTGGGAGAGTTTTCGTTTCTCGAATCTTAGCAGGGCTGTCAAGCTTTTTCGCTGTAGCATTTCCCAACAAGACTCCCGTTGCTGAAGTCTGGAGGGCAACAGACATGCCATGGCGGCAAGTCGAAAGCAGAATGCGCAGTTTCAATTGGTGCGTTTTCATGTTTTTTTAGTTCGTGTGGTTTCCTGGATCTGTTCAGCTCTTCGGTGCAACGTAACTGCGACGCGCTTTGACCACTAGTTTGCCTCTGGTTTTTTCGGCCGCCGGCACAACCTCGATCTTTAACTTTCGAAGCGAGCCATCGCGTTGCTTGTTGGTGGAAACAAATGCCAAGCTAAAACGCCCACGCAGATGCTCGATAAGTTTACTGAACGCTTGATCCAACACCTCCGGCTTGTCCTCAAATACCTCGCCGCCTGTTTCCGCCGCCAGGTCGTTAACACTCAATGAAGGAACGCGCATTAAACCTGCGATCCGCGCCGTTACTGTAATAGCCCCATTTTCCACGCGTTGTCCTGCTGTGCTTGGCACGATGCCACACACAACACTTCCGGATTCAAAGACTGCATGCTTGGCTTCCTTTCCACCGGGTCCGCTTCCGCAGTCAAAATTGCGAGTTATTCCTGTGATTAGAACGATGACCCTGCGCCCTACAGGATTCCCCGCTTTTTGCATGTAATCAGCAGCTTCGTAAAACGCCTTATTGAGACAGTGGTCAGCGTCTTCATCGTGAGGCGGAACTTGATCTAATGCGTCGATTACCAGAGAGCGATCTCGGGTGAACTCTTGCAATAGCTCAACGGTATTGTGGTAGGTCATCACTGCCACTTCGTCTGCTGGCTTCAGGCGCGCGATTGCGTCTCTCGCGGCACGATGTACTTCATGGCCGAATGGATCCAGGCATCCACCCCGATCGATGAGCAGGAGGACTGATAAAGGCAAAGTGTCTTTGCTGAAATGCGTGATCTGCTGCTTTTTTCCATCCTCTATCACCACAAAGTCGTCTTGGTTTAAGTCCCCAACCACTCGTGCAGTGTTCTTCTGTAGGACCAAGGCGTCGACCGTCACCAGATCAACGTCGACCTTTACAACGTCCACCTTTGCGTTTCGGATTGTCCGCTCGCGCGTCTGACTGCTAGCAGTCAAACCGCTTTGCCTGCTGTCTTGTGCTCCGATGCGAAGGTTAATGAGGGAAACAAAGAAAAGACACAGAAGCGCCAGGGTCGGGAAAAACTTTTTCATGAGCACCTCCTGGAATCCAAGCTCGGATTCCTTAACGTGACTACGTTAGGGAGAGCACTCGCGAGCAAGCCATCGGCTTCATGAGCCGCTGGCGAGCACGGCTTCGTAAGACAGGTTGTGTGGGAAGAGTATGAACTTGGCAAATAATAATAATTTTTGGCCCAGCGAGAAAGGATTTTTTGAAATACGCAGATCCGAAAATCCGTATGTAAGCACGGAGGACACGTTTGCTTGCGCAGGCGCCCGATGATGTGACAACGGAGTCAGTAGTACCGCTCGCGGTAGCGGGTGGGCCGAATGGGAGAATGGGAGAATGGGGGAATACCCTCGAAATGGGTCTGCTTGCTGATTCGCACTTGACAATTATTAGCCTAGAGGCTAAATATTCACACTTCCATGGGAAAGCGAAAGACCGGCCGGGAGTCCAAAGCCCGGATGGATGCTTATGAAGCGGTGTTCACAGCCCTAGCCCATCCGGCCCGGCGGCGCATTCTGTTGACGCTGAATTTTGAAGGTGGGTTCATGAAAGCCGGCGAGATCGCGGACATGTTTGAGCATGCTTGGCCCACGACAACGCGACATATCCAGGTACTTGAGTCAGCCGGCCTCTTAGAACATGAACAGCAGGGACGAATTCGCGTCTACCACATCAATCGACAGCGGCTTGAGCTTGTAAGGGACTGGCTGAGCTGGTTTCTAAAAGACCCGCATTAACTTTAGGGAGGAAATTAATGGCGACAAAGAAACGGAAGACAACAAAACGCGCAACGCGGAAGACGACAGCGAAGAAGGCGAGCAAAAAAGGTAGGCAGGCACGACCGAGGAGGAACACGACGTCAGATGTGCCCAGCTTTTTTCGCCTTAATGTGGAAGTGGGAAATCTCGACGAAGCAGTAGACTTCTACGGCAAACTGTTTGGCATTGAAGGACGAAAGCAGGCGGGTTCGCGTTGTTACTTCAATTGTGGTCCAGTGACTTTGCAGGTTGTCGATGTCTCGTCCGTTGGTCAGCCACACCCGGCGGCAAAGGCTTTATATTTCACAGTTAGAGACCTCGACACCATTTTCACGCGCGCAAAGGAGCTCGGGTGCCTGTCGCAGGAGAATGTTCACGGCGTTTCTGGTGGCGCAATCAGCGTCAGGCCATGGGGCGAGCGATCGTTCTATGCTGAGGATAAATGGCAGAATCCGCTCTGTTTCGTCGAAGCGGGGACGATCTATCCAGGATAACAGTCCACAGATTACACACATTTCTTACTGTAAGTCAGGAGTCTGGAGTCGCAGTCGCGGAATCTTGATCGTAAGCAGCAGGTGTTATAGCATGCGCTGCACAGAACCTGAATCTACATCGATCGCCTTCAGCGCAAAGACTATTCTTTCTCATGTGATTTGCGGTTCACTCGCCAAGTTGAGTCCTGGTTTTAAAGCTTTCCTCAAGTTGAAACCTATATGCCTTTTCTTTCACAACCCTTTTCCCCCAGAAAGAGGACAGATCATGAAACAAACAGAACTGAGAATGCTCCGCGCAGCCTGCATCACGGTTGCGCTTTTGGCTGCCGGTCACTCGCACGCTTTGCTCGCCCAGAATCCGCCCCCAGCGGCTGAACCTACTCCTGAATTTCTTTCGATCACCGTCATCAGCGTCAAACCTGAGATGGTGACGGAATTTCAGAACTTCGTGAAGAACACAACCAATCCCGCACTGAAGAAAGCCGGAGTGAAATGGCGAGAAGCTTGGCAAACTACTCCGGCCGCAGGGGACGCCTTTGAATATGTCATCGTGTCTCCTGTAGAGAAGTTCGCGCAATACGACGGTCCCAGTCCACTCGAAAAGGGGCTTGGCGGTGCGCAAGCGTTCGCAGCCTGGCAAACCAAGGCAAGCACTCTGGTGAACAGCGTTCGCCGATACATCATTCGAACGCGACCGGAGCTGAGCTTCATGGCAAAGCGTGCTGGCCCACCGAAACTCGCGGTAATCACATCGGTCCACGTGGCGCCGAATCGGAATGCCGAATTTGAAAACTTTGTCAAAAACGAACTCACACCCGTGATGAAACAAGCGCAAGTGAGTTACTTAGTATCGCAGACAATTTTTGGTGGCGACGCGAATGAGTACATCTCGCTCACTCTGCGCGATACTTTTACCGATCTTGATAAAGGTCCGGTCGTCGTACAGGTGTTAGGGCAAGAAGGTGCGGATAAGCTGCTTCAGAAGCTACCGGCAGGAGTGGTAACCAACGTTGAGCGTTCGCTGACGCGATACGTGCCGGAACTGAGCATTGCACCAGCCCAGTGAAAGGTGCCCCAGAACGGGGGAGACGCACAAAAAGGGGAAGAGGGAAAAAGGGGGAAAGAATTAAGCCGCCGAGGTTCACCACTTCCCCCGCCCCTTCTTCCCTCTTTGTGCTTTTTGCGCCTTTTTGCGGCTCACACCGCCTGCAATGGACCAGTAATCGGTTTCAACTCTTTAGTAATCTTTTTCTGGTGCGGTAATCCACACTGAGTCGCAACTTCTCGCTGCTCTACCAGCAACTTTTCGAAATCTTCCGTTGGTAAGGATTTGCTGAAGAGAAATCCTTGCACCACATCACAATCCAGCGAGCTCAAATACTCGAGTTGCTCAGGCGTCTCAACGCCTTCCGCTACCACTTGAAGCTCGAGCGCATGGCCCAACGTCACAATCGCCCGCACGATCGCTGCATCATTCGGATCGCTGCACACATCGCGCACAAATGATTTGTCGATCTTTAAAGTATCTATTGGGAATCGTTTCAGATAGCTGAGTGAAGAATACCCCGTACCGAAGTCGTCAATAGCGATCCGGATGCCCATGCTTCTTAACTCACGCAGTTTTTCAATCGCCCGCTCCGGTTCTTTCATGACCGAACCTTCCGTTAGTTCGAGTTCAAGCCAGTTAGGATCAAGGTTCGTTTCCTTAAGCACTTCACGGACAGTGGCAACAAATGTCGATTGTTGGAATTGTCTTGGCGAGAAGTTCACGGCCAGGCGCATCGACTCAAGTCCGGCGTTCTGCCACGACTTGTTCTGCATGCAGGCGGTGCGCAGGACCCAGTCGCCAATTGGTACGATGAGCCCACTCTCCTCTGCCAATTGAATGAATTCCAGCGGATATAGCATGCCAAGCCCGGGATGCTTCCAACGCACGAGTGCTTCCATTCCAACAAGCTGAAAATCCTTCAGAGTAACTTGTGGTTGATATTCGACGAGGAACTCCCCCCGTTCCAAACCTGGTCGAAGATTGCTCTCCAACACCAATTGCTTCAAAGCATTTGTTGTTCGACCCGCGGCGTAAAACTGATAGTTGCTGCCTGCTTGCTCTTTTGCGCGCTCGAGAGCTGTTCCCGCGCTCTTCAAGAGGGTGGGCGTGTCCCGACCGTCGAGCGGACAAAGACTGATGCCGATGCTGGTTGAGATAAAGAGTTCCTGTTCGTCAAAAATGAACGCTTGATCCAGTGCTTCCTTAATCGCCCGGGCCGTGTTTGCTGCATCCTGTGCTCGGGAGATCTGTGTCAACAGGATCGCAAATTCGTCGCTTCCAAAACGAGAGACTGTGTCACAGTCACGTACGCAGCTCGTCAACCGTTGCGCTACCGTCTGCAAAAGATGATCTCCGGCGGTGTAGCCGAGTGAATCGTTGATCGTCTTGAACCGATCGAGATTGAGCAGGAGGACAGCCTGCATCTGATCATGCCGGCGCGAAAGGGCGATCGCCTGCTTCAAGCGGTCCTTGAATAGAACTTGATTCGGCAGGTCGGTGAGCGCGTCATGATACGCGAGATGGTTTAGCTTTTCCTGAGTTTGTTTGTTGTGGCTGAGGTCCAGGACGAAGCAAATCGTTTCTTCACCCTTCTGTGCCGCCGCGAAAAGCACGGGCACCCGGCTGCCGTCTTTGCGGATAAACTCCTTTTCAAACGGAGCGCATGTGCCAAACGCACTCACTTTCTCAAAAGCCTCTTCGTCCAATCGCTGATGTTCAGGCGGGGTGATGGCGCTAAGCGTAAGGAAGTCGTCGCGCGTATAGGAGAGCGTTTTGAGAAACGTGTCATTGGCGCTCGTCACGACGCCATTCGCATCGGTGAACGCAATGCCGATCAGGTTTGCATCGAGCAGACGCCGCATCGCTGCGTCGAGCTTACTCTGACCCGGATGGTTTGATTGCTTCATCGCTGGTTTTGTAGAGCGTGCTGCCGGGAAGGGTCGCCGCCGCCCCGAAAAACCTAAGTTCCTGAGTAGGTAACAAACTGCGATCGGGGCGAGGAGAGGGATGTAGCGGTTGCCGGTGTCGCAAGCAACCTTGCTGCTAACTTACCAGAGTTTTGAGATGCTCTACAATAGGAATTTTCTGCAGGGTGGGTTCAGAGGCGGGAAAAGTCATTGTTTGCGTAATAAAGGTCCGTCAAAAGCCGCTTTAGCTCCTATTCGACAGCCGAAAAAACTCGATTAATGCAACGAAGTAAGTACCGAGAGCGGTAACGACTGGATCTCACCTCTCGTGACACCCAGTCGCAGCAGCTCGAGGTGCTTACTCCCTGGTCAACGGCATTCAATTAACCAGCCATTACGGCATCGGTTTCGAGAGGACCGTAGAGATCAACTCGTCCAGACCCGCCTCAGAATTGTTGTGCAACGCTTTGTACATTGGAAGCAATTGGTTGAGCACTTCAGTCTTCGTCTGTTGCTGTTCAGGACGTGTACTCAGTGCGACGGCGCGCGCGTAAGTATCGACGATGCGCTCGACCACGTGAGTGATGCTTTCGAGCATTGTCTTTTGTTCAGAACTTGCCGGCTTGCCATCGTACTTTTGCTTGTATTCGGTCACCAGCTTCTGATAATCGCCTTTAAGCAGGGCTCGGCCGAAGTAGTAGTAAATCGTAGGCTCAGCTTTGTATTGATCAGTATGGAGCAGCCGCAAGAAAATCTTCGCAGATTCGTTCGGCGCGCTGTCGAGCGAGAGCGTGGCAAGTGCAATACTTAAGAAGTTCCGCGCGGCTTCGCTGCTAGCAAACGGTGAAGGATCCTTGACCTTTGCTGAATCTAAGAGCTCGATACCTCTTTTAGCGAACGTGATAGCCCCAGCAGTGAGGGTTGCATTTCCCATTTGCGCACTATTAAGCCCTGCTTCGGTTACCTTTGTGAGAGCGTAGAAATTGTCCGGATCGCTTGCGAGGATTTGTCGTCCAAGTTCAAAGCCTTTAGAGAACTCTTTGTTCTTAATCAGCGTGTCCAATTCTGCCAGCTTATCGCCCTGTTGCCGGGCACAGACTGAGAATGCAGCAGCAACGACAACAAAGAGAAGCAAGAAGACTCTTATCATAAGGGGATTTCGTGTGTGTTTCGCGTGGTTTAGTTGATCTCTTTCGTAACGTGCATAGAACGTGATCCACGAAATCACACGAAGGACCGCGAAAAACACACGACGTTATTGAGGCAAAGGCTTTGAGAGGACGGTAGCGATTAAATCGCTGAGGCCAGCGTCTGAGCCCTGGTGTAAACCTTTATATAGCTCCTCCAATTCCGCCATTGCTTTCTTCTTGGACTCTGCTTGTTCGGGTTTGGTGCTAAGGGCGACGGACCGGGCGTAGGCATCAATTGCCCGATTCGCCGCCGCAAGTATTTTCTCAAACATTGCCTTACTTTCAGGCGTCTCGGGTTTTCCTGAGTAGACAGTTGTGTATTGCTTCTCCAACGGATCGTATTCGCCTTTGAGAATTGTTTGGGCGAGATAGTAGTACGTGCTCGGCTCGTTGCGAGTTGGAGCGATCTGCGCAGCGGCGATCAACGCCTTAGTAGCCTCACCGGGTGCCTGATCGCGTTGGAGATAACCCATGCCATAGTTCAAAAAACCACGTGCCTCGTCGACACTCGCGAACGGTTCAGGCTTGGAAACTTTATTTGCGTCGATAAGTTCAAGAGCTCGCTTCGCGTAACCAACGGCTTCCGCGTTTAAAGTGTTATTACCGCCAAACGCATTAAGGTACCCGGCTCGTGCGAGAGCGCCGAGAATGGCAAAGTTCTCTGGATCGGCACTGATAGCCTGTCGACCCGCTTCGACCGCCTTCGGATAGTCCTTGGCATTGTACGCTTTCCAGAAAGGCACTTCGCGCCTGAGCTTTTCGTATGCGGCAACAAAGGTCTTAACGGCTTTGACGTACTGATCATCGTCATTACCGAATTTTTGCAGGAACTCTTTAGCGACCTCGTAAGCTTGTTTCTGGCCTTCTTCACCGCCCTTCTTCAGTTCATAGTATTTGGTATACAAGGCTGCTTTTTCAGGAGCCATTTCCTGCGCAAATATTAGTGCGGGAGCGGAAGCAATAAAGAAAACAGCAATGATTGCGAACAAAGAATATTTTTTCATGGCGCGTGATTATTTCATGCGTGCAGGTATCGGTAAAGCGGGGTACTCACTCCATAACCACCGCGCGCACAAATCACCTAATCTTTGACTTGCTCGAGAAAGTCGCGGATGAGACGTTGCTCCTTCTCGTCTTTTATACGAGTAAAGAGTTTCGTTCCGAGCGTCTTGATTGTCTGGGCGCGATCGAAAGGCAGACGTTGATACATTACACCACCGCTGAAATGACATGGTTGGCAACGCTGCTGCAAGATCGGTTTGATTTGGGTGTCAAAATCTATTTTTACGTTTGCGGCTGAACTCTTCGCTGCTTCCCCTTTTAAGTTCAGAGTCGAAAGTGCCGCCGGCGGGTTTTTGAGGCACGAGCACATACCCAAAACGATTACGCTAGCTAACATAAAACTGGCCACTCGCATGCTGGAATGCTACTCCGTTCCGGCAAGGAGCGGAAGGATTATCAGCCGATTTTAGGCGTGTTGAACCAACCAGTTTTCCGGATATGATTCCACAAAAATGGACAGGCTAACCCGCGAAGCGGACGACTGAAAATAGCCCAGCACTTCAGTGCGGGGTCAGTTGCGAATTTCATTTCAGTCCGACTCTTGGGGTAAAATCCGACCACTCCAAAATGTGCGGCTGAATCAAAGTCGATTCAGTATTCATCTGACCCGGGCTGTGATCTGACCTGAAATTGTGGGTCATCCGGAGAAGGCCCAGGCGCACAATTCCCAGTCTGTCCTGCGAAGGAGAATCATAATGAAAACGACTCGCTGTCTCTTAATCGCCATGAGTTTCGCCTTCATGCTGTTGGCACTTTTTAGCTCGCGACCTTCCACAACTGTTAATGCCAGCTCGACAATTCATAATCCCACCTGGTGGGACAAATATCAGTTCATTCTGAACAATGGATCCGACTCAAGCCCGGGGGGAACTTCGTCTGTTTCGTTTGGTACCAATGTCGATGTTTCCAATGAGTGTGGTCCACAGAGCGAGACATTCATCACAATCGACCCGAGCAGCCCGAGAGTACTTGCTGGTGGCTCGAACGAAATCTTCCGCCTGCCAATGCGCGGCTACTTTTCTTCTAATGGAGGAAGTAGCTGGGGCGGAGTCGACCTCCCTCTTCCACCACCCAAGACCAAGAGTGGTATTGACTTCGGTTCCGATCCAACACTCGGGTTCGATTCGAGCGGAAATGTGTTTTATGGATACATCGTTGTTTTTTTTGGTGGGGGAAACGGCATCAACGGGACTGAAATGGCGGTAGCGCGTTCTGTCGATGGTGGACAGACTTATCCAAACGTCACTTTCTTCGGTTTTGAAAACGGAGCGAACCACTTTAACGACAAGCCTATGATCACTGCTGATACGAATGTCGCAAGTCCGTTTCGCGATAGCGTCTATATTGCATGGGACGCAGCTGCCGGAGGATCAATCGGAGGCGGCGTACGCCTGGCGAGATCCCGAGATCACGGGGCCACGTTCACAACGACGAGAGTGGACATTCCCAGTGGTCCAGGAAAATCGATCGGCGCCTCTCCAGCCGTTGGACCAAACGGCGAAGTTTACGTCGCCTGGAATGATTTCCAGGCGAACGCGATCGTCTTTAATCGCTCGTTCGATGGCGGACAATCCTGGGGCGTGCCGGTTGTGATTTCGTCAAAGATACTGCCGTTCGATCTGGCAATTCCTGCTGAGTCCTTTCGTGGCGCTCTTGTTTACCCCTCACTGGGCGTCGATATTTCAGGTGGTTCACACCGTGGACGACTTTATTGCAGCTGGATGGATCTCACTGCCGCTCAGGTGACTGATATCTTCCTCTCTCATTCGGATGACGCTGGCGCGACGTGGTCCACTCCTATCCGCGTCGCCGATCAACTGTCAAGACCCGTCGATCGGTTCAATCACTGGATGTCAATCGATCCGACCAATGGAGACGTGAACGTCGCATTCTATGACACGCGCAATGACACAACCGGTTTTCGTTATGAAACTGATTACTACCTGGCAAAATCCACAGACGGTGGGAACTCATTTCCTAATGCGGATGTGCGGGTAAGCACGGTTAGTTCAAACGAGCACGATTGCGCTGGAGTGTTTCCTTGTCAAGGTATCAACTATGGCAATCAGCAAGGAGACTACGAAGGGTTAGTATCGTTCGGCGGTGTCGCGTATCCGATCTGGACAGATAGCCGGCGACAGCTTGATCCTGCGAGCGGCTGCCGTCGTCCTCTCGTGATGGAGGAGGTTTTTAGCGCGAAAATTCGCTAGGAGCATTTAGAATCTAAGAATTCTAAATTCTAAATCAATCGGCTCACCTTCCCTTCAGAGGCCTTAGGCGTTTCCACCGCGATGCGGGGATGATCTTATCCTTGTCGTGAGTCCAGCCACTTAGGTCGAGTCGAAAGGCGCCGTTTTGAAAGGGCAATGAATCTACAACGGGACGACGATCTGGCTGATACCTCGGTAAATCAATACCAAAAACTAAACGCATCGTTTTGTTTTTGTAATGTAGGGTGATTTCGCTGAAATGCATAGCGCAAATCGCCGCATTAGAAAACATTAGCGTAGGCACCTTGGTCCCAGTCGCCCACTGAGTGTCTTCAGACCAGTAGTACGATTTGTTGTCGGGCGCAAACGATGTATCGGTTACCGACGTGGTCGCATCTCCAATTTGTTTCGGAAGCTGCGTGGCAACTTCCGTGAGTTGATCGCTACTGAGCATGCGTCCCGTTTCATCGCGAACGATGTAATT
>JBKPCC010000117.1:0-13339 GCA_046727215.1 Acidobacteriota bacterium
GTGCCTGCCCAAATCAACCCCTTTTCTTTTGGCGACTCGGCAATCGCAAAGACGACTGGGGCGTACTCCACGCCGATGTTGTCGCCGGTGAGTCCACCTGAGAATCCCTGTTTCGACTTGTCATTGCTTGTCAGATCGGGACTTATTAATTGCCAACTATTTCCTGCGTCAGTTGTTTGATGAACATACTGGCTTCCCACGTAGATCTTGTTGCGATCGTGCGGCGAGATAGTTAGTGGCATTGTCCATACGAACCGATACTTTAAATCTGCAGCGGGTGAGCCGTTGATTTGATCCGGCCAGACTTCGACGTTCCTGGATTGGCCATTTCGTAGATCAAACAATTCGACGATTCCGCCGACGCTTCCCGAACCTGAGGCACTGGACCAGACCAGGTTCTTATCGCCCGGATCAGGTGTGGCCCAGCCGCTTTCTCCACCCGCAACTGACTGCCACGCACTCCGCGGAATGCTGCCTCCGCCGAATCCGCCTCCGCCAGTACGGCTTGGTCCGCGATATGATGGTCCATCCTGTTTATTTCCATAAACGTAGTATGGAATCTGGTTGTCGACTGTGACGTGATAAATCTGGGCGATGGGAAGTTGTATGCGATCCCACGTCCGTCCCCGCGTCACGGAGATACTGACGCCGCCGTCGTTAGCTACAGCCATGCGGTTAGCGTTCGTCGGATCGATCCACATGTCGTGATTATCGCCGCCCGGACTCGAGCCGAATCCGCTTGTGGGTCGCAGGGTTTCGCCTCCGTCGAGTGAGGTACTGAAACTTGACGTAAGAAAGTACGTTTCATTTTCATTTTCCGGCGATACAAACATCTTGAAATAGTAATGAGTGCGCCCACCAAGCGAACGGTCATAGCCGACGAGCCGCCAGTTTTCACCGCCATCGTCAGAGCGCCAAAGCTTGCCGCGATCGCTGTCCTGACCTTTGTAGGGAGCACCGTCACCAGTTTCAATCAACGCGTAAACGCGATTCGGATTTGACCGTGCCAGTGCAACAGTCACTTTTCCGGTTGTCTTCGTAGGTAACCCGCGACCGGTAAGTTTTCGCCATGTGAGGCCGCCGTCGGTGGATTTGAACAAACCGCTACCAGGACCGCCGCTCTCTCGCCCCCACGTATGAATTTCTAAAGGCCACATGCCCGCGAATAGAATGCGTGGGTTGCTGTTGTCCATACCGATATCCGCACATCCACAATTCTCATCGGTAAACAACACGCGGTCCCAGGTCTTGCCGCCGTCGGCAGAACGAAACACACCGCGCTCCGGTTGAGGTCCATAAGCATGCCCGAGGGCGCAGGTAAGGACGATATCGGGATTTCTTGGATCGATTATTATTCGACTGATCCGGCCAGTCTTTTCGAGGCCCATCAGCGTCCACGTCTTGCCGGCATCTGTTGACTTGTAAATGCCCTGGCCGACTGAGATATGACTGCGAATCCATGGCTCACCGGTGCCCGCCCATACGATGTTAGGATCCGAAGGTGCAATTGCCAGTGCGCCGATTGACGAAACTGGTTGATCGTCAAAGATCGGATCCCAATGCGTGCCGCCATCAGTAGTTTTGAAGATACCTCCTGAAGCAGCACCCACGTAATAGATGTTTGGCTGACCAGGTATACCAACAACGGACGTGACTCGATTACCGACTGGTCCGATGTAGCGATAACGAAGGGCAGCAGTAATGTCTGTGGCACTCTGCTGTGCCAACGCTGCCGTGCTCAGCAACATAACGAACAGAAGATAGTTCAACACACGCAGGCTTTTACGCAACATGATTGGAGTACCTCTTTACCTGGATCGCCATGAAGCAGGTAGACGCTTTAGAAATTTTTGGTTGATGTCCTCAGCGAGTTCACAGGATCAAAACGCAGGAACTGTTGAAGGACGAAAAGAATGGAACGCAGTTTAAGTGCGGGCGAATTATTGCACAACTTATCGTTCGTGTCATTTGGAGTGCGCTGACTTGTCAGCGCTTTCAAAGCGGCGACAAGTCGCCGCACTCCAAAATTCACTTCCTGCCGCGGCTCTTCGCCAGTCGACGTTTGAACACGCGCTCGCCGCCACTTTCCCCACGCACACGAGTGTTGAAGGCCGGAGTTGATGGCTGATTTGTTTTTGGCGTAACGGGACTGGTTCCAATTTCCTGCGATGAATCGTCCGCAAACATCTTGTTGCTTAACTTCCTTCTTCCGCGGGTTGCAGGCGTATCTCGTTCGGCTTCGCGGTTTTGATCAGGATTACCGGCAAAACCCATCTGCTGGCCACGTGGTTTGGCCGGAATTCCTACCTTGTGCTGGTCTTTTTTGCTAGTCATACACCCTCCCAGGATTCGATTTGCGGATAATTTGACAGTGTTCGTTTGTCGATTTTGTTTCCTTGTTATGACAACTCACTCTGCGCAGTCTTTCGTCGCGATGCACCCCGGTTAAGTGCCCATTTCAGCGCCGGCGGAGCAACTAACGTCGTAACAATCACCATGATTACCACAGCCCCAAACGTGGCCGAACCAATTACCGGCTCGAGTCGTCCATCTGCGTTAGGCAGCATCAACGTTGAACCTATTCCGGCAAAGATCAGCCCCACTTCGCCACGCGGTATCATCCCAATACCAACTGCTACTCTGTTGATACCGCGCTGAAGCACACCAGCCGCACAGATCTGTTTTCCGATGATGGCCGCGGCTGTGATCGCAAGCGCAAAGCCGAGCAGGTCGGTACGCGCAAATAGAGACAGATCTACCTTGAGTCCCATCAACACAAAAAAGATTGGAACGAGGAAAGTGCTTACCGGCTGGAGTAGTTCAGTTAAATCTCGCTGCTGTCTTCCGCCGGGAGGTTTGTAGTGGACTTCATCGAGAACCAGTCCTGCTGCGAAGGCGCCCACAATGGGAGCGAGTCCAACAGCAGCTGCGGCCCAGGACAACAAAAAACAGAACGATACGGCCAGGGTCAACAAAACGCCGCGCGTCTCGAGTCTTCCTGCGCCGCGTAGTACGCGAGGAACGATAAGATGCCCCGCCACGATAGCCGCTGCAAGAAACAACAGCGCCTTCATCGCTATCAATGCAACCCCGAGCCACGATAACTGACTGCCGCCGGCAGTTGATCTTATTGCTCCAGCAACTACGGCAAGAATGAGAAGTCCAAGAACGTCGTCTATGACTGCTGCGCCTAGAATAATTCTCGCTTCGCGCGTCGATAGCTTGCTTAGATCTTTAAACACACGCGCAGTTATTCCCACGCTGGTCGCACACAGTGTGGCGCCAATGAAAATGTGCACCAGCCGGCTCTCCGAAGGCATGAAATACGCTGAGGCAATCCAACCGAGATAAAACGGCGCGATGACACCGAGTACGGCTACAAGCAATGACGACCATCCGACCTCGAGCATTTCCTTCACGTCCGACTCAAGACCGACTTCGAACAACAATATGATCACACCAATTTGAGCCAGTGCAGCGATGACGTCGTTCGTTTTCAGTGGCTCTGCGTAGGTGATTCCAAGCAGCGAGAGATTTCCCAGGACGATTCCAGTTGTGAGTTCGCCCAATACTGTGGGTTGATGCAGGCGTTCGAAGAGCTCGCCCGCGAGCTTGGCCAGTATGAGGATAATCGCCACGCCAAGCAGAACACTCGGGTCTAGACCATGTCCGTTCGGAGTTTCGGCCTGAGTCGCGTCCGCCGCGCTAACAAGCTGCGCGGCATGAAGCACGATGGCAACGGCGAATATGAGTTTTCGCATCTCGGGAGGTTGGTGAATTATTACATAATTGTGAACCGGGGCTGGTGACTGTGTCCCCATGCTGTGCGTTACAAATTTGCCTCACCCGCTCGGGATCACTATAATGCGCCAACCTCTTCTTGCACCCCCATTAAGTGGCAGGTATTTGGGGACACCGCAGAAAGCGGCTAAAAACTCAATAAAATGTCGACTCCTCTTCGTTGGAAGCAAAATGGTCGAATCCGGCAATATGCCGGTAATCGACCAGAGACTCCTTTGAGGTCTTTGGCCGTAAATCTGGCCCAAGCAGCGCGTTCAGCCCTTGCTGAACCGTACATGCTGACGGTCGAGCATCGACCAATCTATTTGAAGCGCCTTCCCGAAGTGTTTCAAAGCTTTCGTGTAGTTCAGCTCTCGGACGTCCACCACAGCGCTTTCACCAGTCGTGATCAGATTGCCAGAGCTGTAGAAACCGCAAATCGGCTGCGGCCCGACATCATCGCGCTTACCGGCGATTACATTTCGCACCACCGGCAATATGCGGCTCCCTGCGCCGAGCTGCTGGGACGACTGCGCGCGCGATACGGAGTGTACGCCGTGCTCGGAAATCACGACCATTGGACTGATGCGGCGTTAATCACCGATCTTTTCAGGGCCGAGGGAATCAGGGTACTGATCAACGAAGGCTTTCGTTTTGAACATCGAAACGCCTCGTTCTGGCTTGCAGGAGTCGATGACACGATGGTGGGTTTAGAGGATCTCTCGCTTGCGCTGGCGGGATCCCGATCAGACGAAATGAAGCTCCTCCTGGCCCATAATCCCATTATCTTGCGTCGAGCTGCCCGAGCTGGTGTGGATCTGGTTCTCAGCGGGCACACGCACGGTGGCCAAATAGCTCTGCGCTCCGATCGCGACGCAAGCGGCAAGTCACGTCGTCGTATGCTCCGGGGACTTGGACGTCAGGGTCAGACTCAGATTTACGTGACGCGTGGTCTCGGAACCGTCATTCTCCCAGTTCGATATGGCTGTCCGCCAGAAGTTTCTTTGCTGGAGCTGTGTCGCGCCAAGTAGGAACCCGAAACGCGCCCCACCATCGGATTGCAATCCCGAAAAATGCGAGTCTCGTTAATGCGGCGCTAGTGTACGATCCGCGGGGAAGTTATCTGTTTGGCTTTGAATAGACCTGATGAGCGCCAACATCTCATCGCGCATAGTCACCTTACCCAACATCCTGACGATTTTCAGGATGGTGTTGATACCAGTCTTTGTCACTCTGGTCTTTTATCAACGCTTTCCCTGGGCGCTGGCAGTCTTTGTCGTGGCGGGTGTAACCGACTTTTTCGATGGGTTACTCGCGAGAAGATTTGATCAGCGTTCCAGTCTGGGAACGATTCTGGACCCGATCGCCGACAAGTTAATGATGGTGACGGCTTTCGTCGTCCTATCGCTGCGGAGTGTCTATCCGCACGCGATCCCTTCGCATCTGCCCGTTCCGTTTTGGGTTACAGTGACAGTCATTAGCCGGGACGTATTCATTGTAGTTGGCGCCGCGGCAATAAACATCATGACGGGCTTCCGTGGCTTCCGGCCCTCGTGGTTAGGAAAGATAAGCACCGGTGTGCAAATTGTTGCTATCGCACTAATCCTTTTCGCCGCAAGCTTTCCTTACGCCACCGGTTATTACCTACCCACTGTTTACGCCACAGTCTTCGCCTTCTCTGTCCTTTCTGGCCTTCACTACGTATTTTTCGCATCAAAACTCCTGAATGAGGACCGGCGGATTCAGAGCGAACCGGGCAGCACCACATAAACCCACAACTCTGCGGGAAAGTCCCGGGCACGCACTCAAAACTACACCCTGGCCCGCTCAATCAAAGTTGACAGTAACGCACTCAGGTATTATATTGACGCCGACTTCAAGTGGCGCGACCAGATTAATAACTGCGGGGGGCGCCTACTGAGGAATCAGATTTTAGCGATTTCGGCCAGTCTTGCTCGAATGGCAGGTGCGCCGCGAATCGTGTTGGGGGAGCTAAGAATATGAGCAAGATTATTGGAATTGACCTGGGAACCACAAACTCCGTAGTTGCCGTTATGGAGGGTGGAGAACCCACCGTTATTACCAACTCGGAAGGTGGCAGAACGACGCCGTCTGTGGTCGCGTTTACAAAGGACGGCAGCCGCCTTGTTGGCCAGGTTGCTAAAAGGCAAGCTGTTACCAATCCCGAGAATACCGTGTATTCAATAAAGCGGTTCATGGGGCGCCGGTATAACGAAGTTACCGAGGAAATAAAACAAGTACCTTACAAAGTTCAGGGGTCGGGAAACGGCGACGTTCGCATTGTTGCGGGCGGTAAAGAATGGAGCCCGCCGGAGATCTCAGCGATCATCCTGCAGAAAATGAAACAGTCCGCCGAGGACTACCTCGGCCAGAAAGTTGATAAGGCGGTGATTACCGTCCCGGCTTACTTCAACGATTCACAACGGCAGGCAACGAAAGACGCGGGCAAAATCGCAGGCCTCGAGGTCATGCGCATTGTCAACGAGCCTACTGCGGCCGCACTCGCGTACGGCCTGGATAAGAAGAAGGATGAAACGATTGCCGTTTTCGACTTTGGCGGCGGCACGTTTGATATTTCTATCCTCGAGGTTGGCGAGGGCGTCGTTGAAGTGAAGTCAACCAACGGCGATACGCACCTTGGTGGTGATGACATTGACGAGCGGCTGATCGAGTGGATCATTGATGAGTTTAAGAAGGACCAGGGCATTGACCTCTCGAATGACAAGATGGCGCTACAGCGTCTGAAGGAAGCTGCGGAGAAGGCTAAGATCGAGTTGTCCAGCACGATGGAGACGGAGATCAATCTGCCGTTCGTAACAGCTGATCAGTCCGGTCCAAAGCACCTGGCGATGAAGTTGACGCGGGCGAAGTTTGAGCAACTCGCGGATACGATTCTGCAGCGGCTACGACCACCTGTTGAACAGGCATTGAAGGATGCGAGCATTGATGCCAAGAAGATCGACGAAGTTGTTCTGGTTGGTGGCTCTACTCGTATACCGAAAGTTCAGCAGATGGTTCGCGACATCTTTGGTAAAGAACCAAACAAGAGCGTGAACCCTGACGAAGTCGTCGCGATCGGCGCTGCGGTCCAGGCAGGTGTTTTGTCGGGCGAAAAGACCGACATTCTTCTGCTCGACGTTACGCCGCTGAGCCTCGGAATCGAGACGCTTGGTGGTGTTTTCACCAAACTGATCGAACGGAATACAACCATTCCAACGCGTAAGTCAGAGATCTTCTCGACTGCTTCAGACAACCAGACATCAGTCGAAGTGCATGTGCTTCAAGGTGAACGACCGATGGCCGGCGACAATCGGACGTTAGGTAAGTTTCACCTGGTGGGCATTCCACCGGCACCGCGTGGCATGCCGCAAATCGAAGTCGCTTTCGATATCGACGCAAACGGCATCGTGAATGTCTCGGCGAAGGACATGGGCACTGGCCGTGAGCAAAAGATCACGATCACCGCCTCTTCCGGTCTCTCCAAAGAAGAGATCGACAAGATGATGCGTGATGCTGAATCGCACGCTGCTGATGACGTGAAGAAGCGGGAAGAGATAGAAGCTCGGAATCGTCTGGACGGCCTGACCTACCAGATGGAAAAGACGCTCAGCGAAAATCGCGAAAAAGTCAGCGCCGTGGCACCGGAGGTTGAGACAGCTATTGCTGACGCGAAGAAGGCTTTGCAGGACGGTGGCGTTGATCGCTTGAATGACGCCTTTAATAAACTGCAAGCCGCCTCACATAAACTGGCAGAGGCTCTGTATCAGCAGACGGGAGCGTCAGGCGCTCAAGCGGGAGCTACGGATCAGGCTTCAGCAGCAGGAGCTTCCTCGAGCGGTACCTCGGGAGAAGATAACGTCATCGACGCCGAATACGTCGATGTGGATGAGAACAAGTAAGGGCATTGCCGATTGGCGATTGCCGATTGCCAATTGAAGACGGGCGGAGGATGGAATCTATCTCCGCCCTTTTTCAAATCGGCACGCGGCGATTGGCAATTGGAAATGAGTAATGGCAAAACAGGACTATTACCAGATTCTCGGCGTCAAGCGGGACGCGAAGCCTGAAGAGATAAAGAAGGCTTACCGCAGGCTCGCACGGAAGTACCATCCTGACGTAAATCCGGGCGACAAGTCGGCGGAAGAGCGCTTCAAGCTGACCACTGAAGCGCACGACGTTCTTTCTGATCCTAAGAAGCGCAAGATCTACGATCGCTTCGGCCAATATTCAGATAATCTTGCGGACGCTGCCGCCCGAGGTGCTGGACCAACCGGTGGACGGACGAGTCCCGGCTTCGACTTTAGTGGGTTTGATTGGGGGACAAGTTCAACCTCCAGTGGCGGCGGCACGAGTTTTCGAGACATCTTTGCAGATTTGTTCGGCGGCGGGTCGGCAAAGGAGGCGGAACCTCCTCGACCACAACCCAAACGCGGAGCGGACATTGAGATGCCGCTTTCCGTTTCGTTTGAAGAAGCAATTCAAGGCTTGACAACGAACATCATCGTCAACCGATCGGAGCAGTGTTCTCGTTGCAATGGCGCGGGGGACATCGGTGGACCAGTGATGGTTTGCTCGACTTGCAAAGGAACGGGGCAGGTTCAGCGAGCCGGTGGTCGTTTGCGATTCTCGCAGGAATGTCCGGATTGCGAGGGCACTGGGCGGAGACGCTCTCCTTGTTCGCTTTGCAAAGGCAAAGGGACGATCCCCAAGACCGAAACTGTAAAAGTTCGGATTCCGGCGGGAGTCGAGACGGGCTCGCGCGTGCGGATTCCCGGAAAAGGTGAAGGTGGTCGGTTGGGGGCGCCCGCAGGTGATCTGCATATCATCACCAACGTTGGGCAGCACAAACACTTCACGCGCAAGGGTGACAACATTTACGTGACGGTTCCGATTACGGTTCCTGAGGCCGCACTAGGAGCGAAAATCGAAGTACCGACAGTTGAGGGAAAAGCGCAACTCCGAATTCCGCCGGGGACGCAATCGGGGCAGAAATTTCGTTTGCGCGAGCGCGGGGCGCCGTCGTTGAAGAGTCCTGGCGCGAGAGGCGATCAATTCGTCGAAGTGCAGGTCACTTTGCCGAAGATAATTTCCGAGGAGACGAAAGAGTTGTTGCGGCAGTACGGAAAGATCAACTCCGAGAACCCGCGGGTTCAGATGGGCTTGGAGTAATTTTTGATTTCCGATTTTTGATTGGCGATTGGAGTGAGGACCAATTCGCAATCGACAATGTTATGAAACGCAAGGCTAAGACATACACAATTAGCGCGGTGGCGGACCAGTATGGCCTGCACCCTCAAACGCTGCGTTTGTATGAGCGCGAAGGCCTGCTTCAGCCCTCACGTTCCGAGGGCAATACACGTCTTTATACTGATAAGGATCTTGAGCGGCTGGAATTAATTCTCTCACTGACGCGCGACCTTGGTGTGAATCTCGCGGGGGTCGAAATCATCCTCAACATGCGCGAGAAGATGGATGCAATGCAGCAGGAGTTCGAGCGGTTCTTCCAGTACTTGCAATCTCACGCCGACGATCTAATCAATTTCGCCGAACCACCTGAAGAAGGCAGCAGCGAATCTCTCGTCCCACTCTCGCGAGCGTCTGTGTTAAGACGCCGCGGCGTTTCGAGAAGCTAACTCCATCCACAGATTACGCAGATTCCGTAGATTTAAAGCCGAAAGAATGCGCCATCGTTCCACCAGGGCGGAAGTGAGATTAAGTACCGTAACGCAGTAACCTCGGGTAGTCGTGTTCCCGTACTCAATCAACGTCGGATGGCGTCTCCCTTGTATTTTTCTTGGCGGTATTCGAACGAACGTGCTACAGTCTGCCGCACAAATTCAGTAGCGCCATCACTTCTCCTCACAACCGTTAACAAGTTGAAGAAGTCGAGCGCTTAGCACGTTTGTCTTTGCTGACGAGTTTCTTGTCAGCTGTGACGCGGCTGCCTCACAAGTCAGCCCGCAGGAGTAAAGAAATGAAATCCTCACGCATCCTCATCCTCATTAATCTGATTTCCGTTTGCCTCTTGTCACTCGAAACCCGTGAAATCGCACACGCTCAGAACCTTGATACTGCAACCATTGCCGGCAGAATTCTTGACCAAAACGGTAGCAGCATTCCTGGCGCTGAAGTATCAGCAATCCTGACCAGCACGCAAATTCGACGCGCAACAATTACTGACGCTGCCGGTCGGTTTCGGTTGATTCAGCTGCCACCCGGAACGTATGTGCTGCAAGTTTCGTGCGCGGGTTTTGAGCCACAAAGAAACGAAGTAACGGTCGTCGCAGCGCAGACACTCGTTCATGACTTCACGCTACAACCGCAAACGTTGATGGTTGAGCCAGTAGTCGTCAGCGCGGATCAAACTTCTCAAATCGACACATCGCGAACTGTCGTAGGAGCAACTGTGGCAACTCACGACATAGACGCACTTCCCATGGTCAGTCGTTCGCCGCTTGATTTTGTGTTTATTCTGCCAGGCGTTTCAGAAGAGCCACTGTCCACACGCGACCTCGCGGAGGATCGAAACACCGTCTACGCCAACACTCCGGAAGAGGCCGGAACGTTTGCTCTCGTAGGCGCTCCTGCATACTCCAACAATTTGACTATCGATGGCTTAGACAACAACGACGACCGGGCCGCGCGCGAACGCTTCCTGCCACCTCTCGACGCCGTCGAAGAAGTGCAGGTCATCACAAACCAATTCTCAGCGGAATACGGTAGAGCATCCGGCGGGCGCGTAAACCTGCGCACGCGCGGCGGTTCGAACAAATTTAGTGGCCGCGCGTTTTACTATTTTCGTGATGAAGCACTCAACGCGAACACACCGAGAAACAAAGCGCTCGGGCTTTCTCGCCTACCTCTGCAACAGCACGATCGGGGTTTCACACTTGGCGGTCCTTTTTCCCCAAAGGGTGGGCACACCTTCTTTTTCGTGGCCTACGAACATGACCGAGTCCTCGATTCAGCGCTCGTCGATACGTTGGTTCCAGTAGACCAAAACCCGGTCTTCGCACTTCCGCCACCCACATCAACATCGTCAACACGATTGGAGGATGCGAATGAACCTGCGCTCGCAGCTGCAATCGCGCCGTACGTTAAGTCTTTCACCACGCCCGCGAAAAACACGAGCTTCATCGGCAGACTCGATCATCAGTTCACGGAAAAACATAACGGCACTTTTGTCTATCAACTGGGTCGTCCGAATAACTTGCGTCAGTTCGGTGGCGGCAATCGCCTGGCAGAAACTCTTCAAGGCAAGACTCGCAACTCCGACGCTCTTTCGTATACGGACGATTACGTCTTTTCAGGTTCGGTGGTGAACCAGGCAAGGATCCAATACTCGCGACTGGCGCCGGCAGTGAAGTCCCGCGGAGGCAACTCACCCGTCGTTTTGATCAAAATGAACGATCCGCTTGAACCAAATGATCCAGCCGCGCGATCAGGAACGCTAGTCGCCGGATCTTCGACGTCAGGAGCATCTGGTCGCAGTGAGGAGCGATTTCAGTTCCAGGAATTATTGACCTCTCTTAGAGGCAATAACTCTTTAACGATGGGATTTGATCTGCATCGTATTCGTTCCACTTTCGTGGACCTCGCCGACGCATCTGGTACCTTCAACTTTGCGAGTGCCGGGGATTTTCTGGCTAACAGACCGAGCCGCTTCAGACAAACCTTCCTCGGCTCATCAACACAGCACAACACTTATGCAGGATGGTTTTTTCAGCACCAATTGCGACCAAGTGCAAACTTAACCATTAGTTACGGTTTGCGTTACGAACGAGAATCCATCATTCACGATGGAAACAACTTCGGCCCCCGCTTCTCGATAGCCTACGATCCGTTCAACACGGCGAAGACCGTTATACGATTCGGCTTTGGCGTCTTCTACAACCGGGTCCTGCTCCGCACCGTCGACGACTTCACAGTCGGCGCTAAGCAGCTCTTCTTCGACACAAATGCTTTGCGAGATCCCGTCACCGGCAAACTCTTCACCGCCGAACAACGACGCGCTTTTATCGCCGCGAACCTTCAATTTCCACAGACACTTTCCGTTGACTCATCGTTGGTTAAGGAATTCGGCGTTCTTGATAGCGGTTTCTCGCGGCGGCTCGATCCGCAGTTACGGATCCCCGAAAGTTATCAGACCAACATAGGGTTCGAGCGCTATCTCGGAAACGGATTCGCAATCGAAGCGAACGTGACCATCACACGAGGCGTACACCTTTGGCGCGAATTCAATGTCAATGCTCCTAAGTTACCTCGAGGCTATGCAACATTCACTGACTATCTTGCATCGCGAGACTTCGCAAACTTTCGCCGCACAGGCTGCGGAATTCGCCCACTCTACAACGCAAGTGGAGCTGGAGAATTGGTTCGATTTGTCCTCGCTCCAACAACTCAAAATTCGGTGACCAACATTGTCGAGTTCGGTGTGCCGGTGTCTTTGATCAATCTTAATAGTTTTTCGTCCAGCACGGCTCTCGATGTTGCGCTCGCCGCGCTCAATGATTTGAGGGCTGATCCTGGTCAGGCTGAGATTGAACAACTAATCTCGGCCGGGAACAGTTCTTACAAAGGATTGACAGTTGAATTGCGCCGTCGTGCGACTCGTCTATCGTTCCGCGCTGCTTACACCTACTCTCACCTGATCGATGATGGCATCGTAAACACTTCAGACGCCCTTAGACCCGGTGACTTTGCTGCCGAACGAGCAAGGAGCTTACTCGATCGCCGCCATCGTTTTGTTCTTACGGGAACCGTGGATTTGCCGCCCTATCTGGGCAGTCTGCAATTCGCACCCTTGTTAAGAATAACTTCTGGTGCTCCGTTCAACATTTCGCTCGGCGGGATTGATCGGAATCTTGATGATGTGGCGAACGATAGACCGAGTTTCAATGGCGATCTCCGCTTTCTTCGCTGGCGCAGACCTGGAGAGGCAATCAACCCGGATGTAATGAATCTGTTTACGTTGCCGGTGATTGGTCAATCAGGAAATCTGCCACGAAATGCAGGGAGCGGGCCTGGACAGTTGTTTCTCGATCTAAAAGTCGCTCGCGACTTTCATCTATCCGAAAAGGTACGTCTACGACCGTCGATCGAGTTCGACAATGTATTAAACAAAAGTGTTCTCAGCTTCGGCAGCGAGTTCATCAACTTCAGTGCCTTTGCGCCGGGCACGTCGCCTGAACGCGTGCAAACGTTTTTGGATTCTTTTCTCGTGCCGACACGCACACTACGAGCGCGACAGATTAGAGTAGGTATGCGACTTGATTTTTGAAGGTGTAACTCAACCGTCAATGGAACGCGCAGAAGTGGCACAGACTTCAGTCTGTGAAGGTTGAATGCCATTCAATGTAAGAAGAAAAACCAATTTCCATTTTCCATTTTTCATCTTTCATTCGCGAATTCAACTTGGAAGTGCAACGGTAGTGTCATAGTGTACTGTGGAAACAATTGGTTTTCTCTCTTGCTGTTTCTTAATCTATTGGGTGTAGTCGTAGGGGCTGTGGAAACTGTGGGAAACTCGACGTTCTTT
>JBKPCC010000118.1:0-18282 GCA_046727215.1 Acidobacteriota bacterium
ATCACCGATTCCAAGTGTTAGTGTGGAAGAGAACGTCAACGCGAATAGCAACGCGAATTCAAATCGCAAGGCGCCACCGGTTCCAAGTCCTACGCGATCTGTAAATGTGAATGAACCTCCTGCCCCGCCGCCCAGTCCGCAATCGACGCGAACGCCCGCTCCGCAAGCAAGCCCAACACAATCAGTTCCGCAGTTGTGAGTGGGCCGACAAAAAACGGATCCACGAGAACACACGAAAGAACACTAAAACACTGAAAGCTAACTCGGAAATAAATTACGAATCGTATCAGTTAGCTTTTCCGAATCATCGATGACCATCTCGATTCCCAGCGCGTAACAGGGAAGTCCGAATTCAAAGCCGGTGAGCTTGACCGCATCTTTCTCGGTCGTCACAAGACTCCGTGCACCGAGTCGCTTGGCTTCATCAACGACCATAGAAATGTCTTTTTGGCTGTATGAATGATGGTCTAGGAAAGCGCGCTTCAGTACGAGTTCTTTCCCTCCTTCACTCTCCACCTGCTTAAAAAACGATTCGGAGTTCCCGATGCCGCAGAATGCTGCTAACGGCCCCTCAGGCACGTCTCCCTTCGGTCGCCTGATGCCAAGAGGGGTATAACCCTGGGTTTGCATTCTTGAGATCAATACAGGTCGTCCGCCACTGGCCTTTCCAATGTGCGCCAAAATTGACTCGTATTCTTCGACCTGATCTGTGCGCGTCAGCACAATGCAGTCAGCTCGAGTTAAGCTCGTGATTGGCTCGCGCAATCTGCCAACTGGCAGAAGCCAACCACCTCCCCATGGATTTGTTGCGTCGATTGTCACGATATCGAAGTTTCTGCTTAGTTGCAGGTGTTGAAATCCATCATCAAGAATAAAAATATCGGAGCCGAACTGCTGTATCGCTAGATCGCCTGCGGCCTTTCTATCCGCGTTGCTGATGACGGAAGCAATTCCAAGCAGTTTTGTAGCAAGTAAAAAAGGCTCATCTCCCGCATCGGCAGGAGTAGCACATACTTGGCGACCGTCGGACACGATGGTCAACCGGTCTGCCTTTCGCCGTCTATAGCCTCGCGTCAAAATGCATACTTGGCGACCATTTCGGGCGAGCCACGAGGCTAACCAGAGGACTATTGGCGTCTTACCGGTTCCACCAGTGGTGATATTGCCGACACTAATAACTGGCGCTGCGAGCTTAGATCGTGAAAATGTGCCGCGCTCGTACAGTATCCGGCGGCTTCGAACAACTGCGCCGTAAACAGCGGTTAAAGGGGACATGACTAATGGCGCCAAAGGACTCATTGCGCGCGGGATTCGGCGGGCCGGTTACCGTTTACATCGGTTTGTTGCAACAAAGGCGCGACGTGATTCAGCGTACATTCTGTCGCTCCCTTGTTCTTTTTCACCATGAGTGCTGAGCGCTTACGAAGATCATCGCGAAGCTCCGGTTGACGAAGCAGTTTCTCTAACAGAATTGAGAGTGTAGCTGCTGCTTCACCATCATTTCCTGGCGCGAGTTGAAAGATTGCATCATGTTCGACGAACTCTTTGACTATTGCTTGAAAATTATGAGTATGTGCCCCTGTCACTATGCAGCTTCCAACAGCAGCCGGTTCCACAATGTTATGGCCACCGAAATTTGCAATACTACCGCCCACAAAAACGATCTTCGCGAGCGGATAAATTGCAGGGAGTTCGCCAATAGTATCCAAGAGGATTACCTCAGCGTCTCGATCTGAATCATTTGCAGGGCTCGACCGCTTAACCCACTTCATGTTCGACGACTGAATCAACGAGCCTACTTCAGTAAACCGCTCTGGATGTCGTGGCGCAATCATCATTCTCAGCCGATTGAACTGTTTGCTCTTCAGGCTTTGAAACGTTTCCAGCAGGATCCGCTCTTCCGGCGCATGCGTGCTTGCCGCAACGATTAGATCGTCCGCTTCCGTTAGCTGGAACCTTTGTCGCACCTCCTCAGTGAGCGGAGCGGATGAAATCATGTTGCCGGCGTCGAACTTCAGGTTGCCACAAACGAAGAGTTTGTCAGCCGGGAACTTCAGGTTTTCCATTCGCTCGCGATCTGCGTCGGTCTGCATGATCGCCACTTTCAGGTTGGCAACAACGTTGCGAAAGAATGCCTTGATCAGCCGGTAGCGGCGCTCGGAAGTTGCTGAGATTCTGCCATTAACAAGCGCGACTGGAATATTCCGCCTTCGACACTCGTGCAAGAAGTTCGGCCAGAGCTCGGTTTCCATGAGCAACACTGTTGCCGGATTTATTGCTCGTAATGTGCGTCGAACCGACCAGCGCCAGTCGAAAGGGAAGTAGAACACCCTTTCTGCCTTGCTTCGAAAAACTTCACGAGCAAGCTTCTGTCCGGTAAGGGTGATGGTCGAAATGACGAGCGAGTAGTCGGGAAACCTAACGAGAAGTCGTTCTACCAGGGGTCGCGCTGCCTGCGTTTCGCCGACTGATACGCAATGCAACCAGATGACTCTCTTGTTTGAAGGTAACTTTTCGAGAAATCCGAGTCGTTCACGAAACCCGGCTACGTATTTGCCGTGCCGAAGAGCGTCAAAGAGAAATCGCGGCAGAAGAACTGTGAATCCAAGCGTCAGCAGCAGACTGTACAGTTGATACATAGCGCGCTGTGTGTTCAGAACTGAAAAAGGGCGGCCACAGAGTGCCGCCCCCTCAATATATCCAGCAATATATCGTCAGTCACTTCGCCCTTTCAATGTAGCGACCTTCAGTAGGATCGACTCGAATTCTATCCCCTTCGTTGACAAAAGGTGGAACCTGAATAGTCACGCCATTTTCAAGCGTGGCAGGTTTGTTGACGTTCGAGATGGTCGCTCCTTTCATCGTTGGCTCAGTTTGGGTCACGGTTAGTTCCATTGAGGGCGGCAGGTCAACAGCGATAGGGCTGCCTTCATAGAACTCCGCCTGGATCTTCAAACCGGGTGTCAGCCATTGTGCGGCATCACCCAGGTCGTCTTCGCTCAAAGCGATCTGCTCATAATTCTCTGTATTCATGAAGTGATGATGAGAGCCGTCTGAATACAGGTATTCCATCTCGTGCTGTTCCAATGTGGCGCGTTCAATTGTATCTGCTGACCGGAACCGGTGCTCGAACGAAGATCCCGTACGAATATTTCGTAGCTTGGTTTGCACCATGGCTCTTAGATTTCCTGGGGTGTGGTGGCGGAACTCCATTACTTTGCAGGGTTGCCCTTCAAATACGATCACCATTCCCCGTCTAATTTGCGTGGCATTAATGGCCATAAAAAGTTTTCAATCTCCGTTGTAAATATAGTTGGGACTGCTAGATGAACCAATTCGGTACGTTAGCAAACGGCGTAGTCTAGCGAGAGGGCCGTATTTTTGTCCAGCGGAGCTAACTTCCGTAGGGAGCCATTTAGAATCAAATAGCCCTACTGTACCTAAGCGCTAAAAGGCGGTCCTGACCGAAACAACTTCCAAAGTTTCGGCCGGACCGCCCTTTCTTTGAGGAGCCCACCTACCTCATTCGTGATAACGCTAAAAGATTTGTTTAGTTCCAAAAGATTCAGGCGGCGCGAGCTCGTGGATGTCTGCGCTGGCGAGCGATCCGTTCGAGCCATTGCTGCGCTTCCTGATAGTAGGGAAAGCGTCGTTCGTCGAGTCTAAACGCTGTCGTGTGGTAGTAACGCCTTCCATTGATTAAACGAGCGGGATGTTTAATGTGGAGCATCTCATGATAAAGAATGTACTCGACAAACCATTCGGGCACGTCAACAGAATCCAACGTTTTACTGATCGTTATGTGGTCATATACGCGATCGTGGTGTCCCAGGATGCTTCGCGTTCTTCTTCGCGACCAGGTGATCGTAGGCTTCGGCAGCTCGTTCGCAAAGTAACGCCGATTCAATCGCGCAAAAATCTTTTCAAGATCATAAACCTCGCCCTGCGACGACGTCAGTACCTTTCGCCCGCGCCGGCGCCGTGCGATATCCGATGAGCGCATCATCTCGGGAGTCAAAGAGTACTCGCGATAGATTCGTTCATGCAGTTTCGGCACTCGACGTCCGAGCAGTCGTGCAACCAGCAGGAAAGCGAGCGAGCGCATCACTTCCGGTGGAGAGTTCTTGCAAATATCTGACAGACGCACATACACGCGTCCCGAGCGAAGCCGGATCGTGTGATGTAGTCCAGCGTAGGGGTAGAAGCGTACTTCAACAGAAGGCACCCCACGACCATTTGCCAGGTGACGAAACGCATCCACGAAGTAATCTTTCAGATCCTTCATCGCTAGCTTTGGAACTGACATCACAACAGAAGAGAAGACTGCAGTGAGTGGATGGGAAATTACTTCCCGTTACGACTGGCTCAACCTGCAATTGACACCCATCTTAAGGATGGTAGGGCTTAAAGGTCAAACGATTCGGAACAGGGTGCTGAGGGCGTCTTCTGACGTCGCACAGACGGAAATTCAGCTGAAGAATGTTTTTCGAGTTGTCCGATTGGGGCGCTAATGCCAAACTTATCAATATCTTAGCTGCACCGGGCCGTGAAAACCTGCTAAAACCAGGACCTGCTCGGCCAGTCGCGAATTTGCAATCGCCGGCATCCGTGCAAGTTGGCAACGAACGGAAGGGAAATCAGGGTTCAAATTGAGCAAAACAGGTCAATTTGGCCTTTTATTTGCAAGCATTTAACCAATACTTTATACTGCAAAAGGCTGCCTATTCGAGCAGTTGTCTCAACGCTTAGAGGCCCCCCAGAGCCGCTGAGTACGTGGTGGAAAGACACACTTTAGCCCTGATGCCCCGTCGACATTCAAACCTCCAGACAGAGAAGCACGCACCTGATCCTCGCGGCCAAGCCATTCTCGGAGCCTTGATCAAAGAGCATTTAGGTACGGGCGAGGCTGTGGGCTCACGTGTGCTGTCAGATCGATTTGCTCACGGGTTCGGTTGGAGTCCCGCAACTATTCGGAATGTGATGGCGGAGTTGGAAGAGGCAGGCCTTGTTGAGCAACCACATACATCAGCAGGACGAGTACCCACTGACAAGGGATATAGATATTACGTCGACCACATGCTAAATGAGGCGCAACTGTCTGTTGCCGATTTAAAGACAATCGAAAGTTTGTTTTCGGGCGCAGCGGATTCCGGAAATTCTTCCGACTTCGTGATGGAGACCGCCTCTCACGCATTGTCGTCCTTATCTGAAAACGTTGGGATAGTTGTAACGCCATCACTTGCTGAAAACAGGTTGAAACACATCGAATTCGTTCTGCTGCCTGACACACGAATTCTGGTGGTGCTGGTATCTGCCTCGAACCTGATTCACAACAAGGTGATTCGGATCGATGAGAGTTTTACACAGGACGCGCTCGACCGAACCGCCCGTTACTTGAACACAGAGTTTGCTGGGAAGAGTTTGACCGCAATCCGCTCCGAAATACTGGAGTTGATGAAGCAGGAGAAGGCTTTATATGACGAGCTTCTCCGAGACGCGATCGTGCTGTGCGAGAGCAGTCTCGAAGGTGAGGAAAATGCAGGCGAAGTCTACGTGGATGGAACTTCAAACATTTTGACCAAGCCTGAATTCGTCGACGTCGAGAGAATGAGGGAATTATTCCGCACATTCGAAGAGAAGTCGCGCCTGGTCAAAATTCTGAGCGAGTGTGTTTCTCACAGCTATCCTGGCGACGTGCTTGTCGTGATAGGAAGAGAGCATCCTTCGTCGTCGATGCAAAGCTGCGCATTGATTACTGCCCCCTATCGTATTGGCGGCGGTGACAGCATCGGCACCGTTGGAGTTGTCGGCCCAATGAGAATTGAATATGCCCGGATCATGGCTATGGTAAACTACATGGCGAGGCTCGTTGAGCAGCGCCTGAACGAGGACGCTGCATTTTGAGTTACCTGCAACTAATGCGCCCAGACTGACCACTTCCTGTTAAGAACTCCCTAATGGCGCAAGATAAAAAAACAAGACGCGCGAACCGTATTCCGATCAGGTTTCTAGATTCGGAAAGAGACGTGAGTTCCGCGCGAGACGATGAAATTCCCGATGGTTATAGCGATGGCGAGCCCGAACTAACGGAAACGGATATGGCTGAACAGGACAATGACGCGTACGTGATCGATGAAGCAGGAGACCCTGCTGAGTTCATGGCGCAGTCTGAGGTCTCGGAAAGACCTACGGGTGAACTCGCCGGGCCGTTGATGGCTGAACTAGTTGCCACCCGGGCCGAATTGAAGCGCGTTGAAGCTGAGAACGCTGAGCTCAAAGACAGGATGGCTCGGCGCCAGGCCGATTTTGAAAATCAGCGAAAACGGACGGAAAGGGAACGCGCTGATACTTACAATAGAGTTGTCGCTGAGATTGCGGCAAAGTTGTTACCCGTCCTGGACAATCTTAAAAGGGCACTCGATGCGGAAGCTTCGGTCGAGGCGAGTGAATCAGATGAGTTTCGACATTTTCTCAGCGGGGTAGATTTGATCTGCAAACAGCTTAATGGAGTGCTCGAGAATCTTGGGGTAAAACCAATCCCTTCCGTGGGTGAGCAATTCAATCCTCATGTTCATGAAGCGGTAGTCACCGAACCCACCGACGAATATGAGCCGGATACCGTAGTTCAGGAGATCGTTACCGGTTATCGCCTTGGTGATAAGCTGATTCGCCCGGCATTGGTCAAAGTAGCCGTGCGAAAGTAACCCTCACGAGCAAGCATAGGAATTTGGTGGAAGTTAGATAATGGGAAAAGCGATTGGAATCGATCTCGGTACGACGAATTGTTGCGTCGCTGTCCTCGAGGGTGCGGCCGTTCAGATCATTCCTAACAAGGAAGGCGGACGTACGACGCCTAGCGTAGTCGGCTTCACCGACAAAGGTGAGCGCCTGGTTGGACAGATCGCTAAACGGCAAGCTGTAACTAACGCAGCGAACACGGTGTACGCCGTCAAGCGATTGATCGGACGTAAGTTCAATTCCGGGGAAGTCGGGCGCATGCGCGAGACTTCTCCGTTTGAAATTGTGGATTCGCCGAATGGTGATGCTCGAGTTCGAGTCCAAGGTAGAAGTTACAGCCCGCCCGAGTTATCCGGAATCGTTTTACAGCGGCTGAAAGCGGCAGCGGAAGATTTCCTCGGTGAACCCGTTACGGACGCAATCGTGACGGTACCGGCCTACTTCGACGATACGCAACGGCAAGCCACCAAAGACGCTGGGAAGATTGCCGGCTTAAAAGTAGAGCGAATCATCAACGAGCCCACGGCGGCAGCTCTCGCTTATGGCTTAGGCAAGCCAGGCGTAGAAAGAATTGCCGTGTACGATCTGGGCGGCGGCACTTTCGACATCTCGATTCTTGAGATGAATGATGGCGTGTTTGAAGTGTTGTCGACTTCCGGGAATACATTTCTCGGTGGCGAGGATTTTGACGAACGCATCATGAACTGGATGGCCGACCAGTTCATTGCTGACACCGAAATTGATCTGCGTCAGGATCGGCTGGCGCTGCAGCGTTTGAAAGAAGTCGCGGAGCGTGCGAAATGCGAGTTATCCTCCGCGACAGAAGCGAGCATCAACCTGCCGTTTATTGCTGCGGACGACACAGGACCCAAGCACTTCAATAAGTCGCTTAGTCGTCAGCAATTTGAATCGTTGGTTTCAGATCTCATTGCGCAGACAGTTGAACCGTGCAATAAGGCGCTCAAAGACGCAAAGTTGCAGCCGGGAGATATCGATAAGGTAATTTTGGTCGGCGGGCAAACTCGATCTCCAATTGTGGAGCGTACGGTTGAAAGGATCTTTGGAAAGAAGCCGTCCGCCGAGATCAATCCGGATGAAGTCGTCGCAATGGGTGCAGCGATTCAGGGCGGCGTCCTGACAGGTGAAGTCAAGGACATCGTACTGCTGGACGTCCTGCCCCTCAGTCTTGGACTCGAAACCCGCGGCGGGCTGTTCACGAAAATAATCGAACGCAATTCCACCATTCCGTTGCGCAACAGCTTGACGTTTACCACCGTCGTTGATAACCAGGCGTCCGTGGAAATCCACGTGTTGCAGGGTGAACGCGAGGTTGCTGCCGGCAACCGGTCGTTAGGAAAATTTGAACTAGTAGGCATCCCGCCCAGCCCTCGGGGAGTCCCACAGATCGAAGTATCTTTTGAGGTTGATGCAAACGGCATTGTGTCAGTGTCAGCTCAGGACAAGGCGACTGGACGTGAACAGCAAATGCGCATTACGCCTACTTCCGGCCTCACGCCGGATGAAATTGAACGGCTGATTCAGGAAGCGGAAGGGTTCGCCGAAAGCGACCGCGGAGCTAAAGAACGAGTAATCCTGAGCAACAAACTCGATTCGATGTTGAGGAATACACAGAAGTCATTTACAAAGTTTGGAGGCTTGTTGTCGCAGAATAACCAGGATGGTGCCGAACGAGTATTCGCCGAAGCTCAGGCGGCTCTGAAATCGGATAATCTTGATGAGATCAACAAGGCTTTGAACGGATTGGGTAGGGTTGCTTCGCAGTTGACGGCTGCGATGATGAATCCTGCGAACGCTGTTACACACGGAGCTGAAGAACCGCGCTAATACATATTGTTATAATGAATTATTCATACCAAGAGGTTAGTAATTAGGCCAGATGGCGAAGAGAGACTATTACGAAATACTCGGCGTAAGCCGAACCGCTACAGAACAAGAAATAAAAAGTGCATACCGCCGGTTAGCCGTAAAGCATCACCCGGACAAGAACCCGAACGACGCCGCAGCTGAAGAGAAATTCAAAGCAGCTGCGGAAGCTTACAGCGTACTGTCAGACGCCGAACAGCGGCGTCGCTACGACCGTTTCGGCCATGCAGGCGTGTCAAGTGGCGGAGGTCCGACTTGGGGCGCACCCGGATTCGGTGGCATCGAGGACATTCTCGGCGACCTGTTTGGGTTCGGTGACGTCTTCGGCGGGTCGCGTGGAGGGACACGACGCTCAACCGCACAGCGCGGCGCTGATCTTCGTTATGACCTGGAAATATCGCTGGAAGATGCTGCGCACGGGATGACCGCTCAGTTGAGAATCCCGCGATTAGAAGCTTGCGAAACGTGCAAGAGCACAGGCGCAAAGCCCGGAACCCAACCCGAATCGTGCCAAACCTGCGGCGGCAGCGGTCAGGTTCGATACCAACAGGGTTTCTTCTCCGTTGCTCGCACGTGTCATGCGTGCCGAGGTGCCGGTCGAATAATACGCACTCCTTGTGAGGACTGTCGCGGAGCCGGCCGAATCGAACGTGAGAAGCAGATGGAGGTAAAGATCCCTGCGGGTGTTGAGACGGGATCGCGTCTGCGCGTTCAGGGAGAAGGCGAATCAGGTACACAAGGTGGACCAGCGGGTGATCTCTACGTCGTCATTCACGTTGCCGAGCACGATCAATTTGAGCGGCAGGGAAGTAATCTCTACGCCTCTGTCCCGATTACTTTTGCTCAAGCAGCGCTGGGCGCCGACATTCAGGTTCAGACGCTCGAAGGTGAAGAGAAGCTCAAGATCCCGCTCGGGACGCAGACAGGAACAGTTTTTCGTTTAAGGGGCAAGGGAATGCCTGTGCTCGGCAGTCGAGGAAAAGGTGATCTGTTCGTAGCCGTCACAGTCGTTACGCCTACATCCCTAACGAGAGAACAGCGGAAACTGCTGGAACAACTGGCGGAAGTTGAAAGCCAGGATCTCGAAGACCGAGGGTTAGTCGACAAGGTTCGAGATATTTTTGGTTGAGTTTCAGCGTATTTCGCATCTTTTCGTGTGGTTTCGTGTATCGAATTACTGGCCGCAAAACATCGGCGAAACCATCGTCTTTACGTGTGACCGAAACCTCCCTAAACGGACATTCAGCCTAGAATGGAGTAAGTCATGTCCAGAATTATCCCCCGCTTAAATAACGCGCTCATCATTGGCGTTTTGTTATGTACTGGCGCCATTACTGCACGTGCACAGGATTCACTGCAGCGCTGGGAGAGCTTTGATTTTGCCAAAACGTCTCTCAGGTCGGCTGACATATCCGGTTTACCGCTCCAGGACCTGAAGCTGATGCGAGGCATCATCTTCGGACGACACGGACGCGTTTTCAAGGACGCTGACATTCAGTACTACTTGAAAGAGAAGAGCTGGTTCCATGCCAACTCCGACTTTAAGAACTCAATGCTTAATGACATTGAACGGCGAAATCTCGATCTCATTCGAGACGCTGAGGCAAGCAAACATGACTTCGTCCAGCCTGGCGACATGCGCTACTGGCGTAAGCGACTCGTAACCCGAAAGCAACTGGGCCAGCACAGTTCCACAGAGTGGCTCGTCCTTCGTTCTGAGGTGGAAGCTATCCATGGAAAGAAATTCCCGGACGAGCCCTGGCTGCAACAGTATTTCGACGAGAGGTACTGGTACACGGCGAGTGAGCAATACGACGCGAAGCAACTCACTGACGTTGAAAAGAAGAATCTGTTGACGATGGCGGCGGCGGAAAAGCTCAGGCGAGGACTCGCGCTCGCGCCTGGCGACATGGAGTTCTTTGAGAACAAACCGATCTCAGAAGAAATGCTTCACGGTTTGAGTCTTAACGAGCTGCGGCTTTTAAGGAATGAGATTTATGCGCGCCACGGCCGGCAGTTTCAGGCGTCGTGGCTGCAGCAGTACTTCTACAGTCAGCCGTGGTATACGCCAGATGAAAATTTTAAGGATGAGCAGCTATCGGGTTTTGATAAGCAGAACGTAGAGACGATCGTCGCATACGAGAATCGGTTGCACGAAGAGTTGAGTACAAAACCGATTAGCCGCAGTTTACTCGAGGGATTGTTTGTCGAAGATACCAGCAAGATGCGCCAGGAAATCTACGCGCGGCGCGGCAAGGTTTTCAAAGAGCCCTGGTTCCAGACATACTTTTCGAGCTTCGCCTGGTACAAACCTAATCCAGACTTCACAGACGCTCAACTGACGACAGTGGAGAAGCAGAACATCGCGACGATTGCCGCTTACGAAAAGAAGGCGGTCAGCGCGATGAGCGTCATAGAAGGTTGATAAGGCCCACTCGGGTCTCGCGTGCCGAGACCATCAACACGAAAACAGACGAATAGAAATGAGGAGGCCACCGAGGTTGTTAGGTGGCCTTCGGGTTAAACGGCTATGCGCCGGGGGAGTGACTTACGAAAGCAATCGCCCGAGGAGTGACTTATGAAAGCAATCCCAATAGGAAGCTCGAAAGTTGGTCAAACACCAGAAACGTCTCGTTCACTAAACTAGCCACCATCGGAACCAGACGGTCTCCCAGGACAAAAGGTGCACACGCCAGCGACACTGACGTAAAAATTAGCAGTGTCGACAAAATCTCAGAAGTTTCGAGTTTTTTCATCGGTCGTTTTCTCTTTGTTCGGGAGAGAGAATCCATTGCGTCCTCGATGAAGAGCGCGTATCGTGCGCCTAGCTCATCGGCCATACTAAGCGGCAACGGCGTGAAATCTTTTGGGGCAATTTAGGAGGGTGAATCTCGACGCACCTAACTGCGCGCCAACCTGAATCTCAGCAACCTTCATGCCTCGATGGTCCAAGTGGGCCAGTCAGGGATTTAACACCTTATTCTATAGGGGTTTACGCGCAGAGATGGCCCGTTGAGTGGATCAATTGTTGTCACCGATGCTCGGTCAACCTGCCCGAAACTGTCATCGCCTATGGGCAATTTGAAGAGTAAACATCTGCTCGACGGCCGTCGTATTTGCGAAGGCGGAGGCAATTAATGGATTTAGTAAGTACGATAGCTATCGCCATGGGCAGCAGCTGGGTTTCAGGCATTCGCCTGTACGCTGCCGTCGCCACACTCGGACTGCTCGGCCGGTTCGCGCATCTGCAGTTGCCTGGTGAGCTTCATGTCCTTACGAACTGGTGGATTATAGGCATCGCATCAGTGCTATTTCTTGTGGAGTTTTTTGCGGACAAGATCCCTTACCTCGACACGGGCTGGGATGTCGTTCAAACGTTCATCAGAATTCCCGCGGGCGCAGTACTGGCTGCGGCCGCCTTCGGTGATTTTGATCGAAGCGTACAGGTGATAGCGCTCCTGCTGGGCGGCGGATTGGCGTTCAGTGCACACGGAACGAAAGCAACCGCCCGGGCGGCAATCAACCTGAGTCCCGAACCAGCCACAAACATTGTGATGAGTTTAGTTGAAGACTTCGTGGCTATTGTCTCGATCATCCTGGCTTACGTTGTCCCGGTGCTGCTGATTATTCTCATCCTTACATTTGTCGTGATTTCAATTTTTCTGTTGCCTAAGCTCATCCGACTACTGCGAGGAGTTGTTAAGAAAGTCGGCAGCGTGTTTGGTTAGTTCGGCAAGATTATCCTTGACAGGTTTTTGCCTACCTCCTTATAGTAGATGCGCTTCTTAGTAAGCGCTTAGGAAAATGCTTAGCAGCCGCGCAAATTTCTATTTCGCCTTTACTTACCGCTTCTTCTTTGGAAGAAGCGGACTGGCGAATCGTAAGCGTGAGGTGCCCACTACGGATTAAGTAGAGCCCAAGCAGCTTTTAACAGCCAGCCGCGACTTCCAATGGGAACGTCGCGGCTGGCTTTTTTTGTTCAAGACTCAGATGACCAAAGAGGAGCAGTTGTCATGAATATCGAATACTGGCGTGCGGAAATTGACGAGGTCGATAGCGAATTACTTCGCCTCTTGAATAGACGAGCACGGCTCGCAGCAAAGGTTGGCAGGCTTAAACGCGCGGCTGGTCTTCCGTTAGTTGATCCCGACCGAGAAATTCTCGTCTTGCGCAGATTGCAAAAAGCCAACACAGGACCTCTTGATCAGCGCGCTATTGCCAAAGTCTTTGGCCGGATTATCCGCGAATCAAGACGAGTCGAAACACAAGTCTCACAACCAGTCGTTACACAATCGCGCGGAGTATTCATGTGAGCAGTGTTCGACCAAGGGTGGCATTTCAGGGAGAACCTGGAGCTTTCAGCGAAGAAGCCGCAATCAAACTGCTGGGGAACGAGATCTTATTGGTGCCGCGAGCAACGTTCGCCGATCTCTTCAAAAGCATCGAGGCGGAGGTAGCTGACTATGCCATCGTGCCAATCGAAAACAGTCTCGCAGGGACAATTCAACCCTGTCGTGATTTGCTCCACAGGAGTTCGTTAGTGATCACCGGTGAAGTCATCATTCCAATCGCTCAACAGTTAGTTGGAATATCGGGCGCCACGTTCGCCGAGATCAGGAGTGTCGAATCACATCCGGTTGCTTTGGCTCAGTGTGAAAAATTTTTTCAGTCGCAACCGCATCTGGAGCGAATCGAGGCAGACGATACAGCCGGATCTGTTGCTCGAGTAATTAGAGGTGGTGACCGCCGAAGAGCCGCAATTGCGGGCAAACGTGCAGCTGCGTTGTACGGCGGTCAGATCTTGATGGAGAACATTCAGGACGATAACGAGAATTACACGCGGTTCCTGCTTTTGTCCTCAACGGAATTCATTCGCAAGGCGGCGCGCATGGCGCTCAATTCTCTGCAGGCAGAGAACAGAGAGGGTGGGTCGTCCCGGTTATTTTCCGTTGCAGCTAACATTCAGAGTTCAGATAAGAAAAAAGGAAAAAGATCATGATTGTTAACATGTCTCAATCCGCCACTGACGCGGAGATCGATCACGTCGTGTCCAGAATTAAAGAATGTGGCTATCAAGCTCACGTTATTCATGGCGCTGAGCGAACAGTTATTGGCGCAATTGGCAGCAACGGACGGCGATCAGAAATAGAAGCGCTCAAAGCTGCGCCAGGCGTGGAGGATGTAATTGAGATTGCGCACCCGTTTAAGCTGGTCAGCCGGCAGTTACAACAGCGTTACACGGTCGTGGATGTTGCGGGTGTGAAAATTGGCGGCGGTGAATTGGTTGTGATCGCTGGTCCATGTTCGGTCGAATCGGCCGAGCAGTTAAGAGAAACAGCACATGCAGTCAAAAGCAGTGGCGCAAACTTATTGCGCGGCGGTGCTTATAAGCCGCGGACATCGCCTTACGATTTTCAGGGGCTGGGAATAGAAGCGCTTCGTTTACTGCGGCAGGCTAGCAAAGAAACCGGCCTGGGAATTGTCACTGAGGTGATGAGCGAAACAGATGCTGAAACAGTAGCTGAGTACGCGGACATGCTTCAGGTCGGCGCGCGCAACATGCAAAACTTTTCGTTGTTACGGAAGCTGGCCACGTTGCCACGTCCAATTCTTCTCAAACGTGGGCCGTCCGCGACGGTCAAAGAATGGTTGTTAGCTGCTGAATACCTGCTGGCTGGAGGCAATCCCAATGTGGTGCTTTGTGAACGGGGCATCAAAACATTCGAGACCGCAACGCGCAACACTCTTGATCTGGCAGCAGTAGCTCTGGTGAAGGAGCTGTCGCACCTGCCCGTAGTCGCTGATCCTTCTCATGGCACTGGAATGCGAAGTTTGATCGCGCCGATGTCCAAGGCCGCTGTTGCGGCCGGAGCAGACGGTTTGCTTATTGAAGTGCACCCATGTCCCGAACGGGCGCTATCCGATGGACCACAATCATTGGATTTACCAGGTTTCGCAGAACTGATGAAAGGGTTGGGGAAGCCGAGTATCCGACATGTAGAGGCCGCGTAATTTCTGTAGGGGCGTCACAGCGTTTGGACACCGCGCAGTTCCAACATCGGATCCATTTAGTTACACCAGCATCAACCGGCGTGCTGAATGATCAATGTGTCGATTGAAGCTGATGTGACAACGCGGAAATTGCTTCTCTACAGCCTGTATCTCGCTCCCGCACGCCTCTGCGCATCTTCTTCCACATCAATGTTTCCCAGGCGCAGCGTTACATCAGCATTCAGATCCAGCCCCGCCCGTTCCCCTGCTTTGAGTTTGACGGTACCGGCTGCGGCTATCATCGCAGCGTTATCAGTCGACAGGTGTGGGGAAGGAAAATAGACAGGAATATCCAAACGCGCGGCTGCGGCACGACAGGCGTCACGCAACGCCCCATTACACGCAACGCCACCCGCAACTATCAAAGTCCGCGGGTAATATTCTTCCGCAATCTTCTCCATCGTTGACACCAGCGCGCGTACAACAACGCTCTGAAAACTAGCAGCGAGATCCTTTATGCCTTGTGATGGAGGTTCGCCGTTTTCAACCGGGCGCAAACCAGTCTCGGTGACATATTTAGTGACGGCAGTCTTAAGACCGCTGAAGCTGAAATCCGGTAGGCCATCTCCCATTCGTGGCACAGCGAATTTCACCGTTTGCGGATCGCCTTCGCGAGCTAGACGTTCAATGATTGGCCCGCCCGGATAACCAAGGCCGAGCATTTTGGCCACCTTGTCAAACGCTTCACCGGCAGCATCGTCGCGAGTACGCGCTATGACTTTGTACTTTCCGGGTTCGGGCACCCAGAAAATATTTGTGTGACCACCGGATACGATTAGCGCGAGGGCGGGATATTCTACAGGTGGATTTTCAAATGCTACTGAATAGATGTGTCCTTCAATGTGATTGACGCCAACGAGCGGTTTGTTTAGAGCAAAGGCCATCGCCTTCGCGTATGAGACGCCTACCAGAAGCGATCCCACCAGGCCTGGTCCAATCGTGACAGCAAACCCATCTATGTTTGATGGGTTTGTGTTTGCGCCTGCGAGAGCTTCTTCAACAACGGGTACGATCTTGTCCAGATGCTCACGTGAGGCGAGTTCCGGAACGACGCCGCCGAACTGCTTATGGGTGGCCACCTGCGAAAAGATTACTGATGAAAGAATCTGATTGCCATCGCGAATCACGGCCGCAGCAGTTTCATCACACGACGTTTCGATTCCGAGTACTAACATGTTTCCCGCTGAACCAATCTGATCTGGAGCGATCAGATTCTAGCAATGTAAGGACGCGACCGCGAAATGGGCTTCTCACTGGATGGTTAGTACCACCTTGCGGTACCGGCGGGTGATCCTGTCGCAACACTCAATCAACACCGGAATGCAGTCAGTACCGTCACGCGGTAGCGTCGGGTACTCCTCTGCGACACTCCATCGACGCCACATTAATTGAGTCGGCCTCTGGTTGCTGTGTTGCGTGACGCTGGGGAACCGCTTACCCGACGCTACCGCGTGACGGTACTGACTGCATTCCGGTGTTGATTGAGTATTGCGAGAGGACTATGCAAACGACCACCGTCCGCTTATCACCGCATGCGACTACGATTTGAGTCGTTACTATATAACTTGCCTAAACGCAGTAAAAAAAGCGTCCATCTGTGGTTCTGTACCAATCGTGACCCTGAGGTAATTCGGCATTGAAGGAAACAAACGTCCAACTTCAACTCGACGCTCGCGTAGCGCAGAAATTACGGGCCGTGCTTCGCGTTGCAGATTTATCATCATGAAGTTCGCGTGTGATGGAATGAACTTCAACCCAAGCTTGTTTAGTTGCTCATAAGCAGATTTTCGCACTTTGCTATTCCGCAATCGACCTTGTTCTACTTGGGTGTCGTCGCGCAAGCTCGCGCTAGCGGCTGCGAGCGCCATGATATTCACGTTGTCCCAGGTCAGCTGAGCTTGCAGTTGATTAACCACATCAGCAGCACCGATGCCGTAGCCACAACGCAGCCCTGCCATTCCATAGATCTTGGAAAACGTTCGAGCCACGATCAAATTTGGGTATTTCTTGATCAGCGGTACGACGGTTTCGTAATCAGGACTGTCAACGTAATGATAGTAGGCTTCATCCACAAGTACGATTGTCTTTGACGGAACTTTCTCAAGGAACGAACGCAACTCGTTCTTTGGTGTTATGCTGGCGGTTGGATTATTTGGATTACAGACGTATATCAAGCCGGTGTTGGAATGCCCGAGCATCGCCGGCAGGTCATGACTAAATTCGCGCGTCAACGGCACCTTAACTGTTTCCGCCCCGGCAACCGTTGCATATCGTGAAATTGCCTCGAAAGTCGGATCGGCGATCACCAACCGTCGAGCCGGGCCGGTGAACGCCGCTGCCGCAACCCTCAGTATCTCGCCGGATCCATTTCCCAGTGCTACTTGATCGATCGCAACGTTGTTAAGGCGAGCAACATCAGCAATCAAGGCATCCATATGTTCATCAGGGTATCGCCACGAAAGATTGAAAGCGTCGGTCATCGCTCGAACCGCAGCCGGCGAAGGTCCATAAGGATTTTCATTTGAGCTAAGGCGAATGACGGCAGCGGTGTCGCCGAGTTTTGTTGCCACGCGTGAAAAACCGGATGAAAGGGGAAGTGATTTTTGCAACGCAATGTATGCCGCTCCGGTTCCGAGAACCTTCGCGAATCCGCGACGCGAGATCTGTCGTGGGGCTTTCATGGTTTACTCCTTAGATGATTTGAGCTCAGAGACCTTCTGATAAAAGCTCAATGATGAGTCTCCTTGTTTCAGCACGCGCGTGCGGACAAGGCCGTCCAACATCTCAGGTAGATTCTTCTTGCTCGAGTGCTCAACTACCAGCACGCCGTCATTGTTCAACAGATCAGAATTAGAACCAAGCAATTCAAGAACTGGGAGGTAGTCTACAACATAAGGTGGATCAAAAAATATGAGGTCCCAACTCTTGATGCCGGCAGACCGTTTGTTTGTGTTACGCAAAAACGCTAGGGCGTCCGAGGTGAAAACCTGTGCTTCGTTCGCAGGGATCCGACATAATTCGAGATTCGACTTGATCAATTCGCTCATCTTTCTTGACTGATCGACGAGTGTCGCATGTTGTGCCCCGCGTGAAAGTGCCTCGATACCTACCGCTCCCGATCCTGCACAAAGATCGAGAAACCGTCGTCCTTCAACCTTGGCAGAAATGATACTGAAAAGCGTTTCACGTAGCCGGTCGGATGTGGGCCGGACTTGAGCAGAAGAAGGGCTTTTCAGATTCCGCCCACGGTATTTGCCGGCGATTACGCGCAACTGGTTTCGTGTCCTTTCGTGTTATTTCGTGTATCCGTTTACCTGAGCCAAGAAACGATCCACGAAAATACACGAAATGACACGAATCAAAACGACTGGGGCTTCAGATGCAAGACCCTCTGTCTCCGATCTGCGTCATCTGCGTTAATCTGATGTTATGAAACAGGCACCTCCCGCCAAGAGTTAGTAAACTCATGGCATGTGGATTTGCTAATCACAAAAGGAGGTGCCCAATGACAGTATACGTCGCAGTTGATTTTCATGCGCGTCAACAAACAATTAGTTATTGCGACCTGGCCGACGGCGAGATTCATCGCCGGCAGCTGCAGCATCAGCA
>JBKPCC010000119.1:0-8550 GCA_046727215.1 Acidobacteriota bacterium
GATAGCTGGGATCCCCCCGCAAGGCCCAAGTTCGCGCAGCCGCCGGATGAATGTATAGCCATCCACATCCGGCATCGAAATGTCCGACACTACAACTTGCGGTTGCCACTCGCGGACCACGTCGAGTGCTTCGGCTGCCGAGACGGCTGCTTTCACGTCCGCATCGTGCGTCAGCAACATCTCTTTAAGTAGTTCACGCGCATCGGGTTGATCCTCGACGATTAATATTTTTAATCCGGCCAGGGTGAGTTCCGACTCGGCAACTCCGTCAAGTTGCGCACCTGAGTGGCCGTTTGTTCCGATATCTTTTCGGAGTGCCGGCAGGGATACGGTGAAAGTTGCTCCTTTCCCTTCTCCATCACTCTCAACTGTTACTGATCCACCATGCAGCTCCACAAGGTGTCTAACAATCGCTAACCCTAGCCCGAGACCGCCATGCTTACGAGTTGTACTCGAGTCAGCTTGTCGAAAACGATCGAATACGTGAGGTAAGAAATGATCAGCAATGCCCTGACCGGAATCCTTTACGACGATGTGAACCTCTGACGCGTCGGACTGTAATTTGACGGTTACTTCGCTGCCAGCAGGGCTGAACTTGACGGCATTCGAAAGCAGATTCCAGACAACTTGCTGCAGCCGGTTCGGATCTCCAAACACGAGCGGTTCGTCACTGTTCGTCATCACACGTACGCTCATATTCTTGGCGTCGGCAGCTGGACGAATCGAATCAAGAGCCGCCTTGATCACGGCTGAGAGTTGCAGCGGTCTGACATCTAGTTGAAGTTTTCCGGATACAATGCGCGACACATCCAGAACGCTTTCAATTAGTTGACTCTGCACCTTCGCATTGCGCTCTATTATCTCCATGGCATTGTCTGCGTCTTTGCCGCTAAGCTTGCCACCGCGGAACAGACTCGCCCAACCGAGAATCGCATTTAGCGGTGTTCTCAGCTCGTGAGAAAGGGTGGCCAGGAATTCGTCTTTTACTCGATTTGCTTCTTCCGCTTGAGACCGCGCGGCATGCTCGCGCTGCAACAGCGACTCACGTTCAGCCTCGGCGCGCTTACGATCCGTTATGTCGCGAGCGATCTTCGAACTACCGATCACATTCCCATTACCATCTTTAATTGGTGAGACCGTTAGCGACACTGGAACCTCTCTGCCATCCTTTGCAACTCGCAAGGTTTCATAGTGATCGATACGTTCACCTCGGTTAAGTTTTCCCTGTAGCTGTGTCTCTTCGTCAGGACGATCGGAAGGTACAAGGACGGACATGGGTTTGCCGATGATCTCTTGAGCGGTGTAGCCGTAAAGCCGTTCAGCGGCAGCATTCCAACTCGTGATTATTCCATTCAAGTCCTTGCCGATAATTCCGTCCTCAGTGCTTTCTACAATTGATGCTAACAGCCGGAGGCCCTCCTCGGCACGTTTGGATTCGGTAATGTCAGTTAATGAAGCTATCCAACCAACGGTTTCATTAGCTTCGTTCAACTCAGGCCGGTAGGTAACACGAAGAAAGCGTGTCCCAACTCCCTCAAATGGCACCTCGGATTCATACTCCAAAATCTCGCCGTTCAAGACCCTCTCAATGTAAGGACGAATGACTTCAAATCCTTCTGCCCCCATGATTTCAACAATCGGCTTGCCAATGATTTCTCGCGGTTCACGCCCAAGCATTTGAGCATATGCGCGATTGACGAAGACGTAACGTAAATCGCTGCTGCACCGAACGAGCATCACCGGCGTTGTCTCGGTAATCATCCACAATTCTTCTTCCCTCGCACGCCGTGCTTCCTCTGCATGGCGACGTTCCCCGACGACCGCTGCAAGGAATAGAAACGTTACCGCGTTCGAAGCAAGGAACAACTGGAGTATCTTTAACGATTCGTCCGGAGTTGATCCCACAAACGGACCCGCCCCGCTCAATGTCCCCCAGATTGCGAAGCCAGACAACAACGCTATTGCGAGGGTTACACCGCGTTGGCCAAGTCTGAACGCAGCCCAAAGAAGGAACGGGACGATAAGCCGCGTTAAAGGGTAATAGTGGATTGGTGCGGGTGATCACCCACCGAAGGTCGCTATGGCGGCCACCGAAAGCAGCAATGTCAACAGCCAAATCTCAACGAACCTAACACCGATTAACGGGATGCCAGATCCGATGTACCACGTGATCAAAAGGGGTGCGACCGTGACTGCCCCGGCTAAGTCACCCAGCCACCACGTGAACCAAAGTACGGCGAACTGATTCCAGGCTGCCGATTGCGTAATACAAAGGGCCAGAGTGCCAATGGTAGCGCTAACGATCGTGCATAGGCCGGCTGCAAGAACAAACTTAAAAACGTCTCGGGCTCGATTGAAAGAAGGATCAAAGGCGATGGCTCGAAGAAGAACAACGGTCAGGACAGCTTCGATTGTGTTTCCCGAAGCGATAAGGGCGGCGACGGGAATCGTCACAGGGGCATAGGCATTAGCGAAGAGAGCACCGATAAAGATTCCCGGCCAGGCGCGATAGCCGAACAGCAGGACTGCAGCGATCGCAATGCCCGTGGGTGGCCATATCGGCGAAACATGTGAATGCAGAAACGCGAAGGTTAAGCCCAGCTTGGCTGCCGCGAAATACACAGCCGCGACCGTCAGCACGATCAGAAGTTGTTTAGCTAGATCATTATTCCGTCTTTGCTGACGGGAAGGAAGTGCTTCTGTCGTTGAACCTATGGCGTCAGGGGTCGGCATGCCGCTCAATGCATTAGGGCGATCTCAAGGTGACATCAGTATTTCATCGCCTTGTTTTAGGACTCGCGAATGAGCCCTCAGGGGGGATTTAAGTCTATCATGAAACGCTGACCGCGGCTCATCTCTTCAAAGCGAGTGTCAGGCCGTCTCCAACCGTCAACATACTTAGTGTGATTCGGTCATCCCGCAGGAGTTTCTCGTTGAGCCGGCGAATCGCTAATGTGTCACTGTCCTGCTGGGTATCATCCGCCACCCGACCCGACCAAATCGTGTTGTCAATCGCGATTAACCCACCCGTCCTGACCAACCGTAATCCGCGCTCGTAATAATTGTCATAATTCGTTTTGTCCGCATCGATGAACATGAAATCGAATGTTCCGGACTGACGAGCATCGATCAATGCATCCAACGTCTGGAGCGCCGGAGCGAGTCGAAGGTCGATTTTGTCGCTAACGCCAGCCTCTTTCCAATAACGTTTGGCCACTGCGGTGTAGTCTTCGCTTACGTCGCAAGCGATGATTCGGCCATCGCCGGGTAATGCCAATGCTACCCAAAGGGCACTATAGCCCGTGAAGACGCCGACTTCGATTGTTTTCCTCGCACGCAACAATTGGACAAGCAAGTGCATAAACTGTCCCTGATCGGGCCCAATTTGCATCTGTGCCTGCTCGAGTTTTTGTGTCTCCTCGCTCAGGCGTCGCGCCACGTCCGGCTCTCGCACGGACGTTTTGAGTAAGTACTGATAAGTTCGTTCATCGAATGCAAAATGTCGCGACATAATATGGATCCCCTTCGTCTATGACGATCTGCTTTTTATAGGTCGTATAGGTCCTAAATGTCCTAAACGTCAAGGGCAAGGTTCATTAAGCTCGATCTTCCACGGCGATTTCTTCGTATAATCATTTTCGCTTAAACTAACAGTCTCGATTTCCTCCGCCATGAAACCCATCGCCGAAGAATCAATCGCGCACTACCGAATAATCGAACCAATCGGCGCGGGTGGGATGGGTCAAGTCTTTAAAGCCTACGATAAAAAGCTCCACCGCCTGGTTGCCCTGAAACTACTACCTCCTGAATACCTCTCGCAGCAAGAGAGGCGACGGCGATTTCTTCTGGAAGCCAGAGCAGCATCCGCGTTAAATCATCCGCATATCCTCACCATTTACGAAGTCGGAGAAGACGCTGATCGACCTTACATCGCGATGGAGTACGTAGAAGGAGAGACGCTTCGCCAGAAAATCAAGTCGCAATCGTTGCCACTTCGGCAGGCGTTAGATATCGCCGTGCAGATTGCAGAGGGACTGGCCAGGGCCCACGATGCTGGAATCATTCACCGCGACTTGAAACCGGAAAATTTGATGATCCGGCGCGACGGTTACGCGAAAATTCTGGATTTTGGTCTGGCGAAGTTGGTCGCCCAGCGTGAGCGAGCGTTAGCTGCGGACAGCGAACAGAAAACTCTTCTGCGTGTGAAAACTGAATCGGGAACGCTTCTCGGGACGGTTAACTACATGTCACCTGAACAGCTGTTGGGGCAGAGAGTCGATCGCCGTTGTGACATCTTTTCCTTCGCCGTTGTGCTTTCCGAGATTGTGACTGGCGCCTGTCCATTCGTCCACGAAAATCGCATTGACACAATGCATGCGATCCTTCACGAGGCGCCGAAGTTTGATGGCAACTCACAAACGCCATTGCCGCTCGATTTGCAACGACTGCTCCTAAAAGCGCTGCAAAAATCGCCAAAGGAACGCTACCAATCGATAACCGAATTAGCGGACGAGCTCAGAGTAATCCAGCGGAACGTCGAATTAGGAAAGACGTCACCCACGCTTACAGGCCGGCTCGTTTTGAAGCGAGTGGGGGTTTCAGCACGTGGCGCCGGTGTAAATTACGAAGCAGAGTTAAATGAGGCTCAATTGCGAGCGGTGATGACTACGGAAGGTCCATTGCTGATCGTAGCGGGGGCAGGGACCGGCAAGACAAGGACGCTCGTGTATCGAGTCGCTCGATTGGTTGATATCGGCGCAAAACCTGAGTCGGTTTTGTTACTCACGTTCACTCGACGGGCGGCAACAAGCATGTTGACAAGGGCGGCAGCCTTAGCTGACGCACGTTGTCAGCGTGTCTCAGGCGGCACGTTCCACTCGCTCGGTCATTCTGTCTTGCGAAAGTTTCCCGAAGCCGCAGGCATCCAGCGAACTTTTACTGTCCTCGACCAAAGCGACACTGAAGATTTAATCGATCTTTTGCGACGACAAATCCGGCTTACGAAGGAGAGACGGTTCCCACGCAAGCGGACCATCGCGGCGATTTTCAGCACGATGGTCAATAAAGTAATTTCGCTCAAGCAGGTGCTCAATCAAAGCTATCCGCAATTCATAGATGAACGCGCGAATTTAGAACAACTCTTCAAAGCGTTCGAGCAGTTCAAACGCAGCCGTCACATGCTGACTTACGATGACTTGCTGGTGCGCTTTCGTGAAGCGCTCGAAGAGAGTGAAACATTGCGCGAACAGATCTCGAATCAGTATCGCTACATAATGGTCGACGAGTATCAGGATACCAATAAGCTTCAAGCACAAATTGTGCGCCTGATGACCGCAACGCATGATAACGTCGCTGTCGTTGGCGATGAGTTCCAATCCATCTATTCGTTTCGGGGCGCGAGCCATCGGAACATGTTGGAGTTTCCAAAGCTGTTTCCTTCGGCTCAGATAATCAAGCTTGAGGAGAACTTCCGCAGCACGCAACCAATTCTTGACGTGGCAAATGCGATCATTGCTGACGTAAAAGAGAGCTATAAGAAACGGTTGTTCTCGCGCATTGAGGGTGGTGAAACACCAGTGGTCGTGAGTGCTCGCGATGAAAACGAACAATCACGATTCGTCGCAGAGCGCATCTCAGAACTCCGGGACGAAGGAGTGCCGCTGAGCGATATCGCGGTTCTCTTCCGCTCCAGCTCGCATTCATTCGACCTGGAAATAGAACTCGCGCGGAGCGGAATTCCATTTCGCAAGTTTGGCGGAATCAAGTTTGCCGAGTCGGCTCACATCAAAGATGCGCTCGCTTTTTTGCGCGTGGCAGTCAAGCCTTCCGATACATTGTCGTGGTTCCGCGCGCTGAAATTGATCGATCACATCGGCGATGCAACTGTGTACCAAATACTCGACTATCTCGGCGTCGAACGAAAGGAATTTAGATCTGCGCGCACCAAGGATGCTCTGTTCAAGAAATTACACCGGTTTCCTGCGCGAGCCAGTTACAAGGCTGAGTTGGGGCGGTTGGCACGCGTACTTACAGGGGTGCTGGAAAACAAGTCTCCTGGTGAGCAACTTTCGACGGTGCTCCGGTTCTACAGGCCACTACTGAAAAATAAGTACGACGATGCGCAACGGCGTGGCCGCGACCTCGAGCACTTGCAAACAATCGCTAAACGCTATAAGACAGCGGCCAAGCTGCTCGATGACGTAGCACTTGATCCCTCGGAAGCGACTAATGGAGATCGCGGAAGACGTGGCGGTTTCGTTACCCTGTCAACCGTCCATTCGGCTAAGGGACTTGAGTGGGACACACTTTTCGTGATCTGGCTGACAGATGGATGGTTTCCGTCAAATCGTTTTCAGGACGAGTTTGATGATCTCGAGGAAGAGCGGCGCCTGCTTTACGTTGCGACGACCAGGGCGAAGCGTGCGCTTCAGTTTGTCTATCCGGTCAATGTTTATCGTGGTCCAGAAGCCGATTCCCTTCCAGCGCTCTCGCGCTTTCTGGAACCGATATCGCCAGAGATCCTTCACCATGCTTCGATTACAGATGGATGATGATGTCACACTACCTCAACCTGACAACATGGCCACGACGTGATGTCTTCGAATTCTTTCGCAGCTTCGACAAGCCTTACTTTAATATTTGCACCCGTGTTTCTGTAACCGAATTGTTGAGTGCGCGGAGCCGGCACCCGGATATGAGCATATCGCTTGCCTGTCACTACTTTGCGCTTCGAGCGGCGAATGAGATTGAACCGTTTCACTACCGGCTGAGGGGCGATCGGGTGCTCGTCCACGACGTAATCAATGGTGGAACGACTGTGCTGTTAGCAAACGAGGCTTTTACGCTTACGTATTTTGACTATCACGAAGACTTTGCGAGGTTCATGCATGGCGCCAAGGCCTCGGTAGCTGAAACTCGGTCAGGCGATGGCGCGTTTCGTCCACGCCACGACGATGATGCACGTATTCACTTTACAGTCTTGCCCTGGATATCCTTCACCAGCTTTTCTCATGCGCGGAATTGGCGTCGCGAAGATTCAGTACCTAAAGTCGCTTTCGGAAAGTTCACAGAGGAAAATGGTCGCACGTATTTACCTATCTCCGTTGAAGTCCATCACGCACTGATGGACGGATTACATGTCGGCCGTTATCTGGAGCGTCTTGAAGAGTTGCTCGGAGACGCAGAAGCTTACATGACGGCAGCTCACGCGGCTGGGTCACAGGCTGAGAATCGATAGACGTAACGTCACTACCGGAGTTTTTGATTATTTAAGTTCGTGAAGAAGCCGACAAAACCCATTTTCCATTTTCCATCTGACTGCAACTCACTTCGCGATCACGTCTATCTCACTATAAAACGTATTGCCCCAATCGTCGGCAGTTTCAGTAACGAAACAATCGAATAACAAGTAACGATACTTCCCTAAACTACCGGTCGCGCTTCCGACACTTACACCGTACTGCCCGCCATCATTTCCCTCTTTGCCGCGGGTATCGACCACAGTAATAAGTTTCCATCCACACGTAGTCGGGTCGATAGTTCCCTTCGGCTCAGCGTTGAAGTTTTCGTCAGCGCCATCACTGGCCCACAGCTTGTAAACCTGCGGCCCGCGAGTGTTTGGATGCCAGGAATACGTGTTAATTTCGGCAATCTCGATAACGCTACCTAAATCCATGCGAAAACGACCACCGCCAGTGCCCGCGTCAAAGAAGAAATTCGCAGCCGGCTGGTCCTCTTCAGTTGGAAGCACGCCGTCGATTAACGCGTTGAGGCTGGCGCCGTTTGGATCAATCTCACCATCGAGCAATGTGAGCTTTGCGTGAGCAGCAGCATCGTCTTTCGCAGGCGGCTGTAGGTTTTTGAACTTGAATGCACGATTGGCAGTGGCGTTGTTGTTCCACTCAGTTGTGACTTTCACCGGCGTCTGCAGTGAGAGCACGAGCAACGCTAAAAGCAGGACTCGATTCATCGGTTGACATCTCCTGGGACTGCGGTGATTAGTCACCGCTTTCAGACGAGGCGAGCCAGGCCAAAAAGCGCTGACAAGTCAGCGCACTCCAAAAGTTAACGCTCTAACGTGTCGTAAAGCGGCTGGACAGGCCTCACAATCCGGGGCTCATTCGCAACTGTGATTGCCAGGATTCGAATTCGCTCGTTGTCCGGCAGTACAAGGGTTCTTGCGCCCGGTGGAATCTCAAGCGCGTGAGCAAACAGGTACGAATACGCGTATGGCTCATTGTTCCCATCGACTCCACGACGCTGTGATGAAAACCAGGCTACATCAGCACGCTTGATGAAACCTGGCTTGAGCCCAACCATCTCGCCATATGGATTCGTCCGAGTCCTGGCTGGAGTTCCTGCCGGCGCCGGGGGAGCTCCTGGCCTTTGTTGAATCGTTTCTTCAGTTGTCTTCCAGATTCGGTTGTCCCACTGACCAATAAATCCTGTCCACTCTTGAATCGTCAGATCGGTCGCAGTGTTTTCCACGCGAAACGTACCCTTCTGGTCGCCGTTAACCGCTGCGGCCAGCACATATACTCGATTGTATTT
>JBKPCC010000120.1:0-15047 GCA_046727215.1 Acidobacteriota bacterium
GTGGTGATCCACGTGTCACCTGATGCTAGACCTGTTGGCCCACGCCGACCTCGCCAGGTACGCCGGGCAGTTTGTCTGGCTCGAACTCAGCTACGATGACCCCGCCAACCGCAACTTCATGATTAAGTACGGCGCGACCGCCACGCCGACATTTCTTGTGATTAGTCCGCGGGACGAAATTGTCGTTGCGATGCAACCGGGCGCCATGTCTGTTTCGGAACTGAAACGATTCCTCGATCGAGGCGCAACTGCCGTCTTCGCGAGTGGACAAACGCCGGCTGATGCAGCTCTCACTCGCGGAGATATGCTGATGGCCCAGCAACCGGCTGAGGCTGCCAATTCGTACCGGCGAGCGCTGCAGCTAGCTACCGACGATTGGCAACATCGGGAACTCGCGGAAGCTTCATTGGTGCAGGCACTCCAGGACAGCAAGCAGTGGCATCAATGCGCGGAAACCGCCGCGAGTGATGCCGCTACGATGAAGAGTGACGTGTTATTCGCGCGTGCAGTAGTCAGTGGAATGTGGTGTTTAGCCTCCGCTGATCCCGCCCCCTGGGTCGATACCCAACTTAAGACGCTTCAGCCCATGGCCGAGGAAGCGCTGTCCCTTCCAATCACAGTTCGTGATCATCGCGATTCGATTTATCGCACTCTCATGTACATTGAAGTTGCACACAAAGACCATGCGGCGGCACTCAAATGGGGTGATCGGTGGCTCGCGGAGTTAGAACAAATAAAGCCCAGAAGCCAGGATGAACGCTCCGCGATCGACATTGCGCGCGTAGAAAATGTGCAAATCGCTGGAGACCCGGCTCGGATACTGCCAACGCTTCGAGCTTCTGAGAAGGCGATGCCGAACAACTACATTGCCTCGCTGCGGTTGGCTGAAATGGAGGTGGCGGCTAAACAATACGAAGAGGCTATAGCAACGTGTCACCGCGGACTGACTCGAAGACCGGGGGCTTTTGGGACAACCTGGTTGCTCGAAATCGAGGCGGAAGCTCTCGAGGCAAAAGGACGAACCACTGAAACTCGTCAACTACTCCATGAAGCATTGAGGTTTGCTGACCAGATTCCAAGCGGGAAGTCGCGCGAGAATGTTGTTGCAGCCATTAACAAGATGTTGGAACATCTCAGCTATTCCGGCAAGCCAACTTGACGTAAAGAATCCTTGAGACGTTGATTAGATCGCAAGCGGTCAGACTTTAGCCCACCTCTCAGCCACACGACCTAAGGCGAACGCGCCTGATAAGCTCCAAGCCACTCGCGTATTGTTCGCGCGAGAAAATCTTTCATGATTTTTTGCTTTCGCTAAGTTATTGAAAAGATTGGTGGCCAGGGACGGAATCGAACCGCCGACGCCGGCCTTTTCAGGGCCGCGCTCTACCAACTGAGCTACCTGGCCATTTTGGGCAGGAAAAAGACCGCGTAGTATGCGGCCTATACAATTAAGTGTCAACTTGTGAAAAGAAGATCAGATTTTGTCGGATTAGTCACAAAAAGTCGTTGACTCCGTTTTCCACAGGTGTATAATTCCACGCGTTGAGGGTGGGGCTGGCGCCCAAAAGTCGGCCGGTCGAAAGACACCATCCAATGCAAAATTGACAGTGCCCGCCAGTGCCAGCTCGGCCGCCGATCGCGCCCCCCGCAGTCGCTACCTTCGAGCTGGCACAGCTTTTTTCGGGCCTTTCTCATACCTTCGTCGATTTCTCAAACTTACTTCGTCTTAATTCCTACAAATTCGATAAACCGGCCCGTTCGAAAAGGAGCTGTGCCTCGCTCCCCGCTTGCGCCATCACCAACGCCTCATCAAGGGTGCACAGTTCTCGATCTTTCATCAGCAGCCGCCCGCCAACAATTACCGTTTGAACGTCGGAAGCTTCGGCCGCGTAGACGAGTGCTGAAACAAAATCTCGGCTCGGCACGCTATGCAATACCCGCAATCGAACAACACTGACGTCTGCGGATTTCCCTACTTCAAGAGTACCAATCTCTTTATCTAAGCCGAGTGCTCGCGCTCCGTCGATTGTCGCCATTCTTAAAACGCGCTCCGCCGGAAGAACCTCAGGCCCACCAAGGACCTTTTGCAAAAGCGCAGCAGAACGCATCTCCGTGAACATGTCGAGGCGATTGTTGCAAGCGGCGCCATCTGCACCCAGCGAGACTGAGATGCCACGGGCCAACATCTTCGCAATCGGCGCTATTCCTGAGCCCAGTTTTAGATTCGAGGAAGGACAATGAACCACATTTGTTTGAGTTCGAGCCAGCAGTTCGATTTCTTGCGGCCTCACGTGCACACAGTGAGCCAGCGCGACCTGCCTGCCACTTAGACCAAGCGAATCAAGGTAGAGTATGTTGCTTAGACCAGTTTCGCGCTCGACCATCGCGCATTCATTCAGATTCTCGGATGCATGAGTGTGTATGAGGACTTGATGTTCGCGCGCCAAATGGGCCACTTCCGAAAGCAACTCGGCCGTACAACTAACTGCAAATCTTGGTGCAAAACAATATCGAATCAACCCATTCGAACTACCATGCCATCTCTTGAGTAGATCCAGAGAATCTCTGATCGAGTCAGCGGTGTTCTCTCGCAAGCCGGCAGGCACTTCGTCGCCCTTGTCCATCATGCATTTGCCGATGGTCGCCCTGAACCCGCTTTCAGCAACGACCTGGAAAACTGCCTCCGTGTGATTGACAGTTTCCATAGTCAAGGCGCAAGTTGTGCCGCCCTTAATCAACTCAGCGATGGCCAATCGAGCAGCAGCAGCAATCGATTCGCGTGTGTGAGCTGCCTCCATCGGCCATATGCGCTTCTTCAACCAATCAATTAACGAAAGATCGTCGGCCGCGCCCCGAAACAGAGTCTGACAGAGATGTAGGTGGGTTTGGACGAAGCCGGGAAGAACTGCGCAGCCTGATGCATCGATTATGGTCTCAGCACCTTCTAGTTGGTCACCGATTCCGGCAATGCGCCCATCCTCAATGAGTAGATCCCCAGCGAATACGCTGTTTTGTGAATTTAGCGTCACCAGAGTGCCGTTCTTTATGAGCAGAGAATCCGCCATTGATTGCCAACCCTACGCTTGCGTACACAGGTCACGGGTTTGTGGTAAACATGATTTTACAGCAGCGAGAACTGAGCTAGACAATTCTTTCGCAAGGTTATCGTATGTAAGCAGTAACCATCCATAGTAATTGTGCCTGTTCTAATACGCACAGCCTTCAGCCAAACACTCGGTGTGTACCGGCTGAGTGCAAACAGAAATACCTACCAAGGAAGGGATTAAGGTCATGACCAAACTATCAAGAGCACTGGGTGCGGCAATGCTCTGTCTAGGACTCCTCGTATCAGCCAATGTGTTGGCGAATCAGGATCCTATGGCACAGCCGGCCAAAGAAAAACAGAAAAAGCCCGACATGGTTACTATCAGTGGAACCGTTTCCGCTATAAGTGACTCGTCGCTAACGATAGTAGATAGCGACAAGAAGGAACACACCATCGCTATAACTGGCGATACCAAGGTAACAAAAGCCGGCAAGGACGCCGCCCTTACCGATGTAAAAGCCAATGACAGTGTCGTCGTAGAAGCAAAGAAAGGCAGCGGTGACACATGGACCGCGGTTAAGATTCTAGTGTCTTAAAGCGGTTAAAGGTCGATCGAGGCAAACCCTCGATTTCCGGCTTGGTGAGGCGAACGAGGAGTGGAAGACATTCTTTCACTCCTCGTTTTTTGTGCAGTTACTTTGTCGATTTACCGGCAGTGGCCGAGGCTTCCTTTAAATCTGGCGCTGCGGCTTTCACTGCTAATCCGAGTTTGAGTTTCACTTCGTTCTCGATCTTCGTTAATAACTCGGTGTTCTCCTTGAGCGACTGCTTGGCATTCTCGCGACCCTGACCCAGGCGTTCTCCTTTATATGAAAACCAGGCACCGCTCTTTTCAATTACTCGCTGCGCAGCTGCCAGATCAATTAAGTCGCCTTCGCGTGAGATGCCCTCACCATACATGATGTCAAACTCGCACTCGCGAAACGGAGGGGCCACCTTATTTTTTGCGACCTTCACTTTTGTGCGGTTCCCAACGACTCGGTCGCCATCCTTTATTGCGCCAATACGTCTGATATCCAGTCGCAGAGATGCGTAAAACTTGAGCGCGCGCCCACCAGTTGTCGTTTCGGGATTGCCGAACATGACACCGATCTTCTCACGAATCTGATTGATGAAGATGAAGCAGGTATTTGACTGCGACACAATCGCTGTCAATTTGCGCAAGGCCTGCGACATTAATCGCGCCTGAAGGCCTGGAAGCGCATCACCCATTTCACCATCTAGTTCCGCGCGAGGCACAAGCGCAGCAACCGAATCGACAACGATCACGTCCACCCCGTTCGACCGTACCAGCGCTTCGGCGATTTCCAGCGCCTGTTCGCCTGAGTCGGGCTGAGAAATCAACAGTTGATCGACATCGACGCCTAACTTGCCGGCATAGTCGGCATCCATGGCATGTTCAGCATCAATGTAAGCGGCAACGCCTCCTGCTTTTTGAGCTTCAGCAACGATGTGCAGCGCAAGCGTGGTTTTGCCAGAGCTCTCAGGACCGTAGATTTCCACAATCCGCCCCCGGGGTACGCCACCAACGCCTACCGCGGCATCAAGGCTCAATGAGGTAGTCGAGATTGCCGGCACATCCGAGATTTCGCGTTCCCCCAGCCGCATGATCGATCCTTTCCCAAACCTCTTTTCAATATTGGCAAGTGCTGCTTCTATAGCTTTACTGCGGTCAGTCATCATTCGATCGTCAGCCATAACATACATCGCTTTCTTCCGCTCCTTTTCTCGACCTTCATGGACCTGCTTCCGTACAACGAGTGCCGAAAGTGTAGCACACAAACTCCGAGAATGGAACAGTGTTTCACGCTTGCAACAGCGGTAATTGTAGCCTGAGGGTGGTGTGCGAATTGATTGCGCGCCCCGGCAGCCCTCTCTGCTTGTCCGGTTCGGTGAGGCGGCGCGTCAACGTTCAAATCGCCGGATTATGGTGACCGGCTCTCATCTTATTGGAACAGCTCTGCGACGGTTCGGCCCGTACGTTGTTCGGCTTGCTCGTAAAGAGCGGGAATACCACCTGAAGGTTCGTCTTTCGAGATGCGTTCGACTCGCCACATCGGGAAGAACAGATCGCCAACCCCAATGAACGGTTCGTCGTGAGTTACCGCACGCAGCCATTCGTCAAAAGAATTCAAGTCAATACCGCGCAAGAATACTCCAGCAAGATTGATTTCGTCGAGCACTCCCCAACATTTTTCTCTTGGAGAGTGGAGGATCACGATCACAGGCGTCCCTGCTTTCATTTTTGATCTGGGCTTTTCTTCATTCATAACCTGCTCGTAGATACCCCCTCAATCTGTGGTATTAGACTTTCCACGAATCTGACGACTTGCGGCACCAGATCCGGAGAGCGGCTCAGGCGTTCGATTTCGCCAACGATGGCCGATCCTACGACCGCCGCATCAGCATACTGCCAAGTTCGCAGCACTTGCTCGCTAGTCGATAAGCCAAAGCCCACCGCAATCGGAAGCTGTGAAAACTTTCTAATACGATGTACCAACTCTTCCGCCTCGCGGCTGATGTTTTGTTGTTGCCCGGTTACGCCTCGTCGTGAGACGGCGTAAATAAAGCCGCTGGCATGTTTCGCAATCAACGCCAGTCGCTCGTCAGTGGAGGTGGGCGCCACCAGAAAGATCATGTCGAGCGCTTTTGCGTGCAAAGATGCTGAAAGATCGCCTGCTTCTTCGGGAGTCAAGTCCGTCACAAGCACTCCATCAACCCCGGCCGCTGCCGCCTCGCTCACTAGACGATCGATACCAAATTGTAAAAGCGGATTGAAATAGCTAAACAGGATGATTGGTGTGTCAATAAGTGATCGCGCACTCGCCACCGTCTCCAAAATCCTGGCGATGTTGAAGTCGTGTCTGAGCGCCCTTTCCGATGCCCGCTGGATAACTGGACCATCAGCCATTGGATCGCTGAACGGAACGCCTAACTCGATCACCGTTGAGCCTGCGCGACCGAGCGCAACCAACAGTTGCCCCGTCGTCTGCATGTCCGGGTCACCTGCAGTAATAAACGGAATGAAGCCTTTTTGCTTCTCTTTCTTTATGCGCTCAAATGTGGCTGCAATTCGGCTCAATCCCTTAACGCTTCCTTAACGATATCAACGTCCTTATCGCCGCGCCCGGACAAATTAACAACAATAACTTTGTCCGCCCCTAAGCTGGGGGCAGTTTTCAATGCGTATGCGACAGCATGAGCCGATTCGAGCGCCGGAATTATCCCTTCCCGTTTCGAAAGAGTTTGGAATGCGTTGATTGCTTCTCGATCGGTTACCGAGGTGTATTGCACGCGACCTGAATCATGCAGGAAAGCATGTTCGGGTCCGACCGATGGATAGTCGAGTCCTGCTGAAACTGAATGCGTAGAAGCAATCTGCCCGTGCTGGTCCTGTAATACATAACTCTTCGTGCCTTGTAACACGCCGGGTCTACCTCCTCCACCTTCAGCGAACCGGGCAGCATGCTCTCCGAGGTTTTTGCCCGCTCCGCCTGCCTCGACGCCAATCATTCGCACCGACTCATCTCCCAAAAAGGGATGAAACATACCGATAGAATTCGAGCCGCCGCCGACGCAAGCGATGAGGAGGTCGGGTAAACGACCCTCAGCGGTCAGAATCTGTTCACGGGTTTCCTTTCCAATGACGCTCTGAAACGTGCGCACCATGACTGGATATGGATGTGGGCCCAAAGCGCTGCCAAGCAGATAGTATGTGTCCTCTACGTTCGTGACCCAGTCTCTTAAAGCTTCATTAATTGCATCTTTCAAGGTGCGTGAACCGGCATCTACTGACCTCACCTCGGCGCCAAGCAACTGCATGCGAAAGACATTCAATGCCTGGCGGCGCATGTCCTCTGCGCCCATGTAGATCACGCACTTCAATCCAAACAGTGCACAGACCGTGGCCGTTGCGACGCCGTGCTGACCTGCTCCAGTTTCAGCGATGATTCGCCGCTTGTTCATTCGCCGGGCCAAAAGAGCTTGTCCAAGTGAGTTGTTGATCTTGTGGGCGCCGGTATGCAGAAGATCTTCGCGCTTCAAATAGATTTTCGCGCCGCCTGAGTGTTCCGTAAGCCGACGGGCAAAAAACAACGGTGTGGGACGACCGGCATATTCGGCTAACAATGAACTGAATTCCCGCTGAAATTCGTTGTCTGCCTGCGAAGCATGGAAGGCGCGCGTCAGCTCTTCCAAAGGCGCCATCAACGTTTCCGGGACAAATCTTCCCCCGTATTCACCGAAGTGTCCGTGCTCATCTGGATGTCTTTTGGTGGAGATCATTCGTGATCTGGCTTAATTCGCGTGACGCCGTGTTTACTGGTGCGACAGCGACTCGATTCCGACCTTCATTCTTCGCCACATAAAGCGCGCGGTCACTCGCAGCATACAATGATCGATCTGAATTAGCGTGCGCGGGGCATGCTGCTACTCCGATGCTGACCGTAACCTGCCCAATGCCCTCGACGTGCCGCTCAGCAATCACGATTCGCAGGCGTTCGGCGGCGGCGAGCGCCTTTTCTGCTTCGATTCCGCCCAGGAGTAGAGCAAACTCTTCACCTCCCAGCCGAGCGGCCGTGTCTGTATCCCGCGACACTGTTTCCAGCAAATGACCGACGTGTTGGATTGCCGCATCACCGGCTGTGTGCCCGTACCGGTCGTTTATCGCCTTCAGGTAATCAATGTCGAGCGACAACAAAGCGCACGGTACACCGTAGCGGCGCCATCTTTCAATCTCTTTCGTCAAAGCTTTGCGAAAACGGCGGCGATTCGCTAATCCTGTAAGCGGATCTAAATCAGCATCGGCCTTCAGGCGCTCAATCCTCAGGCGGAGAGCAACGAGTTGTCGAACGCGATCTTTCAACAGATCAAGCTCAGCCGGCAATTGAAAATAGTCGAAGGCGCCGAGTTCAAATGCGCTGCGGCGTCGTTCGAGCGTGGATGACTCGCTTCCGGTGAGCACGAGCGGAAGATTGTCGTGATTCTGGCCCAAGGCTCGAGCTAGCTCAGCGTCAGTGAGCCCCTTTCGCTTTGCGCTGGCAACCACAACGTGCGGACGCGAACGTTGTAGCGAGACCAGAGCTGCAGCGCCGGTAGAAACGCCGACAACTTGAACGCCAATGGATTCAAGGGCATCGACTTGAAGCAAAGACTGCTCATCGGAGATCAGGAGAACACGACCTCGATCGCGTCCTTTCGTGGGATCTGGCACATTCCTTCGATCTTTTTCAGTCATATTTCGGGCCGCCGGACAAGGAGGACGCCGTAGTTGCTCGTAAAAACGAGCTTCCAAATCAGAGGGCTGATTTTAGCGGGGCTGATTCAGGATAACTTGTCGGTGAGAAGAGTCAAGGTTTAACACGATGGGCTGCTTCGATAAATGCCCGCACCCGTTCCGCATCCTTTTTCCCGCCGCGGACCTCGAGTGAGCTGCATGCGTCCACTGCGTAAGGACGCACTTGTGTAATAGCCTCACCCACATTTTCAACAGTCAAACCACCAGCCAAAAATAGCCTCGGTACCAACTGCTGCACCGAGCGAGCAAGGGACCAATCCACTATGCGGCCAGTACCGCCACGCCACTGAGGATCAAAAGCATCGACCATGTGGGCAGTCACCGCGTATTTGAGGGTTGACTGCGGATTGAAGTCGGCCGCAACCGGAAAGACCTTTATCACATACCGGTGCGACAAAGCGTTGGAAAACGCAGGAGATTCATCACCATGAAGCTGAATAGCTTTGACACCCGCTGCATTCGCGATGTTTTCAACGGCTTCGGGAGTTTCCTCATTGACGAATACACCTACCGTGAGGACATGAGGTGGTAGTTGCGCAATGATTGGCTGCGCCGCGTGCGGCTCGATGTAACGGGAACTCGGCCTGTAAAAGTTGAAGCCCAGCGCGTCAGCGCCCGCACTGACTGCGCTCAACGCGTCCTCGAGATTGGTAATGCCGCAGATTTTTACGAGTGTCATTAATTAGAAAAGACTATCCCCCCACACCAACTCCAATAAGACCGCGCAGCGTGGCAGCAGGATCATCGGAACGCATTAGCGTCTCGCCGATCAGGAACCCTTTGTATCCCAATTCGCTGAGGCGTTTCAGATCGGCTGGACTCTCGATCCCGCTTTCGCTCACCAGGGTAACTCCCTTAGGCGCCCTGGCCGCGAGTTGTTCGGATGTTTCAATCGAGACTTTGAAGGTCCGCAGATCGCGATTGTTGACTCCAATGAGTTTTGCGCCCGAATCGACAGCTCGGTTCAGCTCTTCCAAAGTATGAACCTCAACCAGGGCATCCATCTGTAGTTCTTCTTCGGCCACGCGTCTCAAATTCTTGAGATCAGCATCATCCACGACAGCAACGATCAAGAGCACAGCATCGGCACCGGACGCAGCAGATTCGTAGACCTGATAGGATTCAAACAAGAAATCCTTACGCAGCGCAGGAAGTGAAACAGCCATCCGCACCTCGCGCAAATCCTCGAGACTCCCCGAAAAATAGTCCTGCTCCGTTAGCACGGAGACCGCCTTTGCCCCCCCGGCCTGATAACTTCGCGCGAACTCCGCGGCATCCGCGTTGTCGCGGATTAAGCCTTTCGAAGGTGAGCGCCGCTTGAACTCTGCAATTATGCTGATGCCATCGGTTTGTAGCGCTTTTGTGAAGGAGCGAGGAGTTGCAATCTCTCTGCGCTTGAGCGCTTGTCGTTGGATGAGAACGTCAGACAAAACTTCCCTTGCTGCTTCAACACGCGCGCGTTTGCGATCAATGATTTCCGTCAGCAGGTTGCTCATTACACTAGCCATTTGTGGCACGAATCAGCTCTTCGAGTTTTCTTTCAGCTGCGCCATCATCAATTGTTTTCTCTGCAAGGAGAGCGGCCGCGCGCAATTCATTCGCAACTCCGCCAACGAATAGAGCAGCTGCCGCATTCACAACAACTAGAGCGCGTGCTTCGTCGCGTCTCACGCCAGATAGTACTTCACGAATAATGCCGGCATTCGCTTTCGCGTCACCACCCCGCAAGTGGTCTACCGTACTCTTCCAAAGACCAAAATCGTCCGGCTGTAACGTGAAACTTTTGACCGCTCCATTTTTCGCTTCCGCAATCTTAGTAGAACCGGCAATCGTAATCTCATCCAGTCCGTCTTCGCCGTGTACAACCCAGGAGTGTTCGGTGCCCAACGCAGCGAGCACTTTCGCCAACAGTTCTACGAACTCTTCACGCCAAACGCCAACGAGCTGACGCGGCGCGCCTGCCGGATTGCTCAGTGGGCCCAACAGATTGAAAACCGTGTGAACTCCCAACTGCCGGCGAACTGCTGCAACGCGCGCTGTCGCTCCATGATACAGGGGCGCAAACATAAAACAGATGCCGATCTCGTCTATGCAACGCGCCGAAGTTTCCGGTAGAGCTTCTACGTTCACGCCGAGAGCGGTCAGGACGTCCGCGCTTCCAGACTTGCTAGTTGCGGCGCGATTGCCATGCTTTGCAACAGGCAGTCCAGCTGCGGCAATTACAAACGTTGCCGCAGTTGAGACATTAAATGACTTCGCCTTGCTAGATCCTGTTCCTGCGGTATCAACAAAAGTCTTATGGCATGGATTGATTCGAACCGCTTGTGATCGCATTGCGTCGGCCATGCCTGCCAGTTCATCAACTGTTTCGCCCTTGACTGCCAGCGCAATAAGTGACGCCGCAATTTGCGCGTCGGTCGCCTCGTTGTCCAACAGGGCATGCAACAGCTGTGACGCCTCGTCGCGAGTGAGATCTTCACGCCGTAGGAGCTTTGTTAGAAATGAGCGCAGCTGTTCGGACATGTAAACGCGTTAAGATCTCGTTTGAGTCACAAAAACGGACGCAAGCCGTCAGCTGGCTTACAGCCGCAGGAAATTCTCCAATATTTGTTTGCCTGCCGGGGTCAGGACCGACTCGGGGTGGAACTGAACGCCTTCTACCTTCAATGTTTTGTGACGTACGCCCATGATGATGTCATCTTCAGTACTTGCCGAGACTTCCAACGTATCAGGTAGCGAATCTCGGTCAACGATCAACGAGTGATACCGGCCGGCGAGGAAGCCATCCGTGATTCCGGAAAATATTGTTTTGCCATCGTGAAAAATCTGCGAGGCCTTGCCGTGCATCAAGTCGGGCGTACGCACCACTTTGCCTCCAAACACCTGCCCTATGACCTGGTGGCCGAGGCAAACTCCAAGGATAGGAATGCGACCGGCAAAGCGCTCTACGACGTTGAGCGAGATGCCGGCATCGCTCGGTGTTCCGGGTCCAGGCGAAATTACGATTCGTTCTGGTTTGAGTTTGCTTTCTATTTCCGCAGCCGTAGTTTCTTTATTTCGACGCACTTCCACTTTCTGGCCTAACTCGCCCAGGTACTGTACGAGGTTGTAGGTGAATGAATCGTAGTTGTCGATGACCAATAACATTCTTGATTTTGATTTTTGATTTCGGTTTTCGGTTTTTTCGTGTGACTTCGCGTGAATTCGTGGATCCATCCGCCGTCGTATAAAACACGATCCACGAAATCACACTAAACCACACCAAACATCACGAAAACTTTGACAACCTTACAATCCCTTCTGCGCTAGCTCAATCGCCTTGAACATTCCACGAGCCTTATTGACGGTCTCTGCGTACTCATGTTCGGGAACCGAATCGGCAACTATGCCGGCGCCCGCTTGCACAGTCGCAGCTCCGTCACGCAACTCGATAGTTCTAATTGCGATACACGAATCCAGGTTCCCAGCATAATCCATGTATAAGACTGCTCCGGCATAAACACCACGAGCTTCAGGTTCGAGTTCACGAATGATCTCCATCGCGCGAATTTTCGGGGCTCCCGTCACCGTGCCCGCGGGAAAGCATGCTGCTAACGCGTCAAAGCGATCGAGTCCATCACGCAAACGCGCGCGTAAACTCGTAACCAGGTGTTGCACGTGAGAATAGCGCTCAATTGACAGAAGATCGTCGACTTTAACTGAACCATAATCAGCAACTCGACCAAGATCGTTACGCCCCAAATCAACGAGCATCATGTGCTCCGCAACTTCCTTTTCATCTGTGCGCAAATCTTCACCGAGCATCCAATCTTCAGTTTCAGTAGCTCCGCGCTTCCGGGTTCCCGCGATTGGCCTGTAGTCTAATCGCTGACCTCGACAACGGACCAACATCTCTGGCGAAGCGCCAATAAGAGTCTCTTCACCTAGCCGCAGGAAAAACATGTAAGGCGACGGATTAAGTGTCCTTAGCGCCCGATAGATCTCGATGGGAGGGCAGCTAAACGACGTCGAAAACTTCTGCGACAACACGACCTGATAGCAGTCTCCAGCCGCGATATATTCCTTAATTCGCCGCACGGCATCTTCGAACGCTTGTCTGGTCCAGTTTGATTTGGGCGCCGAATCGCCAGTTTGCTCGGCCGGCTTAGTGGGTCGTTCTGGTGTGGCCAGCTGTCGCAGCTTGTCCTCCATCATTTGTGTTCTACCAACAGCTGCATCATAGAGCTGGCGGAGGCGTTCGTGACTGCCCTGCGCCTCTTCCGTCAGTACTATTGAAACAATTTCCATTCTTTGCCGAACTCGATCGAACACAACCATCGTACGGCAAAACATCCACACCGCATCGATCGGCGTGGAGATCGGCAGCGTCTCGTCGCCGCGAATGGCGCTTTCAAACCAACGCGCAGCGTCGTACCCGAGATAACCCACGGCCCCTCCGGCGAAAGGAACTAAACCGGGTCGTCGCGCAAGTTGCCGTTCACGAAAGTAGTCGCGCACCCAATCGGTCGCCAACCCGGGAAAGACTTCTTTTTTCCCGTTACGTTCGACGATTGTTTGAAAGCTTGAACCGCGAACGATCATTTCCGGATCAGCGCCAAGAAATGAATACCGCGCGATTCGTTCGCCACCCTCGATGGACTCGAGTAGAAAAGCGTAGGGAGACTGGGACGCCACCCTCATGAAAGCTCCCACAGGCGTCTGTAGATCGGCAAGCATTGAACGCACAACAGGTACGACGTTTCCTTGTCGTGCTTCTTTCTCAAACTCCTCAAATGACGCAGGTTGCAATTCCAGCATGGCTGTTTTCACTCTAACGCAGTCGAGCGAGTTAATCTAGATGATCTTTTTTGAACGTGAGGGGAAGGTAATTCTGTTACAACAACTTATTAGCAGCCAACCAATGACCACCATCGACCACCAGAATCGCGCCGTTAATGTAGCTCGCGGCATCGGAACACAAGAATATGGCTGCTTTTTCTATGTCCGCGATTAACCCGAAACGGCCCAACGGCACGCGCTGTCGCAATTTTTGTTTGATCTGTTCAGGAACTAACCTCGTCATACCTTCAGTGTCTTCGATTGGCCCCGGCGCAATGGCATTGACGCGAATGCCGTGGCGACCCCACTCAACTGCGAGGTTGCGCGTCAATGCATCGACGCCGGCCTTGGCGGCGGAAACGTGCAATTGCATCGGTGTGCCCAGATAGTGGAGAGTCGCGCTGATGTTGAGTATTTGACCACGATTCTTTTTTAGTTCGGCAAATGTCGCACGGCAAACATTGAACGTACCTTTGAGATCAATATCAACAACAGTACCAAAACCATTTGGAGACAGCTCTTCCGGGGCGCAAAGAAAATTTCCCGCCGCGCCATTTACGACGATGTCTATCTTACCCAATCGTTCTATGGTTTCGGCGACGGCGTGATCAACTGCTGCGGTGTCGCGCACATCGGCGGCTGCTGCTATTGCTTTTCCTCCCCGTTCATTTATCGCGGCCGCGGCAGGTTCCAGATGTTCCATCTTGCGACTGACGAGCGCAACAGCTGCGCCGGCATCAGCAAGCGCCCGGGCAACTCCGCCAGTGATCCCGGTTCCGCCGCCAGTGACAAAGGCCACACGGTCATTGAGAATTCCTTCAGCAAAGATTGAGTTGGTCATATAAAAGATTCTCTTTGGAGTGCGGCAACTTGTTGCCGCTTTTCTAAAAGTTCTCTTTGGAGTGCGGCAACTTGTTGCCGCTTTTCGAAACGTCGCTTCAACGCGGAAAGCGCTGACAAGTCAGCGCACTCCAAAGAGCGACCTAAGTACCAGGTATGAATGGCCGCGCTTGGACCACGTAGATCTGTCCCTTCATGTATGCCCACTCGATATCCTGATCGCGACTGCCAAACACTTGCTTGATAGCCATTGCAGCCTTAACCAATCTCCGAATGACGTCATCGGTAAGCACGTTTCGTTCGCCGCTGATTGGCACTTCTTTCACTCCACCATTCTCGTCGAATTCCAGCAGACTATCCTCGTCAGAGCGTGTCAGAACCTGAATCGCGTTTGTTCTTGGGCGGTAAATCACTTGTTCGGCGATCTTTTTGCCTTCAACCACTTTTATTCCCAGGCCACGCTTCGCGCTTACGTAAATCGCGCCTTTATTGTCTCTGTCGAAAGGATCGGCGGTGATCATTACACCGGAACTCTCTGAATTTATTCCCTCCTGTAGCAAGACAGCCATGAAGATCTTGGAGTGATCCACACCGGCTCGCTCACGTGCTTCATAAGCCTCGAAGTTCCATAACGATGCCCAGACCGTTTTGATAGCCGTGATTAGTTGTTCTTTTCCACGAACATTTGGAACAGTCGTATACAAGCCGGCGCCACTGAAATTCGGCAAGTCTTCAGAATTTGAGGAGCTTCGGACAAACAATCCCTTGCCGGGAAAGTTTTGCCCTACACGGCGCAGAATTCTTGCGCTGAGCTCTTCGTCGAACTTGGCGTTCACTATCTTCTGCCGCAAGTCCGCCAGTTGCTCGCGCCTGTACGCGGGATCATGAACGAACCGTTGGTTGTTCATCAACGCATAAATCAGATCATCGAGCTTATTCGCCTGGATAAAATCATCGTAATAGTAAAACGGAATCGTAAAACCGTCC
>JBKPCC010000121.1:0-15518 GCA_046727215.1 Acidobacteriota bacterium
CGCGACGGCGAACTGCACATGTTCAATCCTGAAACCATCCATAAACTTCAATATGCCTGTCGGAACAATGACTATCAGAAATTTAAAGAGTTCAGTGCGCTTGTGAACGACCAATCGCGCCGGCTCTGTACCCTGCGAGGCTTGATGGAATTAAGGCCGTTGAGTGGTGCTGTTCCGATTGAAGAAGTTGAGCCTGTATCCGAGATCGTCAAACGGTTTAAGACAGGCGCCATGTCCTACGGCTCGATCAGCAAAGAAGCGCACGAGGCGCTGGCCGTAGCCATGAATCGGATCGGCGCCAGTAGCAACACAGGTGAGGGAGGCGAAGATCCCGAACGCTACACGAAAGAAGCGAACGGCGATTCGCGCAACAGCAGGATCAAACAGGTCGCTTCAGGGCGTTTCGGAGTGACGAGCAACTATCTGGTCAATGCTGACGAGTTGCAGATCAAAGTTGCACAGGGTGCGAAGCCTGGGGAAGGTGGCCAGCTGCCGGGCCATAAAGTCTCTCCGGCAATAGCGAAAGTGCGTCATTCCACGCCGGGCGTTGGTCTCATTTCACCGCCGCCACATCACGACATTTATTCAATCGAAGACCTGGCGCAGTTGATCTATGACCTCAAGAACGCGAACGACCGCGCCCGGATAAGCGTGAAGCTCGTTGCTGAAGTTGGCGTCGGCACTGTAGCAGCAGGGGTTGCAAAAGCACATGCTGACGTCGTCCTGATCAGCGGCTACGACGGCGGCACTGGCGCGTCACCACTTTCGAGTATCAAGCACGCGGGAGTGCCCTGGGAGCTCGGCCTGGCAGAAACTCATCAGACTTTGTTGCTGAATGATCTTCGCAGTCGAATCACGGTTGAGACGGATGGCCAGCTGAAAACGGGTCGTGACGTTGTGATCGCCGCGTTGCTCGGTGCGGAAGAGTTTGGTTTTGCTACCGCGCCACTAGTGAGTCTGGGTTGCGTCATGATGAGGGTCTGCCATCTCAACACTTGTCCGGTGGGCGTTGCGACGCAGGATCCAAATCTTCGCGCCAAGTTCGCCGGCGATCCTTCACACGTCATCAACTTCATGAACTTTATTGCTGAAGAAGTACGTGAGTTGATGGCGCAACTCGGCTTCCACACCATCAATGACATGATCGGCCGAAGTGAATGCATCTCGATGAAACCTGGCATTGAACAATGGAAAGCACGCGGGCTCGACCTCTCAAACATCCTCTATAAACCAGCAGTACCGGATGCCGTTGGCCGTTACTGTCAGGTGGCGCAGGAACATGGGCTGGAGAAATCGTTGGACCAAACTACGCTACTCGAACTCTGCAAGCCTGCGCTCGAGCATGGTAGGCGGATCACCGCAAACTTTCCGATTCGAAATGCCGATCGAGCGGTGGGCACAATGATCGGAAGTTACATAACGCGAGCTTACGGCGCAAATGGACTGCCGCCCGATACGATTCAACTTACATTCAAAGGATCAGCTGGTCAGAGTTTTGGCGCCTTTATACCACGCGGTTTGACGCTCAGGCTTGAAGGAGATGCGAACGACTACGTTGGGAAAGGGCTGTCGGGTGGAAAGATCCTCGTGCATCCGCCTGAAGGTTCAATCTTTGAGGCACACGAGAATGTTGTCATAGGCAACGTCGCATTCTACGGGGCTACGAGCGGAGAAGCGTACATCTCGGGAGTGGCTGGTGAGCGATTTTGCGTGCGGAACAGTGGTGCGCTGGCAGTCGTCGAAGCAGTCGGCGACCATGGGTGTGAATACATGACCGGTGGTCGTGTCGTCGTGCTTGGTCCAACTGGACGTAACTTTGCCGCGGGCATGTCAGGAGGGATCGCGTACGTGCTCGACGAGACTGGCCAGTTTCGGACTCGTTGCAATCGCGAGATGGTTGACATGACGCACATCGATGACCCGAGCGAGATCGATCTAGTTAAGAACATGATTTTTCGTCACGCTGAACTTACCGGTAGTCGCCGGGCCACCGAGATCTTGTTGTCGTGGGATGAAATGATCGGCAGGTTTGTCCGGATCATTCCACACGATTACAGGCGGGTGCTCGAGGCAGAGAGGGGAACCATCGCTTTCGAACTGCAAACTGAAGACCTAAAAGCTGCAGCGGCTGACATGTCCGGGCTTATCACTTAGGCAAGCGTCGCAGCGACCCCAAGCTAGACCTGGGGGAGAACGAGAATCTGAATTTCAGATCATAAAGTAATGGCAAAACCAACAGGATTTATGGAGTACACACGGACCGTTCCAACAGCGCGGCCTACCTTCGAGCGTGTAACTGACTGGCGCGAATTTTATGGTCATGCGGATGAGGTCGAACTCCGTAATCAAGGAGCTCGCTGTATGGATTGTGGCGTTCCGTTCTGTCATACAGGGATCATGTCGGCCGGCGCTGCGTTGGGTTGCCCGATCAACAATCTCATCCCTGAATGGAATGACCTGGTTTACCGTGGGATGTGGCGTGAAGCGTTCGATCGGCTTCATCAAACCAACAACTTTCCCGAATTCACCGGCCGAGTTTGCCCGGCGCCATGCGAGGGATCATGCGTGTTGGGAATTAACGATAAACCCGTAACGATAAAGCGCATTGAACAAACAATTATTGACCATGCTTTTCAAGCTGGATGGGTGTTGCCGCAGCCACCCTCGCGTCGCACCGGTAAAAGAGTCGCGATTATCGGTTCGGGGCCTGCGGGCTTGTCTGCTGCGTCTCAACTTAATCAGGTGGGGCATTCGGTAACTGTGTTTGAGCGCGCTGACCGAATCGGTGGTCTCCTGATGTACGGCATACCAAACATGAAACTTGAAAAGACCGTTGTTCAGCGCCGCACCAATCTGATGGCAGCTGAAGGGATTGAGTTTGTAGTCAACACAAATGTTGGTTGCGATTATCCCGTTGACCGGCTAATGAAAAAGTTCGACGCCATAGTTCTCTGTGGTGGCGCGACCCGTCCGCGTGATCTATTGCTTGAGGGACGATCGTTATCCGGAATTCATTTCGCGATGGATTTTCTTCACCGGAACACGAAGAGCCTCTTGGACAGCAATCACGAGGATGGATGTTATCTCTCAGCAAAAGACAAGGACGTGATCGTCATCGGCGGCGGCGATACTGGAACTGACTGCGTCGGTACTGCTTTGCGACAAGGATGCAGAAGTCTCGTGCAATTCGAAATCCTCACAAAGCCGCCTGAAACCCGGGCGCCCGACAATCCGTGGCCTCAGTGGCCAAGAGTTCATCGACTTGACTATGGACAAGAAGAGGCCGCTGCCCTTTTTGGTCACGATCCACGAATCTATTGCGTGATGACCAAAAGTTTTGCCGGCGACGAGGACGGACAGGTAAAGGGTGTACGAACGGGTGAAATCAAATGGACTAAAGACGACAACGGACAGGTCCGTCCGCTTGAAATCACCGGAACTCAACGAGAGTGGCCGGCGCAGATGGTACTGCTGGCTTTGGGTTTCGAGGGGCCAGAACCAGGCTTGCTGAATCAAATTGGCGTTGAGCTCGATAAGCGCGGCAATGTCGCGACTGACGAAGACAAAATGACCAACGTTCCCAAAGTTTTCGCTGCTGGTGACATGGCGCGTGGCCAGTCACTGGTAGTTTGGGCCATCGCAGATGGCCGTCGCGCGGCAAGGGGAGTAGATAAATTCCTCATGGGTGAAACAAGGTTGCGGTCACGAGAATCGAGCAGTGTGGCAACGTGGGAGCGGCCCTGTCGTAAGCATCAACTGTAGAGAAAAATGAGTTCACAAACACTAACTGTCGATCCGGTTCCAAGGTCATTGGTCCAGCAAGGACCGCGCGGCGCGGAGATTTTGATTCAGGCGTTGGTTCATGAAGACGTGGAATCGATCTTCGGTTATCCCGGCGGGGCAGTACTGCACATCTACGACGAACTGTGGCGTGCACGAGATCGCATCACTCATTACCTGGTTCGTCACGAACAGGGAGCAGTGCATATGGCCGAGGGCTACGCTCGGGCTTCGGGCCGGGTCGGAGTTGCGCTGGTGACGTCGGGACCCGGGGCAACTAATGCATTGACGGGCATCGCCAATGCCTACATGGATTCGACTCCGATTGTTGTCATTACTGGACAGGTTCCGACTCGACTGATCGGTACGGACGCTTTTCAAGAAGTAGATACCGTCGGTATCACACGTTCGTGTGTCAAGCACAACTACCTTGTTCGCGACGTTCGCGATCTGGCGCCGATCGTTCACGAGGCATTTTATCTGGCTCGTCGTGGGCGGCCAGGTCCAGTCGTGATCGACATTCCCAAGGACGTATCAGCGTCCCAAACATCGTATTCGCGTCTGAAGAACATTACATTCCCATGTATCGAGACGAGCTTGCCTCCAGATCCGTCGGTGGTTCAGACAGCTGCTACAGCAATTCTGAAGGCTGAGCGTCCTGTGCTTTATGTCGGGGGCGGCATTGTGAATTCCGGCGCAGCTCATGCGCTGCGTGTGCTGGCAGAGCAGTTGAAGTTGCCCGTTGCACCGACATTGATGGGCCTGGGTGGATTTCCTTCGGCACATTCGTTGTGTCTGAACATGTTGGGAATGCACGGGACTTACGCAGCAAACATGGCGGTAGCAGAAAGCGATCTGCTGATCGCGATTGGAGTACGTTTCGATGATCGCGTCACGGGGAAGCTTGCAACGTTCGCGCCAAATGCGAAAGTCATCCACATTGATATCGATCCCGCAAACGTTGGGAAGAATCGTGCTCCAGATATCTCGTTAATTGCTGATGCACGCGGCGCTATTGAGGCTTTGCATGCTGAGATACTGATGCGTGAAAGCGAAACCCTACAAAGCCTTAAAACCCGTGAGCGATGGTGGACGACAATACGAGCGTGGCAACGGGAACAACCACTTCGCTTCACGGGATCGAGAAACCAGATAAAGCCACAGTCGGTCGTTCGGTCACTGCATCGCTTAACGAATGGGAATGCTTTGATTGTCACTGATGTGGGCCAACATCAGATGTGGGCGGCACAATTTTATCCATTCAGCCGTGCGCGGCAATGGATTACGAGCGGCGGTCTCGGTGCGATGGGATTTGGCATACCAGCGGCAATTGGCGCGCAATTGGCGCGACGTGATCAGCTCGTCGTAGCAATCGTCGGGGACGGCGGTTTTCAAATGACGAATCAGGAGTTGATCGTTGCGATGCAATACGATCTGCCCGTCAAAGTTGTGATCATGAACAACGGGTACCTGGGAATGGTCCGTCAGTGGCAGGAGATGTTTTACGAACGCACATACTCGGAAGTTGATCTTTCGGTCTCGCCGGATTTTGTGAAGCTGGCCGAGGCGTATGGCGCGCTTGGAATTCGAGCAACGAAACCTGAAGAGTTGGAAGATGTGCTCGCAAAAGGTCTTTCACACCACGGTGTTGCAGTGATGGATGTAGTAGTTTCGAAAGAAGAGAATGTTTTCCCAATTGTCCCTGCGGGAGGAAACTCGCGCGACATGATCGTCGGGATTAGAAATTAGAAATTCTAAATCCTAAATTTTTCATGCGTCACACACTTTCTATCGTTGTTGCTGATCAACCGGGCGAGCTTTCCCGTATCGTGGGGTTGTTTAGTGCTCGCGGCTTCAATATTGAAACTCTTTCAGTCGGTCAGACTATTGATGCAAATTGGTCGCGCGTTACCGTTGTGACTCGAGGCGACGATCGCACGATCGATCAGATCGTGAAGCAGTGCGAAAGACTGGCACGAGTGCGTGAAGTGATCGATGTGACGGGCCAACCTCACATCGAACGGGAGATGGCTTTAATTGATGTGGCTGCGACTCCGGGTGAAATGCGCCAGGAGGTCTTGAGCCTGGTCGGAGTCTTTCGCGCAAAGGTGGTTGATATTTCCGAGACCGGGATGATCATCGAAGCCTCGGGTAATAAAGAGAAGGTTGAGGCGTTCATCGAACTGTTACGACCTATCGGAATACGCGACGTAACACGCACGGGCTGTATTGCTATTGGACGCTTATCACCGGTGACAACGACTAACGTTGCCCAGGAAGATGAAAGCTTCGTTATTTGAGTATGCAGTCAGACTATGGGAGTCCAATCCCAGTCTCGCAACTTCTTTTATGAGGAAAATGAACAATGAACGTTTACTATGACAAAGACGCAGATCCACAAGTACTACGCGACTGCCGGATTGCCATAATCGGGTATGGCAGCCAGGGCTATGCTCAGTCCAACAATCTCCGCGATTCGGGCTGTCGTGTCACGGTTGGTCTACGAGCGGACAGCCCTTCACGAGCGAAAGCCGAATCGTCCGGGCTGGAAGTGAGACCAGTGGCACAGGCGGCCGCGGAAGCAGATGTCGTGATGATGCTCGTTCCTGATGAGCTCGCAGCGCACGTGTATTCTCGAGACATAGCTGAGTCGATGACGCCCGGCAAGTACCTTGCGTTCTCGCACGGGTTCTCGATCCACTATGGATTCATCAAGCCGCCGCAGGACGTAAACGTTTTTATGGTAGCGCCGAAAGGACCTGGCCACCTTGTGCGCCATGAGTACACACGCGGCGCTGGAGTTCCTTGCCTGCTTGCTATTCACCAGGATTCAACAGGCCAAACAAAAGAAGTCGCACTGGCCTATGCCTCGGCAATTGGGGGCGGACGCGCGGGCATTATCGAAACCAATTTTCGCGAAGAGACGGAAACCGATCTGTTTGGCGAGCAGGCGGTCCTCTGTGGGGGATTGACATCGCTCATCAAGGCCGGCTTTGAAACACTTGTCGAAGCGGGTTACGCCCCCGAGATGGCCTACTTTGAGTGCCTTCATGAAATGAAGTTGATAGTGGACCTGATCTACGAAGGCGGGATCTCGGAGATGCGCTACTCGATTTCGAATACAGCCGAGTACGGCGATATGACTCGAGGCCCAATTGTCGTCAATGATGAGACGAAACGCCGTATGCAGGGTTTGCTTACCGAGATCCAGTCAGGAGCTTTTGCAAAGGAGTGGATGAAGCAGAGCCAGAACGGGAAACAGTTATTCAAAGAGCTTGAAAACAAGTCCAAACAGCACCCGATTGAACAGGTCGGCGCCAAGCTGCGTCAGATGATGCCATGGCTCAATGCGAGCAGACTTGTTGACAAGGCTACGAATTGAATGGCGGAGAGTCTGTGAGCAGCAACCGCAGAAGTCGTCTAATCACCTTTGGTCCTGAGCGAACGCCGAATCGCGCAATGTTGCGCGCGGTCGGTTTCGGCGATGATGATTTCAAGAAGCCTATTGTTGGTGTTGCGAACGGGTACAGCACGATCACTCCGTGCAACATCGGACTAAACCGATTGGCTGAGCGTGCAATCGAATCTCTCCGTTTAGCTGACACGATGCCTCAAGTGTTCGGCACGATTACCGTGAGCGACGGAATCTCGATGGGAACGGAAGGCATGAAGTACAGCCTTGTATCTCGTGAGGTGATTGCCGATTCCATCGAGACGGTTTGTCAGGCACAAAGCGTTGATGGACTTCTGGCAATCGGGGGATGCGATAAGAATATGCCGGGAGCGATGATTGCTATCGCCCGGCTGAACATACCGTCCATCTTTGTCTATGGCGGAACAATAAAAGCCGGCCAATACCAGAACCGCGACCTCACGGTGATTAGCGCATTTGAGGCGGTGGGCCAATATTCGGCAAATCGTATCACTTCGACAGAACTACTCGAGATCGAACGGCACGCATGTCCCGGCGCAGGATCCTGCGGCGGAATGTACACAGCCAATACTATGTCGTCGGCCATCGAAGCCATGGGCTTGAGTCTTCCTTACTCTTCGACGATGGCTGCCGAGGATTCGGAAAAAGCCGAGAGTGCCTCGCGTTCGGCGGAAGTACTGGCGGACGCAATCCGAAAGCAAATATTGCCGCGGGACCTGTTGACCAGAAAGGCTTTTGAGAATGCCATTGCGGTAGTTTTTGCTGTCGGAGGATCGACTAATGCTGTACTGCACCTTCTTGCTATTGCTCACGCCGCAGGTGTCCGACTGACGCTGAGCGACTTCGAAGGAATTCGCAAGCGGGTTCCCGTTCTATGTGACCTGAAACCCTCCGGTCGATACGTTGCTACCGATTTGCACAAAGCCGGCGGTATTCCACAAGTCATGAAAATCTTACTCGCTAATGGGCGTCTTCATGGCGACGCGTTAACGATAACTGGCGAGCGAATCAATGAAGTCCTCAACAAAATACCGGACGAGCCACGAGACGATTACGATGTGATTCGTCCGTGGTCGAAGCCCGTCTACACAGAAGGTCATCTGGCGATCCTGAGCGGCAATCTGGCAACTGAGGGTGCGGTAGCAAAGACTTCTGGTATTAAGCAAAAGCGGATCGTTGGTCCTGCACGGGTCTTCGATTCAGAAGAGAGCTGCCTCGATGCAATTCTTAGCGGACATATCAGGGCAGGAGATGTGGTTGTGATTCGTTACGAAGGACCAAAAGGTGGCCCAGGCATGCGTGAGATGCTTGCACCTACATCCGCCATTATCGGCGCTGGGCTGGGTGATTCTGTTGCGTTGATTACGGACGGCCGGTTTTCAGGAGGCACGTATGGGATGGTTGTTGGACACGTTGCGCCTGAAGCAGCAGTCGGCGGAGCGATTGCGCTGGTTCACGAAGGCGATTCGATCACCATTGATGCCGATGAAGGTTTGTTGCAGCTAAACGTACCCGACGAAGTTCTGCAATTGCGGCGCGCAGGATTTCATCCGCCGCCACCGCGTTATAAACATGGAGTGCTATTCAAATATGCAAAGCTTGTTTCAAGCGCGAGTTTCGGCGCAGTAACCGACATCGGCGAGGGTTAACACAAAGGTAATGAATCGATGATAAGAAAAAAGCGAGTGATCGAGGCGAACTAGTTTTTGAAGTAGACGATTGATTGATGGACAAGGGTATTCTCAGTATGCCGGCAGGTCATCGACGTTCGATTTCAAGTGGAACTTTCGATGCTCCAAAAGATGCGACGTACACGCTTTTGCGCATTGTGCGTGCCGCACAACCGATCTCGCGTATCGAATTAGCCCGCCGCCTTGAGCTCAATCGCAGCACAATTACGGAAATTGTAAGGCCCTTGATTTCATCGGGCGTGTTGTGTGAAGTACCAGTCGTCTACGGAGAAGGGAGGGTTGGTCGCCCTCCAATCGGGCTCTCGCTCACTTCAGAAACGAGTTTTTTCATTGGTGCGAATATCGGTGTGCGCCGTAGTCAGGTCGGTGCAGCAGCAGCAAATGGCGAATTGCTCCGAGAAGAATCCTTCGACACCCCCATGCAACCGGCAGAGACGCTCAATCTGATCAGATCCAACGTCGAAAAGTTGCGGGCACGGTTGCCCGAACGCGCACTAACGGCCATCGGACTGAGCGTGCCTGGTCCAACAGACGCAGAACGCAAGCGTCTGTTGCTTGCCCCACATCTTGGCTGGCGGGACGTCAGCGTTGCTGAAGCTTTGAACGTAGTAGGGCGTCAAGCGGCACCCAGCGCGTGGGGAACCGTTCCGGTTCTGGTGGAGAACGATGCAAACGCTGCAGCTATGTATGAGGCACGTCGCCGGCTGCGACAAGAGTCGGACAAAGGTCGGAGCGATTTCATTTTGGTCCGTGCAGGAACCGGCATCGGTGTCGGCCTCGTACTTCGTGGCAGTGTTTATCGCGGCACCGGAACTGACAGGGGTCTGCTCGGAGAGTTCGGTCACATGACCATTGTTGCTGGAGGAAAACCCTGCGTGTGTGGGAATCGCGGCTGCTGGGAAAGGTATGCTTCAGCCTCCAGCGCATCCGCTCTGTATGCAGGCGATCGGGTCCAGCTCAGAGGCGAGAAGCCGCCACGCTTTGTGGAGATAGTGGCACGAGCGGAAGGCGGCGAATTGCGTGCGCGATCGACGCTCGAGCGCATTGGAGATTACCTGGGCATCGGAATAAGTAACGTGATCAGCGGGCTTGGTGTATCACGAGTTATCGTCAGCGGACGGATCGTGCTTGGCTGGAAGTTCTTGAAAGATCCTTTATGCGAAGCAGTGGCGCACACGATGGCTGGACGTCTTACGAATTGGTCCGTGGAAGCTGGCGAGCCGACTGGAGCAGGCCTCGGTGGTGCGCTCGAGGTAGCCTTTGAACAATATCTGGAAATCGTGACCGCCCAAGCGAGGGCCGCAGCGTAAGACGATCCTGGACCGTGTGCTAATAGAAGCGACTAACGTTTTTCGACCCTGGTTTCCCAGCCGTCATACTCCCCTCCGAATGACTTCGCTGCCCTGAACACTGCAGGAACGCTTTCCTTTAGATCCGGATCCACCAGCAGGAATTCGAACCTGTAGTTTACGTTGCAAAAGTACTGTCTCCAATTTGCCATATCAGTTGGCAGGGTATGTTTGTGAGATAAAAAGGGCCCGATCGTCTCAGGGTACTGTGCGGGGCGTCGTTTATCATCGTCTCCTCTTTGGATCTACAATGATGAGCGGGCGATACAAATGGATAACGCGCTTATCATTCATCGGCTGCACTTCGCGTTTACCATTACCTACCATTATCTATTCCCACAGCTGACCATGGGCCTGGCGCCCTTAGTTGTCATCCTGAAATCCTTAGCACTATGGAAGAAGGATGACCGGTACAATCACGCTGCTCGTTTTTGGGCCAAGATCTTTGCCATCAACTTCCTTTTCGGTGTGATCACTGGAATTCCGATGGAGTTTCAGTTTGGAACGAACTGGGCCAGATTTTCTCAGTATGCCGGAGGAGTGATTGCCACCGCCCTCGCAATGGAAGGAGTCTTTGCGTTCTTCCTGGAATCTTCGTTCCTTGGCTTATTTCTCTTCGGCGAACGACGCTTCGGGCAAAAAGTTCATTGGCTCTCTTCGTTCATGGTGTTTGCCGGTTCCTGGATATCGGGTTTTTTCATCATTGTGACCGACGCGTGGATGCAACATCCGGTGGGATATGAGATCGCATCCGACGGCACCGCCCATCTCAATAGTTTCTGGTCGTTGCTATTCAATGAATGGGCACGCTGGCAGTACCTTCATAACATGAGCGGTGCGGTGATCACCGGATCCTTCGCCATGGCCGCGACTGGCGCGTACTATGTGCTTTCCCAAAAGCAACAAGAACACGGTCGACTTTTTCTTCGCCTTGGAGTAATTGTCGCCGCAGTCGCTTCGCTGGTCCAACTTTTTCCGACTGGAGATCGGCAAGGGAAATTAATAACTGAGTATCAGCCAGTCACCCTTGCCGCTATGGAAGGCCTTTTCGAAACTGAATCCGGAGCGTCGATTGTATTGATCGGCCAACCCGACATCGACAACCTCAAGTTAGATAATCCGATTTACGTGCCAAAAGCCCTCAGCTTCCTCACTCACCGTCACTGGGAGGCGGAGGTTAAAGGGTTAAAGGAATTCCCGCGGAATCTGTGGCCAGACAATATTCCACTTCTGTACTACAGCTATCACATTATGGTCGGCTTAGGGACCATCTTTATTTTAGTTATGGTGACGGCGCTGTTTCTCCTGTGGAGAAAGAGGCTCTTCGACACGCGCTGGATGTTGTGGATACTGATGCTGAGCTTTCCTTTTCCGTACATCGCCAACACAGCCGGCTGGATTACCGCGGAAGTGGGGCGCCAGCCCTGGCTCGTTTACGGACTGTTGAGAACGGATCAGGGTTATTCGGCCAACGTATCATCTGGGAATGGCCTTTTTACGTTACTTGGTTTCATGGGCATGTACACCGTACTTAGCATACTGTTCATTATTCTGGTCTGGCGCGAAATAGGTCATGGCCCTGCTTTCCTAAGTAAAGAACCCGAATTCGCAGATCAACAAACTGAGGCCGCGTAGATAGAGAAGAGAAATGGAAACAGTGTGGTTTGTCCTCGTTGCCCTGATGTTGACCGCCTATGTGGTCCTGGATGGATTTGATTTGGGCGCCGGAGTCATAAGTTTGCTCGTCGCGCGAACTCACGAGGAACGCCGCCTGGTATTGCGAGCCATTGGCCCAGTCTGGGACGGCAATGAAGTTTGGTTGTTGGCTGCCGGCGGCGCACTTTTCTTCGCGTTCCCACTATTGTACGCGTCCAGCTTCAGTGGCTTCTATCTGCCTCTCATGATGGTGTTGTGGTTATTAATGTGTCGCGGGATCGGCATTGAGTTGCGATCTCATGTTCAGGATCCATTGTGGTGGTCTTTCTTCGACTTTGTGTTTTGTTTTGCCAGTTTCCTTTTGGCAATCTTCTTTGGCGCAGCTGTCGGAAATGTTGTCCGAGGAGTTCCGCTAAATGCGAATGGATATTTTTTTGAACCTCTTTGGACGAACTTTCGCGTCGGAAGCAACCCGGGGATACTTGACTGGTACACAGTGGCAATTGGCGTGCTGGCTCTAGTTACATTGACAGTACACGGCGCCCACTATATTGCATTAAAGACCGAAGGTGCTCTAACTGAGCGCTGTCAACGAGTCGCACTGATGGCATGGTGGCTTCTGTTGCTCATGACTTTGTTAAGCCTGAGCGCCACGCTTTACGTACGTCCCCAGGTGATTGAGAATTTCCGTTTGCGACTTTGGGGTTGGATCATTCCGGTCGCGGTTTTGGCGTCCCTTGTTCTGATGAGAATCTTCGTGAGACAAGCAAGATTCCTTGCTGCTTTCATGTCATCCACAACCTATATAACCGCAATGCTGGGCGGCGCCGCATTTGCCCTGTATCCATACCTGCTTCCGGCGAGCACAGACCCTGCGTACAGTCTAACGATTTACAATGCGAAGACTGGGGCATATAGCCTCACTGTCGGTTTGGTTTGGTGGCTGTTCGGGATGGCGTTAGCTGTACTTTATTTTAGCTTTCTTTATCGCTCATTTAGTGGCAAAGTGCAGCTAGACCAGGAAGGTTACTAGAAATAGGGCAAAAAAGTTTTTGTCCACTCCAGCAGTCCGATTGGCAATAAAACTCCACAAATTTATACTACCGTATATGTGTCGGACAGGTGGGAGGATACTGAGGCTGTCTGTCTTTTCTTAGCCCCCGGAATATTCTAAGCATTACAGTTTTTTAGAGCGAGAAAATTTCTTTCCCGCGATCTTTTCAGCAAGTTCAGGAATAGCTACGCAATGACGCCCGAGAGATTTCAACTTATCTCGCAGATCTACCACGCAGCCCTTGAGCGCAACGCCACTCAACGAGTTGAGTTCTTGGATGAGCAATGTGGTAGGGATCGAGAACTGCGCAGTCAGGTTGAATCATTGCTCTCCGGAGGAAAACAAGCCGAAGCTTTGTTGCTCTCACTGGCAATGAAAGAGTCGATGAGGAGGCTTAGTGACGAATCTCCTCTGCCACTGGTCGGTCAGACTCTGGATCATTACGAAGTTCTCTCGTTAATCGGCGCAGGCGGCATGGGTGAGGTTTATCGAGCGCGCGACAAAAATCTCGATCGAGACGTAGCAATCAAAGTCCTTCCTCACGGGTTCTCATCAGATGCGGAGCGACGGCGCTTCGAGAGGGAAGCACGTGCTGCATCTGCGCTGAACCACCCGAATATTCTCACCATCCATGAAATCGAACAGGTGGGCGAGCACCGTTTTCTCGTTGCTGAATTCATTGGTGGTGAAACCCTGCGTCAACGCCTCGCTAAGGGCCGCTTGCAACTGGGTGAGGCCCTTGATGTCGCCATCCAAATAGCCAGTGCGCTTGCAGCAGCGCACGCCGCCGGAATTGTGCACAGAGATATCAAGCCTGAAAACATCATGCTAAGGCATGACGGTCTCGTGAAGATTCTGGACTTCGGTTTGGCCAAAGTGGCCGCACCGGCAACGACAGATGCCCGGCCTGACCAATCGACTATCGAGTGGTTTCATACCGACCCGGGTATTGTCGTAGGCACGTCATCGTACATGTCTCCTGAGCAAACCAGGGGGCTCGCGATTGATGCACGGACCGACATCTGGAGTTTGGGAGTCGTTTTGTACGAGATGGTCAATGGCGCACAACCGTTCACCGGGGCGACCAAGAGTGATGTGATTGTTTCGATTCTCGCTAAAGAACGCCCGGCATTGGGAGCCGAGGTGTTGAATCACAGAACACCACTAACGCAGATTCTTGACAAAGCACTAAAGAAAGATCGGGACCAGCGTTACCAAACAGCCGGGGAACTACTAAATGATCTGAAACAGCTAAGACAGCAATTGCACAGTCAACCCAACGGGAGAGTCCTTGATCGTGTTAAGTCGATAACGGTTTCAGGATTCGGTAGGCGAACGTTGGTGTTCACAGGTCTGGCGGTGATTGGCGTCGTTGCAGCGGTTGTTGTTTACAAAACAGTTCAGCCGAGGGCAACAACCTCAGCCCAGCCTTCGCCGAAGTTGATACCTTTCACTACTTTTCCTGGTCGCGAACAACAACCGACTTTTTCGCCGGACGGAAATCAAATCGCATTCTCTTGGAACGGAGAAAAAGGCGACAACTTTGACATCTATATAAAGCTCGTCAACTCGGAAGCGCCCCCACTACGCCTGACAACCAATCCCGCTGATGATATTTATCCCGCCTGGTCACCTGACGGTCAGCAGATCGCATTTGTACGTCACGTTGGTCCTCAGATCGAGATCTTTACAGTTTCTGCACTGGGAGGCGCTGAGCGCAAACTTTATTCAGGCACCTCGGCTTTCTTCTCTCTGTACGAGTTTGGCAATGCCCTCTCATGGTCTCCAGATGGAAAATTCCTGGCTTTCTCAGGCCAACCTTCACCAAAGCAAGCGAATGGAATTTTCTTGCTTTCTTTGGAAACGCTTGATGCTCATCAATTGACGACACCTCCTGAAGGATTTCTTGGTGATTCCACACCAGCTTTCTCGCCGGATGGAAAACTTCTCGCCTTTGTGCGTGGAGCGTCGAGTCGGGATGTTGAGGTTTATGTAATGGACGCTGGAGGAGGAGAACCGAAGCGACTAACGTTTGATAACCGTAGCGGTAGAAGCCTGGCCTGGACATCAGACAGCAAGTGGATCGTGTTCTCATCCTGGTTTTACGGCGGACTGAAGTTGTTCAAGATTGCTGCCGTGGGCGGCACACCAGAGCAGTTGGATGTCGGAACAGAGTTCGCTTCAACTCTGGCCATTTCTAGACAAGGTAACCGACTTGCTTATTCACAGGAGTTTCGAGACACAAATATCTGGCGAATGAATCTCCGCGGATCAAATGTCAGGAACGGTTCTACCAGACTAATCTCATCTACTCGGCAGGACTATAGTCCGCAGTACTCTCCAGACAGCAAAAAAATTGCTTTCACTTCAGGTCGAACGGGCACCAATGAAATTTGGGTGTGCGATTCTGATGGGCAGAATCCGGTGCCTATTACATCTTTTGGTGGTCCGGATGTTGGGTCGCCGCGCTGGTCTCCAAACGGACAACAGATTGCCTTCGATTCTCTGGCTCCGGGGCATCGGGATATTTATCTTGTTGGTGTTCAGGGTGGCAA
>JBKPCC010000122.1:0-7201 GCA_046727215.1 Acidobacteriota bacterium
CGCGAGTTGTTTAAGGACATGTAGTACGTTTCCGCTCAACTCTTGCCACAAATTCTTCACAACTAAGTTGCTAACCTCCGCGATCGCGCGACACCTTCGGCATCGAGATTGCTGACTATGAATCGAGAGGGTTTTGTCGGAACTGTTGGGATTATTCTTTGGGGATTGAATTCACAGGAGGTCTGAAGAATGAGCAGAAACGTTGTTGCAATGATTGGAGCTGTTATTTGCCTGGTGTTGATTGGATGTTCAGACACAACCAATATCAACAATACCAACAGCAATACAAACACGACGAACACAAATCGTGCGGCGAGTCCATCGCCTGCGCGTAGTGCAACACTTACTGAGAGTGATCGAAATTTCTTAATGGAAGCCGCCCAGGGAGGCATGGCTGAAGTGGAACTGGGCCGGCTCGCGTCGCAGAAAGCGCAAAATCCAGAAGCGAAGCGATTCGGCGAACGCATGGTGACGGATCACTCCAAGGCTAATGACGAACTGAAACAACTGGCAACGCAAAAGGGAGTCACTCTGCCAACTGACCTGGGTGCTGACCAGAAACAGGAAATGGACCGGCTATCTAAACTGTCCGGCGCTGCTTTTGATCGCGAGTACATGAAATTGATGGTTGAGGATCACGACAAAGACGTGAAAGCTTTTCAGGACGAGGCCAACCGCGCCACTGATCCAGACGTAAGGAGTTTTGCGTCGAAGATTTTGCCGATAATCACGGAGCATCAGAAGATGGCCCACGATATTGCTGCGAAACTCAAATAGCTATCTCAACTGCGAGGAGGCTGTGGCTCTCTTGTAAAGTCCTGTTTGAGGTTACGTCGAAAATCACCGACGTGAGGCCCGGCCTTGGGCCGTGTAAATTCACGGTCCATGGCCGGCAGTGCTTAAGTAGTTTCCAGGTCTATTCGGCAGCTTCTGAAATGCTAACGAGAGGTCAGGAACAAGGGTGACGCCGGTCACAATTCTTATGGCCTTAATTGCTCTCCTGGCGATCCTTTTGATAGTTCGTAGCCTTGTTGGATTAGTGTTTCCATAGTACAAGTCGATGCGGTCTTTTAGCCCGTGGTTCATCGGTTCTAACATAACGGCGATAGAGTCGCCGGCGGGCAACAGCCGTAATATTTCGCCCTCGGTTGCTCCGCGAATACCTTTCCGTAAAAGGTTCTCCCACGTTTCATTCCTTGATATGCGCCTTGAAAACCTGTGCGCCACCTCCAGCACCAGACGATCCGGGAGGTAATTTATAAGCGGAAGCATCGTCGTGTGAAGTTCCACAGGGAAAAGCAAATTAGGGGTTTGGTTTATGAATAAATAACCACCTTCGCGCACAGCAGACCAAAGCTTTGGCATCAGAGCTGTCCTCTCCGGCGGTAGCAGATGCTCGAAAACCGCACTAAGGATTACAAAATCGTATTGACCCAGGCTTTCGGGTAATTCTGTGCCGCTGGGTGATTGGTGGAAGGAGACGTTCTTTAGCTGGTAATGCTCTGCACGCTTGTTGGCGACTGAAAGCGCGGATGGGACGAGCTCCACGCCTGTGATCTGAGAGCGAGGAAACATGCGGGCGAGGATAATGGTTGACGCCCCATCGCCACAGCCGAAGTCTAAAATGCGCTTTCCCTCAAAATCGGTCGGCGCGAAATATGCAAAAAGATCATTCTCCAGAAGCCTTTGGACGAAGCTATGGTCTTCGTCTCTCATAATTTCAAAACACAAGCCAGCCGCCCCGTTCACATCGAGCATTAACTGAATCAAATCCAGCGGGTATGACGTGGTCCATTGATTTTGGATGATGAACTTAGCTTTGTGACGTGGAGTGACTGTTAGGCGCCGTTTGCCGTCGGGCAATTCTTCGATCAGTACACTACCCTCTCCATGCTCAAGGGTCACTGGCATAGGCGCTCTCTCAAAGCCTGATGCAATCTGGGGCATTTCACTGTAAGCCGAAAGCTTATCGCAAAGGACGCGGCAAAGCCGCAGCGGCAGCTGTCTTTTTTGAAAGGTAAGGCCGTTGGTGCCGGAGGTCGGACTCGAACCGACATGAGGAGTGAACCTCGCCAGATTTTGAGTCTGGTGCGTATACCAATTTCGCCACTCCGGCTTTGAGGGTCGTGATAATAAGGCCTGCGCCGGTGAGAAGCAACCGACTAAAAAGGCGAGTAAGGATACTATTTCCTTTGGGCCTTTGCACCTTTGCATCTTTGCGCGATTGTTGGGCAACGCGGCGAAATTTCACACCTAGACGCAAAGAAGCAAAGGCGCTAAGTTCAATTTAAGACATAAATCCAAATCCCTTCAATATGGCCGGAAACGTGAGCCCAGGGATTGCCTAAGCCGCGGGCCATCCGTAGAATGGCTTCAGAAGCCCCCTCAAATTAAGTCTCTCCCAGACAAACACGTATTGAAAGGGAAAATATGAGGAAATCAGTCTGCCTTATGCTGCTATTGGCTGTGATGCTGTTTACCGTGCCATTAGTTTCTGCTCGGACGTGCGGCCGAATTAGGCACAGGCATGGCAACTACTGGCACACGCACTACGCGTGCGTCGGTGATAACCACAAACATGGACGCAGCTTTTGGGAGAAACATCGTGACAAGCTAACGACGGCGGCCGGAGCGGGAGTCGGCGCGGCAATAGGGGGTATTGCGGGCGGCGGAAAGGGAGCAGCTATCGGTGCCCTCGCGGGCGGTGGCGGCGCGGCCGTTTACACCTATGGAATTCGTAAACGGCGCCATCGGGCGCGGTATTAGGCCATTTCCAGTCAAAACCTCAATTCCGTTCGAGTCAGAACCGGGGAGGGTGGTCGAGACCACCTAAAACTCCCCGGTTCTTTCATATTGAAGCCGAGTATGACCTTGTAAAAACGTGTTTGCCACTGTAAGTAAAAACCGCTAAAATACAATAGCCTGTAGTTGCGGCGCAGGATTTCCCGCCCAGAACAAGCCCGGACAGCCGCCCCTAACCTTGTCACTTTTGGTTGATGTTCTGCAATTTTCCTGGTTGACAGCTTTCGCATCCTCGTATTCAGGAGTCACTTTCATGGGAGGGCACTTGCGGCCAAGAATTCTCATCGTCGACGACGAACGTGAGATCACGGAGATTCTGTCGGACCTGCTTAACACCAGCTACCACTGCGTTACTTGCGGTTCAGCCGAAGAGGCTTTGGCGCTGCTGCGGGCAAGCGAGTACGCGCTTGTAATCTCAGACATCACGATGCCGGGAATGAGTGGGCTCGAAATGATTCCGCACGTCAGGACACTCACACCAGATACAGTCGTGATCATGATCAGCGGAATGCAGACCGTCGAGAGCGCGATTGAGGCGCTTAGACTGGGTGCTTTCGATTACGTGATGAAGCCTTTCGACTTGAGGCAGGTAGAAGCTGTGGTTAAAAGAGCTTTGGGCCATCACGAGCTGGTTGTTGCGAAGCAGCGTTACGAAAATCACCTCGAAGAATTGGTTGACCAGCGAACGGCCGAGCTCGATCGGACGCTTGATTCGCTTGAAGATGCTTACCGCTCCACATTGAAAGCTTTGACAGCTGCACTGGAAACCCGCGACTCAGAAACGCACGGACACTCCGAACGCGTGGTGACGTATAGCTTGAGATTGGGACGAGAATACGGGTTGAACAGCACACAGATGAAAGCGCTCGAGTTCGGCTCACTGTTGCACGACATTGGCAAGATTGGTGTACCTGATTCGATCCTGCGCAAACCGGCGAAATTGACCGAAGAAGAATGGGTGCGCATGCGCGAGCACCCGTTACACGGCCAACAAATTCTGCGAGGAATAGAATTCCTTGAAGGAGCTGCACGAGTTGTCGCTCAGCATCACGAAAAATGGGACGGTTCGGGTTATCCACTCGGCTTGAAGGGGGAAGAGATCGATCTCAATGCCCGAATTTTCGCGGTGGCTGATGCGTTCGATGCGATGACTAGTGATCGAGTGTATCGCCGAGGGAAATCATACGATGCAGCATCGCAGGAACTGGATGATTGGGCCGGCCGACAGTTTGATCCAAAAGTAGTCGAGGCATTTCACCGCGTGCCCAAGGACGATTGGGACGAGCTACACCGGTTGTCACTGTTGCCCAAGAATCATGAGTATGAGGTTGGCCGTCTGGTAAAGCTGCTCGAATCACCAGCAGATGTTCTCGTCGGGTAACCACCCTCGACTTCAGACGCTGTATCTCGGTTTTTTCTCACAATCTCGTCGTTCAGCTTCAACCTACGCCACAAAAAACAGATGCAGAGCTTCTATTACGGATTCTGGGTAGGTACGACATAACCGCGTCGTGAGTGTAGGCTGAGACCAGCGCGGCGAGCTGCGACTTCCACCTTTCGATACTCTCCTGGTTTCGCTAATGACAGAGGCCTCTTTGGACGATACGTTACGACGTATTCTGATCCAATGTCGGCCGCGATCTCTTTAGTTTTCCCAATCATCTCTTCAGCAGTAATTGGCAGGAATATTTTTCCTCCGGTCTCGTCTGCGATGCCTGTCAGCACTTTTTCGCTCTTTCTCGTTGCGGCTTCATATTCCTTTCGCTGACGTCGCATTGCGGGATCGAACCTGATACTGACACCATAAGAAGGACTGCGAGTTGTTCCAGGTGGCTGGGTGGGATCTGTAGCTGTGATTGGATCCGTTCGCGGCGGCATCTGGCCGCCACTGATGTTTGACGATTTCTTCTGTCTGACAAATTCCGTGTAGCTGATGACATGCACCGTCGCTCTGGCGGCGATCAGCTGCCTGACTGCATCGCTGCGGTCGCCCTTTCCATCGGTGTCAACCCCATCTGTGATCAATACTACGTGCCGGCTACCTTCTGGCCGGTCTTTCAGCTCGTGCGCCGCAGCCACGAGCGCATCGCCAAACCTGGCGCGTTTTCCTGAAAGTACCTTTGTCTTTACTGCTTTCAACGCCGCCTGCTTGTCTGATGTCCAACGCTGCAACACATCTACGGAATTATTAAATTGCATCACCTCGATGGACGAGCCTTGAGGTAATTGATTCAACAGTTGAATGGCAACGTCCTTAGTGAGCGACGTTCGCTTTGACGCCTCCCCCAGCCCACTAACCTCGCCGCCTGTGTCAAGAAGGAGCAATACATTTGCGGGAATGTGCGTCACACTTCTGACTTGTTGGGCTACGCCGTCTTCGAGAACCAGCACGTCGTCAGGAATCACGGTTGGGTCGTAATGGCCGTAGACATCAAGTGCCATGACTGGCAGACGCACTTCCTCAGTAAAAACGCGAACGGGCTCCTGGTCTTGTGCTTCAGGGGTTGGCGAAGGTGACGGAGACGGTTTGGGTGCTCCTCTTTGGGCTTGTAGAGCCGAAGGGGTAAGCATTAACAAGCAGAGAAAGATAGCTATAAACGTAGACCTAAACACTGTGGAGCCCGTTTCTCAGGATTAAACTGCGACCTTGGATGCTTCCACGTGCCGCATTGCGTTGCCTCTTTTTCGTGTTCTTTTCGTGTGGTTTCGTGGATCGTCTCTTCTGGTCACGACAAACGGATCCACGAAAAATACACGAAATAACACGAAGATGACTCAACTTGCCTTCCGGGCTTGTGCCTGAACTGCAGTAATCGCGACTGCGTCGACAATATCTTCGGCTCTACAACCGCGCGAGAGGTCGTTCGCTGGACGATCGAGTCCTTGAAGAATCGGCCCAATCGCGGTTGCTCCCGCCAGTCGTTCCGTCAACTTGTATGCAATGTTCCCCGATTGCAGATCTGGAAAGATCAAGACGTTTGCTCGCCCGCCGACTGGTGAGCCGGGCGCCTTGGATTGCGCAACGGCAGGTACCAGTGCAGCGTCGACCTGGAGTTCTCCATCAATCTGTAGTTCAGGAGCACGAGCTTTTACTGTTCGCGTCGCTTCGACAACCTTATCGATCAACCGATGCTTTGCGCTGCCTTTCGTTGAAAAGGAAAGCATTGCCACACGCGGTTCGGTGCCCAACAACGCACGACATGAATCCGCCGAAGCGAGCGCAATCTCAGCGAGATCAGCCGCTGTCGGCTCGATCACTACTCCGCAATCCGCAAAAACCATTGCCCCGTTGTGACCAAAACTCGGATCCCGCAGCGCCATAAGAAAGAAACTCGAAACGAGCTTGAACCCGGAACGCACACCGATGCAATGAAGCGCGGCGCGAACCGTGTGAGAAGTGGTGTTTGTCGCTCCTGCCACCGATCCATCCGCCCGACCGAGCCGCACCATGAGGTTCCCGTAGTAAAGCGGATCGGCCAATGCAGTTCGTGCTTCATCTGTTGTCAGACCTTTAGCGCGGCGTAACTCATGAAAGTAGGCAGCCATTTTGTCGAGATCTGCTGCACGGCGATGATCGATTACGGTAACGCCTCCGAGGTCGACTTGGTGTTGTTGTGCGATGGCCCGAATTTGCTGTTCATCGCCAAGCATTGTGATCTGGGCCAATCGGTTACGCGCGCAGATCGAGGCTGCGACGACTGTGCGTGGATCGTTTCCTTCCGGCAAAACGATGTGCTGCGGCCGGCTGGCGGCGCGTTGACGAATATTTTCCAGAATGTTCATAGGAATCTCGGAGTCTAGGAGTCTACGAGTACATGAGTCAAGGAGTGTTGAATTGGTTTAGTGCGTTTTCGTGAGTGTTTCGTGTATTTTCGTAGAACGTCTACGTGATGCAGAATAGAATAGATCCACGAAATCAAACGAACATACACGAACGAAGCAGAATTCTAGACTCAAGTGGAGGCAAAGCATGTCGTCATTGACGAAGCGGCGTTTAAAAAACGTTCTATTATTCCTTCCCAACCTTTTGTTGCTTTCCGTCCGATTAATGGCCGACTCGCGAGTCCCGGCGAAGGAGCGATTACTCGTCGCAGGTGCAATTGCCTACGCGATCATGCCGCTTGATCTAATCCCTGACATGATTCCGTTTGTTGGCCAGATAGATGACGTCTATCTGATCTCATTGACGCTGCTGCGACTGATGACCGTGACTAATCCAGCAGTGGTAAGGGAGCATTGGAACGGCGGTGGGGATGTCGTCGAGTTTGTAGGGGCGGCTGCTTTGCTGGCTGGCAAGCTGTTGCCAAAGCGAATTCGTCGAGTGCTTACCGATCGTGTGGAGGTTTCTACGAGGAATGGATCGAAGCCGCTACTGGTGAGCCAACCCCAGCCCTCATCC
>JBKPCC010000123.1:0-7885 GCA_046727215.1 Acidobacteriota bacterium
AGCGCGCCGTCCGCTAACGTCCCCAACAAAGTCCGTTTGGTTACAACCAGTTGATATCGTTGTTTCCATCGGCAGGACTTGTTTCCCTGGATTCGGAGCAAACATTTTGCTATTGGTCAAAAGTCCGTGTAAACCGCACAGGGATGAACCTCCCCCGCTTGTCAGCGACGGTCAATGCCCGTATCTTAAGGGCCAGTCGCCAATCCAATTTGATGGTGCCGGGCAGGACGCTGAAACATATTTGCCAGCGTTTCGGAATCGTTCATTGACCGCGCGTGCAGTCGCGGTACCACACTTACTCGGGTTGATGCGGCCGAGGAAAATGGCTAACTTTTAGGTCGGCCAAGGCAACGACGCGCTCAAAGCTCGGCATCACACCCGCGTTGAGGGTATCAGCAAGCCTCGCACCACTTACATGGGGTGTTCGAAGGGACTGGGTACCTGTTTCATTGAAATGGCGGATCCGTGATGGTCGTGGCGAAGAAACCTGGAGGTTTCGGCTCCTGAGTTGCTTGCCCGAACAAAGACACACGTGACCGCAGCCGAAACCGAGACACAAGCCACAGATTACGCTCTGGCGCAGAGTGCTGCTCAGGGGGACATGAATGCCTTCGAACAGCTGTACCAGCGGCATAATCGACGGGTTTACTCCCTCTGCCTGCGCATGACGGGAAACGTCTCGGAAGCTGAAGACCTCGCCCAAGAGGTTTTTATACAGCTCTTTAGAAAAATCGGCAGTTTTCGCGGCGAATCGGCGTTTACCACCTGGCTTCATCGCCTAACAGTCAACCAGGTCCTGATGCACTTCCGAAAACGGGGAGTGCGAATGGAGCAAACGACTGAGGATGGCGAGACCCCGGTGCAAATTGTAAAAGGCACCGAGAACCCAAACTCGATGCCGGTGGTCGACCGAATTGCCCTCGATAAGGCTATTGCGCAACTGCCTCCAGGGTATCGTACCGTTTTCACCCTTCATGATATTGAAGGGCATGAACATGAAGAGATAGCCCGAATGCTGGGGTGCTCAGTAGGTACTTCTAAATCGCAACTTCACAAAGCGCGGATGAAATTACGTGGTTTGCTGAGGCAACAGAATACCAGTGAGTAGCTTCGAAGATATGCCTGTTCACACAGGCAGATTTTCCTCAGGTTTTAGCAAGTTGAAACGCAGTCTCCCCTTGATTGACCAAAACCGGAAGATGTCGTGCCGAAATCCCCGGGCAACTAGTTGAATCCGGTGGCACCACAGAGGTTGTAAGACAATGAACTGCGAGAAGTGTCAGGAACTGGTAAGCGAGCTGCTGGACAACGCTCTGAGCCGACAGGACGAGTTGCTGCTTAACCAGCATTTGGAAGAATGTCTTGATTGCGCCGACGTGCGGCGCGATTTGGAATCGATTGTCGGTTTCTGCCGAGAGCACCGCAACGAGTATGTCTCCCCGCCGAATGAACGGGCGATGTGGCTGGGCATTCGCAATGTGATCGAAAGTGAGCTGGCGACTGTCCCCATGGTGCCGGCAGCAGAACCGACGCGAAAAGGGTTTTTTGGAAATTGGCTAGGTCGGACTTGGGAGCTCTCTCTGCCACAGCTTGTGGCGTCGGTCGTGGGAATCGTGCTGCTAGTGTCATTAACAACTACCGTTGCGCTCAGGCGCAGCGAAAGTTCCATCGGCACGCAGAACGCTGCAATGACCAGTTTCTCTGCCGCTGAAGCTTCGAACGTTAGTGACAGGATGTGGCAGCAGCAACAAGCGATTAGCTACTGGAACCAGCGAGTAGAAGTTAACAAGGCACGTTGGAGCCAGGACATGCGCGATACCTTCGACCGCAATCTTAAGGTCATTAATCAGGCGGTAAACGATTCGATGACGGAGTTGAACCGTAACCCGCACGATGAAGTTTCGGAAGAGATGTTGAATGCGGCGCTAAACGAAAAGCTAGCCTTGCTGAAAGAATTTGCCGATCTATAAACGGCAAGTCTCGATGAAGATTTGGAAGTCCTCCCAAGGTTCGGGAAATTTTGTTACTGAAGAGCCCCACTGAGATGAACATTCGAACGATAGCCGTGCGCGAACGAGTTTCGCGGGCTCATCTTTTTTCATTTCCTCTTTTTCTCCTCATAGTTGTTGGTTTCAACGCTGCCTCAGTTAACGCACAGCAGCGCATGTCGAAGCGTTACCCCGCCGGTAAGAATGTCCGTATTGAACTGAGAAACATTTCCGGAACGATTACTGTTGAATCGTGGAATCGCGACGAAATTAAACTATCGGCAACGATCGAATCACCAAACGCTCACCTGTTTCCAAAACAGATCGATCAGGGTTTGATTATAGACGTCATGAGTGACAACCGTGGACGCCCGGACATTGGCGACGTCAATTTCAAGCTGCAGGTTCCTGTGAACTGTTCCGTCGATCTGGAAACTCGTCGCGGCCAGATTAGTGTCAGTAACATCCGCGGCGATTACGTTCGCGCACATGTTTCATCTGAAGGAGACATCGAACTCACGGGCATCGTGGCGTCGCAGGTTATTGCTCAGAACACAATCGGCAATATATTTTTCGATGGTGAGTTTTCTCGTGGCGGCAACTACGAATTTCGCTCCACCAAAGGTGACATTACAATCCGCATCCCCGGGAACTCAGCTTTCAGCCTGGTAGCGGCATCACCGACGCGAAAGATCGAGCTTGGACAATTCTGGAACAGCAACTTCAAAACACACGATGGCCGCAAGTTTGTAGGCGATGTAGGCGACGGTCGCTCATCTGTCTCAGTCACAAACTTCACCGGCAGCATCACCTTTCTCCGAAGATAGAAATACACGAATTTCAGCGGGGGCGCTGTCAGCGGGTGTCTTATGGCACCCGCTTTCTTTTCAAGTGAATGGCAATCAATGGAGCCGCAAAGAATTTTCCATTTTCCATTTCTCGTTCTTAATTTCCCTTTCCTTTTTTATGTTCTATCTTCATTTGCCTAAACCGGAAAGGGGACTTCGGTTTTCGTGTAATTTCGTGTGACTTCGTGGGATCCATTTTAAACGAACCAGAACGACGATCTACGAAATCACACGAAAATAAATGAAGCCGCGTGACAGGAATCTGAGCAGAAGGCGAAGACATCAATGACGAAACGAACACGCAGACCAAGCAATAAAAGGAAATGAAAAAGGGAAATGTAAAATGTTTCACCTTTTGTTGAATGCCACTCAACCTTCACAGACTGAAGTCTGTGCCACTTACGCGCGTTCCACGGACGGTTGAATCTGTGCAATCCAAATAACAAATGAAAAATGTCCAATGTGCAATGTCAGATGGTATCTTTTACTTCACATGACTCGATCAACTTTGCCAATCGCCGTCTGTATGATCGCCGCGCTAATCGTTTCGCCGGATCTTTTTGGTTGGCGGGCAGCGGCCCAGAAGACCAAGCCGCCGGCCCAGAAGAACAATACACCGCCGCCGGTCCCTGAGAACCTGCTGAAGCGCACGACTACTCGTCGAGAGAATCTCCGGCTGGGATTTGGGGGAACCGTCACCGTCGTAGGGGCGCCAAACGGATCCATTACCATCGAAGGTTGGTCTAAGCCTGAAGTTGAGGTAATCGCGGACCTCGAACTAAATGCAGCTAACGAGGACGACTTGAATCGTCTCGCTCCTGTAAATAATGTCGCTGTCGACAGCGATTCCAATCACATCAGAATCCTGACCACCGGCACACATGACAAGGAGTTCATGCGGAGGGCAGCGAAGAATTTCCCAAAGAATCTTCTGGGATTACCTTGGCGAGTGGATTATCGGATTCGAGTGCCGGCGGTTACAGACCTGGAGATCAACGCTGGTCAAGGTGATATCAAACTCAGTGGTGTTGAAGGCGCAATTCGACTCAGTGCAACTCAGGGCGAAGCGACGCTGGTCGTAACGGGAGGAGTGTTGTCCGCAACAGTGACAGCAGGCAACGTGCTGTTAAAAATCCCCTCGCGTAGTTGGCGGGGTGATGGAGCCGACATACGTCTTGCGGCCGGCAGGCTGACCGTGGAGTTACCATCAGGCTTTAGCGGAGATATTGATGCGGACATCCTGCGAAGCGGCAACATCGAAGACACCTATGGAGCGCTTGGATCTCGTGAGCGGCCTGGTATCACTTCAACTGTAATGCGCGCGCGAGCTGGGGCAGGCGGACCGTTTTTCAAGTTCACTGTTGGCGTGGGGACGGTTTCGATAAAGAAATTGGATCTGTAAGGCGCCACTCCGTGCGCGCCCCTGTTTTCATTTAGGACGTCCCGTTTGTAAAACTTGTCTCTTCTTATTGCTCACTGTATCCTGTGCCACTTATCGCCACGTTCTTTAATCTCATCTGAACTGGATCAACATGGCAGTAAAATCCGATCGTTGGATTCGGCGCATGGCCGAACAAAATGAGCTCATTTCTCCGTTTGAACCGAAACTAGTCAGGCAACTCGAAGGCAGGCGCATCATTTCCGCGGGCTCGTCGAGTTACGGCTACGACATGCGGTTGGCTGACGATGGCTTTCGAGTATTTTCCCCGATTCACGGGCGCGAGATTGACCCGAAGAATTTTGACGAGTCCTCGCTAGTCGAGCCTCCGCTCAGAACTGCGGAGGATGGATCGAAATACTATCTGCTCGCGCCACATTCATATGCGTTGGGCGTGACAGTTGAGAGGTTTCAAATGCCGCGCAACGTCACAGGTATAGCTATGGGCAAGTCTACCTATGCGCGCGCTGGATTGTTGGTGAACACGACCCCGCTCGAAGCTGGTTGGGTTGGCCGGCTTGTCGTGGAGCTTGCGAATCTCGCCGATTTACCGTTGCGAATTTATGTAAACGAAGGAATCGGGCAGGTTGTATTCCTTGAATCTGATGAGGATTGCGAAGTCTCTTATCAGGATCGCGGCGGGAAGTATCAGGGTCAGACCGGGCTCACATATTCCCGGTTGTGAGCACCGACGTCAGTTCAACTTAATCTCGAGGGCTTCAGGTAGTCGTTCGGCTATCAGAACTAATCCCGGAGAGTTTGTAACAGCAGTTTTATCTGGCGTCTGAAAGAACATGAACCCCTGGCGCCGTTCACCGGCCGTGAGCGGCGTTTTTAGATCGATCTCATACGCGCCAAATTCTTTTTCGAACTGTTTCTTTGAATTTGGATTGTAAGCGTAAATTTCATTCGCCTTCATTATCCTTGAAGTTGCCTGTTTTGCGGATAACAGCTTCCACTCGCGCCCCTGGCCGTCATGCAAACGAAACCTCGCCTTCTTTATATCCAAGGGCGCGCCACTGTCGTAGTGCATTTCAATCCTGACGGGCAACAGGCCTGCAACCGGCAGATTTGCCTCAAACAATTGCTGACTTTCCTCATCCGTCAACAATGGCGCGACACGAAGCGTGATGCCTCCGACGGTGCCACTCTTTGCGCCTTCCGGCAGCGGCGACAATTCAACAACGGGCTTGACCTTAAACAGAGCTCCTCCACAACCCTGTAACACAAGGAGGCCGAACATTATTGACGCGCTTAGGTATGGTCGACGGTTTTTTCCGTTTCTCATGTCGCGCGCAATCTCTCACGCTGGTCTCATGGCTGTCAACAATTGGCCTTACACCGGCTTACTCAAGATCCCACCAACGGCCAGTGGCTGTGTCAAAAATCCCCCTCACGGCAGTGAGGGTTGTTAAAGTCCTTTCTATCTTCGGTCCAGACGAAAAAAGTTCACGCGCTTGCGAACGATCTTGAGCTGGAAAAATCGATGTTCATTCGCAAGCGCGTAAACTTCTGTAGGCCGGGTATTGTAGGCTGAACTTGAACGATCCCCTGACTGCCCGTGAGGGGGATTCTCACTTTTGACACAACCTCCGCCAGTGCGTGGATGGTATTTTCGCTTTTTGTGCAAAGCTTTCTGGAACCTCTTAAAACAAGGACTCTTCAAAAGGTTCGCTGCTGCTTTGCTAAAAACCGTCTGTGCTACTATTGAAAAATGCTAAAGCCATTTCGGGGCGTTCACCCGCGAATTCATCCAACAGCTTTTGTTGAAGAGAGTGCGCAGGTTATCGGCGATGTGCACCTCGGGGAAGAATCATCGATCTGGTTCAATGCAGTGGTCCGTGGTGACGTGCACTATATCCGCATCGGCGATCGCACGAACATTCAGGACAACTCGGTCATTCACGTTCGAAACGATTCACATCCCACGATTCTTGAAGACGAAGTGACTGTCGGGCATAACGTTACTCTTCATGGATGCTACGTTGAGAAGGGATCATTGATCGGCATAGGCTCCATCGTGCTCGACGACGTGCGTGTCGGAGCATTATCAATTGTCGCTGCGGGCGCCCTTGTCTCGCCCGGAACAGTGATTCCACCTCGATCACTCGTCATGGGTTTGCCCGCAAAGGTAAAAAGAGAACTTACAGATGCCGAGGTGAATGACCTCAGCGTGTTTTGGAAGAACTACGTCGAGTACACAAACATGTACAAGGCCGAGCAGGGTTAGGTTGTAAGTTAATGGGTTCAGCAAACACACAACCTGCGCGCGGCATGCGCGACTTTCTGCCTGAGGATGTTCGCAAACGCGAATACGTCATCAGTATCGTCAAGAGCGTCTACGAGAGATTTGGATTTGAACCTCTGGAAACGCCGGCGGTTGAAAACATCGAGACTCTGTTGGGTAAATATGGTGAAGAAGGCAATCAGCTGATATTCAAGATCCTCAAACGAGGTGTTCACGAGTCTACAGGCGAAGCCGATCTGGCGTTGCGTTACGATTTGACAGTGCCGTTGGCGCGCGTCGTCGCTGAATATCGCGACAAATTGCCGAAGTTCTTTAAGCGATATCAAATTCAACCCGTATGGCGAGCAGATCGGCCCGCGCGCGGCAGGTTTCGCGAATTTTATCAATGCGACGTTGATGTGCTCGGTTCTCGTTCAATGGTCGTCGAAGCGGAAATAATCGCCGCCGCGGCCGAGGCCCTGATGAAACTTGGCTTTGAAGACTTCACCGTTCGACTGAACCATCGACAGGTGTTAACTGGAATGCTAACTGCCGCCGGTGTTCCATTAGATAGACACGATGCTGCACTGGTAGCGCTCGACAAACTAGATAAGATCGACCGCGAAAAAGTTCAAGCAGAGTTGATCGAGCGTGATATTGGTAAAGCTGCCGCTGCTACCATTCTGGATTTCTTTTCAGATCTAGAGTCACTGAACCATGCGGCTGAAATTGCCATCACAGAGGGTGCTGAACCTCGGCAGTGCGCGTTGAATTCTGCAATTCTTGGCCGGTTGGTGGAATTTGTCGACAGCAATGAAATAGGCGCCAGAGGCATCGATGAGTTACGGTCCATTATGCAGTTCTGTACGGCAAATGGATCAGCGCCGCGAGTGAGAATCGATCCAAGTCTCGCGCGCGGATTGAGTTACTACACGGGCTCAATCATTGAGATTAATGTGCGGGATCTGCCGGGAAGTCTAGGCGGCGGGGGGCGCTATGATGGTCTGGTAGGGATGTTCCTGGGCCAGGATGTGCCGGCATGTGGATTTTCGCTTGGGCTTGAACGAATTATCGTGGTGATGACTGAGCGACAAATGTTCCCGGCTACTTTTCTGTCCGCGCCCGCAGACCTTCTGGTAACTATCTGGAACGAAGAAACGATTGGCGAATCCATCGCTATCGCAATGGACCTGCGCCATCAAGCATTTCGAGTCGATCTTTATCCGGAGCCCGACAAGATCGGCAAGCAATTTAAGTATGCTGATGCGCGTGGTATTCGTTTTGTACTTGTATTGGGCGACGAAGAACGTTCGCGAAACGAGGTTTCGCTCAAGGACCTGAGCACGGGTGAACAGAGAGCAATCAAGCGGGGCGAGCTTGCGAT
>JBKPCC010000124.1:0-33654 GCA_046727215.1 Acidobacteriota bacterium
GGAACAACTCGATGGGATGATTGTCTCGGCCAATTTCTTTTCGCTGCTCGGCGTTCGGGCAGAACGCGGACGCATCTTTCAACCGGAGGATGGGCGCGCAGGCGCGGCACGCGTGGCGGTCATCAGCCACGATTTCTGGCAACAACGGCTCGGCGGTGATCCGAACGTGATCGGCAAGGTACTGACACTCAGCGGTGAGCCAGTCACACTCATCGGCGTAATGCCGCCTGGGTTCCGGGACACGAGCGAAAGTAATCAGCGCCAAATCTGGCTTAATCCACGTAGGGTTGTGCCGGATTGGTATCCCGGTTCCACCGTTGATTTACTTTCTGTACGTGACACAGGGTTTCTTCGCGTAATCGCGCGGCTCAAACCAAACATCACCTTGCAGCAGGCACAAACGGATCTGGACGCCATCGCCGCGCGGTTGCAGCAGCAATATCCGCGTCCGAGCGGGCACGGCGCGCGCATAATTTCCTTGCACGAACAGACGGTCGGTAGTGTACGTCCAACTCTACTGATTCTGCTTGGTGCGGTCAGCCTGGTGTTGCTGATTGCCTGCGCTAATCTCACTAGTCTGATGCTGTCACGGGCGACTGAACGATATAAAGAAATGGCCATCCGCGCGGCGTTAGGCGCAAGCCGCTGGCGCATCGTGAGGGAGTTGTTGATCGAAAGCCTTTTGCTGGCCGGTTTGGGGTGCGCAGGCGGTTGGTTATTCGCGGTCTATAGCGTACAGCTTATTGTCGCGTCGGGGCGGAGTGAGATTCCACGCTTGAGCGAAATGGGGTTGGATTATCGGGTCTTTATCTTCACGCTCATCATATCTGTTCTGACTGGGTTGGTTTTTGGATTAGCCCCAGCGCTAGCGGCTGCGAAGCCTGACCTCAATTCAGCGCTGAAAGAAGGATCACGCAGCGCAACCGCCGGGCGGAATCGGTTGCGGCAAATGTTAGTCATAGCGGAAGTCGCATTGGCATTAGTTGTGCTGATTAGCGCGGGCTTGCTGGTGAGCAGCTTTGCGCGTCTACTGGCCGTAAAACCGGGCTTCAATCCGCAGCATTTGCTGACAATGCGCATCGGGCTGACCAATCAGCAATACAGCAAGAGCGTGGATAGGAAGCGGTTTGTCTCTGAACTGAATGCTCGGCTGGAAGCGGTGCCCGGTGTCGAGAGTGTTGGTATCGGCGATGATTTACCGATTGCGGGCACGGATTCTTCGACCAGTCTCAAAATCCATGACCAGCCCTCCACATCGCCGGATAATTTAGTCTCGGTTGGGCTGCACGTCATCAATCCGCATTATTTCGACGCGCTGGGTACGCGGCTGCTCAGAGGACGCGTCTTCACCGAGCGCGATGCAGCAGGTGCGCCGTCCGTTTTCATCATCAATGAAACGCTGGCGCGCCGCCTTTGGCCGAACGAAGACCCGCTCGGAAAACTAATTAGATATAACAGCGCCGATCCCTGGGGCGAAATCGTCGGCGTAGTGGAAGATGTCAAATTTGATGGGCTGCATCTTGCCTCCACGCCGCACCTCTTCGAGCCGTATCAGCAAAACGCTTGGTCATTTCTTGTTGTCACCATTCGCGCCCCAATCGACCAGAGTACGCTGCTTGCAGCGGTGCAGCGTGAAGTCAAGGCGCTCGATCCAAATCTCCCCGTTTCCAATGTCAGGATGATGGAAGATGTCGTGGCGCAGTCACTCGCGACACGCCGGTTTGTGTTGTTGCTGTTCGGCCTCTTTGCTGGCCTGGCACTATTGCTGGCGACGGTCGGCATCTACGGAGTGCTGACCGCTTCCGTCTCCCAACGCACGCGAGAATTAGGCATCCGCATCGCTTTGGGCGCAACGGCACCCGACGTAGGACGGTTGATCGTTGGGCAAGGGCTGAAACTGGTTTTGAGCGGCATAGTGATTGGCCTTGTCACCGCGCTTGCCTTACAGCGGGTGATCGGGAGATTGTTATTTGGCGTCAGCCCGACCGACCCACTGACGTTTATCGTGATTGCATCCTTGCTGATCGCAGTCGCTTTGTTAGCCTGCTGGATTCCGGCGAGGCGGGCGACGAAGGTTGATCCGCTGACGGCTTTGCGTAGTGAGTGAGTGTGGTTACAGAGTCAAAGATTAGGACAAAAGGGTCGTCACGGACGACGGCCGAGGGCCTCCGCCGTAAGTGGAGGACGAGTGCGCTGCAGATCAGACCAAAGCCGAAACGCGGGTGACGAACGCCTCTAGCATCGCGGTGGCGGCAGCTTTAACCTTTCAACCCTCGTTTTTATACGTGTGTGTCGTCGGCATCATTTCTTCTCTTACGACAATCACTGTTGATTTCAGCTTCTGCCGTCGGGCTTTTGCTATCTCGAAGTCAACCATTGTCGTTCGCTTTGTGAACACTCGTTGAGCATGCAGTCTCATCGCTGCATTCGTTTACCAGGAGCATCGACAGTTAAGTGTCGCTCATCGACGACGCGCTTGATCTTTCGCGCCGCACCACGCAAAGCGCCCGGCTTAACACCGACAACGCGCAGTTCGTAAAGTCTCATGTCGAGGTTCTTTGCGAAATCAGTGAAGTCCTGTCGTAACTTTGCCCGCACGACTTTTTCGACGTCGTTCGGTGCCAAGCCATCGGTCAACTCAACTCTCAACTCAATCACATCCGAACCAGCTTCGTGCTTGACACCGGTCTGCCAGTCGCCGCTGATGCCTTGAACTCCTCGCAGCAATTCTTCAAATACCCATGGCCCAACATTGCCCATTCCGCACACGACCATCTCGTCACAACGCGCCCGAACTCTTGCCAATCGTTTGGCAAAGAACCCGCACGGACAGGTATCGTCGATCAGCCTTGTGACGTCCCCTGCACGGTATCGAATCAGCGGCATGACATCGCGCGCGAGCGTCGTGTAAACCAATTCCCCGAACCCATCCACATCAACTTCCCGCGTTTCAAACCAAAAGAACAGATCGTTTCGGTGATACCCATCTTTGCGCTCACACTCAGCGCCGAGCGTGCCGAACGATTCTGTCTGGCCGTAGCTAAGATAGAGCGGCGCTTCCCAAATGTTTTCGGCAAAACTCCGCGCTTCTTCCGTCATGTTCTCGCCGCCGCCGAACAAGAACTTCATCGGCCAGTTGCCTCGCTGCTCCGCAATTTCCGACAGGCGCATCAACCATGAAGGCTCCCCGAAAATTATTTTCGGGCGATAATCGCGTGCTCGCTCATAGAATTCCAACGGTTGAATTTTTCCCGCTTCAATGTGAAAGCATCTAAGAAACTGCACCGCCATTTTCAAAACAACCGGCGAAACCCAAAACGAAGAATCGTAGGCGCTGAAGATGCGATCTTCGGAACGCATTCCGAGGCGATAAAGACTCACTGCCGAACACCGGCCCATTTCTTCCATTTCCTGATTTGAAAAGAAGACGCGTTTCGGGATTGGCGAAGTTGTTCCCGTTGTCTCGAACGCCGTGTCCGGTCGTCCGGTCAGAAACGCTTCGGCCCCGTGGGAGCACAAGTCTTCGCCGGTCGTATAAAAGTTGCCCAGCTCCTCAGGCTGTTTGACGCGCGAGACATCAATCTGGTGCCGCTTGAACGCTTCGCGATAGAACGGGGAACGCTCGGCGGCAAGCCGCAACGTGCGGCGAAAACGCGCCCGCTGCATTTTCTCAACCGCCCATGGTGGCGACAGATTGATAAACTTCACGCTGCGCTGTGGCTCCAGATGCAGCACGGCGCGTTCAATCGTCTCAATGGCTTTCGTCAGCATCGCTTCAGTGGCTCAATCGATCAGGGGCGCAGCGGACAATTAGTTGTTCGATTAGTTCGACCGCAATATCGATCTCTTCCTCCGTCATATCGAAACATGGCGCGAGGGTGAACACATTCTTATAGTAACCCCCGATATCGAGCACTAAACCGCTGCGCCGGCCCCGCGCGTCGAGATCGCCTTTCATGCCCTCGGCGAACATTCGGTGAGTCAACTCTCGATCGGGTTCGTAACCATCTTCTCGGCAGATTTCGATTCGCAGCGCCATGCCGATGCCGTTGGTGTCGCCAATCACTCTTGGATAGCGTCGCTGCAGTTCCCGAATCTGAGCGAGAAAATACGCGCCTTTCCGACGAGTCAGCTCGCCATAGTTGTCTTCCTCTATCATGCGGACAACTTCGAGTCCGATCGCCGTTCCCAACGGATTCGAAGAAAAAGTTGAGTGCGTCGCGCCTGGCGGAAACACTTCGGGCGCGATCAATTCCTCTCGCGCCCACAACCCGGACAGCGGATTCAAGCCGTTCGTCAATGCTTTGCCGAAGACGATGATGTCCGGCTCGACGTTAAAGTTTTCCATCGCCCAGAATTTTCCGGCGCGATAAAAACCCATCTGAATTTCATCGTCGACGAGCAGGATGTTGCGCTCATCCAAAATCTTTTTCAGTGCCGGAAAATATTCAGCCGGCGGAATCACATAGCCGCCGGTGGCCTGAATCGGTTCAGCATAAAACGCCACGAATTCAGACTCGCTGACTTTCGCGTCCCAAAACGAGTTGTATTCAGTCTCGAAGTTCTTCGCAAACTGATCGACGCAATAGAGATTACAGTCTTCGCGTTTCTTGCCATAGGGGCAACGAAAGCAATACGGAAACGGCACGAAGTGCGCCCGATCGGAGAAGTGACCGTAGCGACGGCGATAGCGATAGCTCGAAGTGATCGCGGAGGCGCCGAGTGTTCGCCCGTGATAGCCACCCATGAACGCGAAAACCAAATTCTTGCCGGTCGAATTGCGGACAATTTTTAAGCTGTCTTCGATCGCCTGTGAGCCGCCAACGTTGAAATGCACACGGCCATCCAGACCAAACTTCGACTTATTCAATCGCCCGATGGCCGCCGCTAATTCGATCTTTTCTTCGTGCAGATACTGACACGCCAGTTGCGGCAGCTTGTCGATCTGATCCTTCAGTACCTGATTCAAACGCTGATTCCCGTAGCCGAAACTCGCCGCTGAATACCACATCTGCAAATCGAGATACGGGGTGTTTTTGCGATCATAGAGATAGTGACCTTCGGCGCGGTCGAAAAGTTTTGGCGGGTCGAGATAGTGAACGGTGTCGCCCGCCGAACAATACTTCTGCTCGAGCGCGAGCAGTTCGGATTCTTTCGTGATCCCGGCCGAAATGGACTCGTCGATAACAGTGCTCATAGACCCATCCTCAGTGCAAACGTAAATTGGAAAAACGTTCACCCAGGGCTTCATCTCGCAGAAAGATCCGCGCGAGCATCCACGCAGTTTCCGCGGCCTGCCACTTTTCGTTGGCATACTCCTCAAGAATTACATCAGTGACGTCACGCCTTGAGATCGTGCGATCGAAATCGAGAAATAGAATCGGCGTTTCTGGCGTCTTGATCATGCGCTTGTTTGCTGAGCTGCGAACTCTGGTTGAGAATTCATCTCGATCAATCGGTTGAGTGGCGCGATTTCGAGGCCGCGCGCTTTTAGCTCCGCAACGATCAGCGGGAGCGCAGCGATTGTTTGTTTGCGATTGCTTTCTCCCGCGCTGTCTCCATCGTGAAGCAGGATGATCGAGCCGGCGCGTGCGTGACGAACAGCGTCACGGGCGATTCGGTCCCCATCGTGATCCTTCCAATCAAAGCCCGTGTCGCTCCATTGAACGGTTTGCAGATTCAAATCGCGCGTCGCGGCAAAATAGGCCGGGGTACGCACGCCACATGGCGGCCGCGCAAAGATGGGACGCACGCCCGTGGCTTCAATGATTATTTCTTGCGCGCGCTCCATTTGTCCGCGCGTCTCACTTGCGCCACGGTAAAGGAAAATCGGGTGCGAGTAAGAATGATTTCCAATCCCGTGACCAGACTCAATGACGCGCCGAGCGATCCGCGGATGCTCCTCTACCTGACGGCCAATCATGAAAAAGGTCACCTTCACTTTCAGATCTTCAAGAACGTCAAGCATCTCTTCTGTGTCTTCACCCGGCCCATCATCGAAAGTAAGTGCGACCTCGTTTGTGTCGCTCCGACCGCGGCAAATCGTTGGACCAAGCCACTGTGAACGCACTGTGTAACTCGCGTAGTAAGTCGCAGTCACTCCAGCGACCACCCCACCTGCGACAATCGAAACTGGCAGCAGCATCTTTGCCTCACGCAACCCTGGGAACACGATAGCCTTCGGTGGCGCTGAGTTGATTTGAGCTCGCCAACTCGAGGGCGATCGTGGCAATGTCACGTCTCGCGTTCGGCCGCGCAAACCTGTCCGCATTTGCGGCCATCGCATTGCGGCGGGGTGCGTCTTCAAGAAGCGATAGAATTGCGTGCGCCGTTTGCCGAGCGCCACGCGCCATCACCGCCGCGCCTGCATCAACCATTCGTTTCGCGTTGATTAATTCGGCGCCGGGAATCGGATCGAAAAGCACAACGGGCACAGGAACGGAAGCAGCCTCCAACGTTGTTAGTCCGCCAGGCTTTGTTGCTAGCACCTGCGCGGCTTGCATCAATGCGGGCACATCCTCCGTCCAGCCAAGCACTCCAAGCGATGAAGGTAATTCGAGTCGCAAGTTTCGCAGCCTTCGCTCTGCACGCCGATCGTGACCACTAATCGCAATCATGTGCATCGGCGTGTTCGACTCCGCTAATGCACGCGCCACTTGATCCATGCGAGTCGGCCCCATGCCGCCGCCCATCAAAAGCACGATTGGCAACTCGTCAGTAATTCCGTACCGCAGTCGAGTTGCCTGCTGATCGTGCTCAATGGAAAAAGATGCATCGATCGGAATGCCGGTGACGAAAATCTTCTCCGCCGGCGCGCCCCAACCGATCAGTTCCTTTCTTCCATTGTCATCGGCAACGGTGAACGCGGCGGCTTCTTGTTTGACCCAAATCGGTTCGGCTTCGTAATCGGTAATTACTGAAAGGATCGGCGCGCGCGTAATCTTCGCTTGCGTTGCGATTGCCGAGATTTCGCACGCGGCTACTTCAACGGCGACGATCACATCGGGTCGAAACGTCTGGATCTGATGAAACACTTTTCGGCAACCGAGACGAAACGCCCATCCCGGGGCAGTGCTCTCGTGCATCCGTTCGTGACGTGCAGAATTCAATCGATTCCAAAGCGACGGCGCGTGTTTCAGCATCAGCCAGTAGGGCCATTCGTAACCCAGGCGAAACAGCGGATGGGCATCTGCGAGCGCGTCCAGGACACGAACGTTTGCGTTTGGTTCCTGCACGAGGATTTCTTTGGCCACGGCTTGCGATGCACGCACGTGACCTGAACCGAACGAGAGCGTAAGCACCAGGACGTTCATTCTTCTCTCCACTTCATCAAGTGAAACGCAAGCGCGAGGGTGGCAAATGCCCCCACACTCAACGCAACTAGTTCAATGCTGATCGCATTTCCGCCGGCCAGCGTCGTTTGCAAAGCTCGCGCAGCAAAACTCGTCGGCAATAGTTGCACGAACATTCGCAGCGCACGCGGCATCACCTCTGGCGGGTAGTAAATTGGCGCGAGCAGAACGAGTCCCGCGCCCAAAGTGTCCGTCAATAATGATCCTTCACTGAAACTGCGCGCGCGGGCTGCGATAATCACTCCGAGACCGCAGAGACTGAGGATCGTCAAAAAGACGACCGCTATCAGGAGCAGTAAGTTTGGCCGCATCTGCGCGCCGAAGGCTCGAGCAACGAGCATCAGCGTCGTGACGCCGAGTGCCGCTTGCGCGAGTGCGAATATAAGTACGCCAAAGACGTAACTCGAAGGCGCGATCGGCAAGGTCGCGAATAGCTTCAGACGCCCAGTGAAGCGGTTTTCCAAAAGCAGGTATCCAAGCCAACTGATCGAGGTCAGCGAGAGCGAAAACACAATCGACCCGGCGAGAAAACGCAGGCGGTTCCTAGAGGCCTCGGGGCCGCTCACAGCGTTGGCAAACAGGTACATTGCGGACGGAAAGACGATCGCCGCCAGCAGAAACGGGCCAATCTCGCTGCGCAGGCTCGCTACTTGAATGCGAAACACACCGGCGATGTCATTGAAGCGATTCATAAGGTTGGCGATGTTTCGTCCTTTTCGAACACTGCGCCCGTGAGCCTGAAGTAAACGTCCTCAAGCGAAGCGCGCGCAATCGAGTATTCCGAGAGCAGTTCGCGTTCAACGCATCGCTGCGCCGCCGCGAAACTTTCGCAGAACCGGACGCGTGGCTCGCCAGAGCGATCGCGGTAGCTGAGCCGGTAACTGCGATTGAGTTGGGTGAGCAATTCCTCGAGGCTGCCGTACGCGATCAACCTTCCTTCCGAGATGATTCCGATGCGATCGCTCAAGCGCTCAGCCTCTTCCATATAATGCGTCGAGAGCAGCACCGTCGCACCGTCAGTTACCGCGTTACGAATCACCTGCCACACTCGGCGGCGCGTGGCGGGATCGAGACCCGTAGTCGGCTCGTCCAAGATCAACAAAGGCGGACGGCCAAGCAAAGCCAGGCCAATCAGAATTCGCCGCCGCTGGCCACCGGAAAGCGAGCGCACCAGCTTTTTGCTTTCGGCCATCAGTCCCAGCTCTAACATGACCTCGGTGCTGACTGAATGCGCTGCCTCTTTCGAAAGATGTTTGAACCGGGCGAAGTATTCAAAATGTTCCCGAACCGTTATCCGATCGAAGAGGCCCGCCTCCTGCGGCGTAATGCCCATCAACCTTTTGGCGCATGCCGGATTGGCAACTACATCGATTCCCATGACTTCGATCGATCCTGATGTCGGCCGCAGTTCCGTCGTCAGTTGTCTTAGGAAAGTGGTCTTGCCGGCGCCGTTGGGTCCGACGATCGCGCAAATCTCACCCGGCCGAATGTTAAGGCTGATTCCGCGATTGGCTTCCGTGCCGTCACGATATGTCTTCACCAGATCGCAAACCTTAATCACCGTCGCCGCCGAGGACGGATCTTTGCGTCGGTCGAAACCGACATCGACGTTAGTCAGAGCTTCAAGAGTTGCAGCCATGGTCTTCTTTAACTAAGTTGCAGGAAATCCAGCGCGCCGCGAATCGCTGTCAGAGGACTGTTGCGATAAGCGGACACCTCATAAGGGCAGCCAATCTTGCAGCCTTTGCAGAAGTCCCACATCTGCGGCGACTGCTGAATAATTTTTCGCACTTCCGGCGACGAATAGATTTCGCGCAGGCTCATCTCCGGCGCCCCCCGATGCAAGCTGACGAAGGCACACGGAAATTGAATCGAACCGTCAGGCCGCATGTTCACCAGGTGCGATGCTGAACGACAGGGAAATCGTATGGTGAACCCATCGTTACGATAGAACGTGTAGTAGTCGCGGTAGAAGCGCAGGCAGTTGTGTTCTTTCTTCAGCGTCGTCAGATACGCAGCGACGCGATCGAGTTCGTCTTTCCGCATCTCAACATCTTCAGTTTTCCAGGTCGTGCGTACGACGTTGTGTATGGCTTCGGTGTGGAGCAGAAAGCCGCGCTCGTCGCAGTACTTCGCCAGCGCCGGCAGATCATCGAGATTTTCCGGATCCACGGCGGCGTTAATTTGTATCGTCTTGTATTGAAGATTGCCTTTGATGTAATCGAGCGCGGTGAGAATCGTCGGCAGCCCGTCTATACCCCGTCGCTTAGCGAACTTCTTTTGATCGAGTGTGTCGATTGAAACTTCCAGTTGATCGAGCTTCACGCAACTTTCGGCATATTTTTTCAGGGCCAAACCATTTGTTGGCATCGAGGTGAAGAAACCGGTGCGCGACGCGTATTCGATGTAATCCGGCATGTTCGGATTCATTAAAGGCTCGCCCCCCGAGAAGCTCCACGCAAAAACTCCAAACTCGGCCGCTTCATCCATCCTCGCGAACACACGTTCGCGCACCGCGCGATCTTCGGGCTGCTGGTTTTGCCAAATCGCGCAGTAGCCGCATTTCATGTTGCAGTGCAGCGTCGTTTCAAACATCACCATGAAAGGCCGGTTGAAACGATGCGCGAGCTGGCGCAGTGAGTTTTTGAACATCAAAGACTTCTTCACAGCAATCTATAGAGCGAACGTTTGTCCGCAGATTTCACTTCCACTGTCAGATTCTTGAAATACTGACACGCGAGCGCTTCTGGGTCGTGGAGGACCTGGATAGATGTGAACTCGCTCGTAGCGATTCGTGATCTCAATTCGGGCGCCAGGAGGTTGAACTGGCAAAGATGTTGCCGGCGCGGTCGGCTGCGAACAACGCGAGAGGTTTTGGAGTTGCCGAGATACCCGCATGCAGGAACAAAAACTACCGGGATCTTGAGTATGGCGGACAGTAAGCCGCGCATATCAAATCGCGAACCGTTTTTGGACATGACATAAAAAGCAGGCAAACGATTACGAACTGTTTCATCCGCAAGTGACATGCCTCGACCCTGAGGGCTTGCGGAAAGTAGCAAATCAGAAAAAATAAGGATTTTTTGGGAGTTTGTTTAACAGAGGTGGTCTGGGTAGTGTGGCGTTTTTGTTTCCGCTGTGGCGTTCTTGAATATCTTCCAGGCGTTCGCGCAGCGACGGAATACGAGGATTGATTACATTCAGTCGATACAAGAGATCCTGGCGAAAACTGTTGCCGGCCAACAATTCGTCAGGGTCGCGATTCGTTGCAGCGATTACGCGAGCGTGGACCGCGATAGGCCTAGCGCGCCAAAGCTCTGTTTCGCGCAACGTCTCTTCACTTCGCTTTTTCGAAATTCGTTATCTTTGAGGGCCGCCGGCTCCTTTTGAAGCAGGCGCAACAGCTGTGGGCTGACTTGCGGACCGGCTAAGCCAGTCTTCGAAACGCGTCTCGCCAAGTTGCGCGTCATCGCCAGGAACGAGTGAGCGCTCGCTCAGCTCCGTGCCAAAGTAGCGCGCGTGCGGGTCAGCGATAACCTCTCGCGGATCCTTGCGTGCGCTAAGGCCTTGGCGAATGAGTTCATCGAAACGGAACTGCTCGGGCCCCGCCACCTCAACGATTCCATTCAACGGCGATCCCATGGCCGCTCTAGCCACCGCACTGGCAACATCATCGGCCGCAATAGGCTGGAAACGCACAGGCGGCAGGCGAACCGTATTGCCGTCGGTAGCTGAGTCGGCGATGCTCTTTACGAACTCGAAGAACTGCGTCGCGCGCACGATCGAGTAAGGGATCGCGGATTCCTTAATCAGTTTCTCCTGAGCGACCTTCGCGCGGAGGTAGCCGCTGTCGGGCAAACGGTCACAGCCAACGATGGACAAGGCCACGTGATGTCCCACGCCAGCGGCCGCTTCATATGTGAGCAAGTTGCCAGTTGATGTCTTGAAAAACTCCATCACCGGCGCGTCCGCGAACGACGGTGAATTCGACACGTCAACGACCACCGACGCGCCCTCGAGGACCTCGGCAAGTCCTTCGCCAGTGAGGGTGTTTACACCCGAGACGGGTGACGCCGCCACAGCCTGGTGGCCGTGCTCAACGAGCTTCGCTACGACCTTTGACCCGATTAGCCCACTGCCGCCAATAACCACGATCTTCATATTTGACCTTTCATTCGTCATAATTAACCTCCCCATGTGACCTTTCGTTTGTCGTCCGAAATCCGGACGAGTGATCTCCGAGACATGCACGGGCTTGTGTTGAACTGCACTTCTCATTCCGGAGATCGGACAGAACTGAACTTCAATCGTTGGGAGCTTAGCGAATAGCTATGGAAGCTGGGAATACTGTAGATTTGGTATTGCCAGGATCGCTTTGCATGTAGCTAGTGCGATCCTTGGCCTAACCGGCTTCGAACCCCTTAGACACCAAGAAATCCAAGTGAATTAAAAGGAGCTAGAGAAAGGGTTACGAACCTTAGTCTCGAACCTCTCAATTGCGCGTGGCGGAGCCCCAGAATGGAAAAAAACGCCTCAATGGTAGGTCGGGTTGGTCCAAGATATCCGAAACCATTTGATTGTTCAGAGGTTAGTTGGTGCCGAAGGGTGGACTCGCCTCAAACAATCCCGTAAGTTGCTTCACGTGAACGAGATTCGCAGAACCATTTTGCTCAGCACTATTTGCGAATCTTCTCGCTCAGACACTTAATTCTCTTTAGTCTCTCTGGTGCTCTACAATAATAGACACCAAAAAATTGTTTGATCAATTTCCTCCGTTTTGCGCAAGATCCTGGAGCGCCAAGCGGGATTGCAGTGTCGCAGGTCTGACCCGATTCTTAATTACTAAGAATAGCGTGCGACTTGGGCTTGGAATTGGCAGCCCAAGTCGCATTTTTTGGCTCTCTGATCGTCAGCGAATGGTGTAGGGTATAGATCTCATTGGAACTTCTCGTCTAGATTCGTCGAGTACTCCGGCTCCCAGGGATTAACGTAGATTAGTTGAGTCAGATTTTGTCAGCCCTCTGGTAAACAGTCTAAGACATAACCGGCCCATGCCCATTAGGAAGAGCACAAGACTTGGCCGCTATGAGATCCGCTCGAAAATTGGGGAGGGCGGCATGGGTGAAGTCTATCTCGCCCTTGATACTGAGTTGGATCGAACAGTGGCAGTCAAGATTCTTCCCGCAGCTTTAGCGGCGAACCAGCAACGATTGCAACGCTTCATTCAAGAGGCAAAAGCGGCTTCCGCTTTGAATCATCCGCACATCCTCACAATTCATGAGATTGGAAGCACAGGTGATTCTCACTTCATCGCGACTGAGTTCATTGATGGAAACACGCTCCGCTGCTACATCAGTACGGGTATGAAGTTGGCCGAGATTTTGGAGATCGCGATTCAGTGTGGCAGCGCGCTTGCCGCTGCACATGCCGCAGGCATCATCCATCGCGACATCAAGCCCGAGAACATTATGGTGCGGCGCGATGGGTATATTAAGGTGCTCGATTTTGGTCTAGCCAAACTGATGGAGCCGGAAGGTTCCGTCACCGACGCGGAAGCACCGACTAAAGCCATGATCAACACCGACGCTGGCACGGTGCTGGGCACGGCGACTTACATGTCGCCGGAACAGGCAAAGGGAACACATCTTGATGCGCGCACGGACTTGTGGAGCCTCGGCGCTGTTATTTACGAGATGGTGACCGGACATGTCCCGTTCGCCGGCGAGACCACCACCGAGACTATTTCCTTGATTCTGCAAAAAGAGCCTGGACCACTGACGCGCTATGTACATGAAGTGCCCGCCGAGTTGGAGCGCATTGTCACGAAGGCTCTGACAAAGGATCGCGAGCAACGATACCAGACGGCCAAAGATCTATTGATCGATCTCCGTAACCTGAAACGCAAGATTGAGGTTGATGCGGAAATTGATCGAACTATACCTCCGGAGTTTCGCGCCGCAGCATCAACAGGATCAACGAGAGGTAACCAGAATGCGCCAGCCACTGCGTCCGGCTTCCCTGTAGCTACGGCACCTGCAAGCACCGTGCAGGGTGGTTCCAGCGCCGAGTACATCGTTTCGAAAATCAAACAGCACAGGATCGCAACCATAGTCATTGCGAGCTTTGTGCTGATTGGCGTTGTCATAGGGGTTATTGGCATGAGAGCGTATCTTCATGCCACCAGCACTGAAGTCGCAATCGATTCAATTGCCGTGTTGCCTTTCGAAAATCAGAACCAGGATCCGAACACTGATTACCTGTCAGACGGAGTCACTGAGAGCATCATCAACAGCCTCGCGCAGCTTCCTAACTTGAAGGTAATTGCTCGCAGCTCAGTCTTTCGTTACAAAGGTCAGACAACCGATCCGATAGCGGCTGGGAAAGAACTCGGCGTGCGCGCACTCCTAACCGGACGCATTATGCAGCGCGGCGACAATCTCATGATCAGCACCGAGTTGGTTGACGTGCGCGACAACAAACAACTTTGGGGGGAGCGATACAACCGCAAGGTTTCTGATCTGCTGGCGGTGCAACGGGATATTGCCAGCGAGATTAGCAGCAATCTGCGCCTAAGGCTCACTGGCACGGATGCCAATCGCCTGTCCAAGCACTACACAGAGAACGCAGAGGCCTATCAGTTGTACCTAAAGGGCCTCTTTTTCCTTAACAAAAGAACTGAAGAGGATTCGAGGAAAGCTATCGATTACTTTCAGCAGGTTATCGCGAAAGATCCGAATAATGCTTTGGCCTATGCTGGCCTTTCGGATGTGTATTCCCATCTGGTCTTTCCCCTCGGATCAGTGCCGCCTGGAGAAGCGATGCCCAGGGCAAAGGAGGCAGCGAGTCATGCGTTGGCAATTGATAATTCGTTGGCCGCGGCGCACGCTTCAATGGCCTACGAAGTTTTTTTCTACGAGTGGGATTGGCCGCTTGCCGAACGAGAGTTCAAACGTGCTATCGAACTGGACCCAAACAACGCTGACGCTCACCACTGGTATTCCCACTACCTGATGAGCCAACAACGCTTCGATGAATCCTTTGCCGAAAGTAAACGTGGACTCGAGTTAAGCCCGCTCGATCGCCTTTTCAATATTCATCTGGGCTGGCATTACCTTTATACGCGCCAATACGACCAGGCGTTGGAGCAGCTAAACAGAGTTGTCGACATGGACCGTAACTTTCCTCAGACTTATATTTGGCTGGGTTTGACTTATGAGCAAAAGGGAAAGTATCCAGAGGCGATAGCCGCGTTCCAAAAAGCTATGGTCCTTTTTCCGGGTGGTAGCACGCAGGCGAAAGCGCAACTAGGGCACGCATTTGCCATGTCAGGGCAAAAAAATGAAGCGTTGAAAATAATTGCGGAGTTAGGGGAGAAGGGCCCATACGTCTCACCTTATCACGTGTCGGCGATATACGCCGGTCTAGGCGATAAGGACCGGACGTTTCTCTGGCTTGAAAAGGCTTATGGAGAACGTTCAGACTGGTTGGTCAATCTTACAAACGATCAGAGATTCGACGACCTGCGCTCAGACCCGCGCTTCGCCGATCTAGTGCGGCGAGTGGGACTACGACAGTAACCTGACAGATCGTTTCTAACTCTGGCCCGATCCGCTTCGGCATCACCGCGAGGCCTTTCGAGGCCAGTTGAGTAAGGGTCTCATCTTGCGCTGAATTTATGCAATGTTCTACCCGGGACCGCAGATAGGGCCACACCGCATCAGCCATAACCGCTATCGGATCACGAGTACCTTTGAGCGTGTCGAATTGCCGAACCGACCGAGATCTCGGGCCACTGACTAGACTGGCTCTCGGCAAGACTTAAGGTAGGTGTACCGACAGCCGCGACCGTCGCCAGATAGCGTGCGAGCAACGCTAACGCACTATGCCTCACGGTCCGACTCTGTCCCTTCTTGGCATTTAGGCTACGGACCAGTTCGTCAAACACTTTTAGCCTTTGCTCCGGAGCCAAACTGGAAAGGTTAGCAAGGCTGTCTCCTTCAGAAACGAATCGAGCCAATGGACTAATGAGTTGCCAAGCTTCGTTTGGGTCCTTCTGGATACGTGCCACCTGAAAGTGCCAGAGAGATTCCACTAAAGGCGCTAATTCAACATCGTGTGCGCGGGTTCCACCGCGAAGTACTCCCTTCCAAACAGGCTTGGATCGGATGTAAGGCCGCTCTAACTGCTGATGTCCGTTTCTCTGATGGCTGAATAGCATTTTCAATTCTGAAGAGGCGGTTTGCAGCATCAAAGCGCTGGTTGATGTCAGCGTCTGCTGACTCGCCCCATAACGCTCTCGTGCGTGCAACTGCGAACGTTTGAGTAGCGAGACATGCGGGAATACGTAAACTGCTTATAGATTTCTCAGAAAGAAGTTGCGCCTCCGCAATAACCAATCCAGTCGACGCCGCTTCCAAATTGTTTAGATCTGCTTCGCGCTCGCCTGACTCCAAAGCTTCGAAACGCTTGGGCGTGAGCAGGTGACACCAGGCCGTCAAAGGTGAGAGATCACTACGGAGTTGGGCCATTCGTCCGCACAGGCGCCTATGTCAGGGGCAGGTTCTGAGATCAACAATGAAGTCTGTTAGACTACGTCCACCCGGCTTCCTTGCCAGTCGAGTGTCAAATTGAGCTCGCGGGTGACGCTAGCGGCAACTCGACCAAGCGCCCCGGCATAAGTGGGGAATGAAAGCGGCACCCGGGCCAGGTCATCAACGCGCATCCCCGCCGCGATGGCTACGGCAACAACTTGCGTGATGTCGACTGCCCGCTCTCCAACGACATGACAACCAAGGATCAGGCGTGTTTGGCGGTCCACGATTAGCTTGCAGAAGCCATAGGTGCGCCCGTCGATGATCGTCCGCGTGGTTGAATCAAAGCGAACCGTCGCGGTAGCAATATCGCGCCCTTCGCGGGCCTTCGCTTCGGTTAAGCCCACTTGTGCGTATTCCGGATCAGTGAAACTGCCAATCGGAGCTACCTGATCGGCGCTCGTCATGGTTGGGCCCCGAACTGCATTGGTTGCGGCGACAAATCCCTGCTGAATCGCCTGTGGCACCAACATCAGCCTACCGGTTACGTCACCGGCGGCAAAGATATCCGGAGACGATGTCCTGAGAAACTCGTCAACCCGAATAAAGCCCCGTTCGTCAGTCTCGACTCCGGCATTCAAGAGGTCCAACTTCGCTGTATTCGCTTGCCAGCCGATGGCGCTTACTACCAGGTTTGCTTCGACGCTCTCTCGCCGGCCCTCTTTGGAAAACCACATCCTGACTCCCACCGGTGTCCTCTCGAATAATTCAACAGTTCCAAAGTTTTCTCTCACCACCACACCGGAATCGCGAAAAGCGTTCCGGACGGCGAATGATACTTCCTCGTCTTCAGTCGCCAGGATGCGCGGGCCGGTGTGAAAAAGTTGAATTTTTGAACCGAAGGCATTGAATACCGAAGCCACTTGTACTCCGGTCGCGCCTCCACCCAGGACTAATATCGACGCCGGGACCGAGGTTAAGCTCCAGGCATCGCTGTGGGTGGCGGTGAACTGGGATCCGGGAACCCCAAGTGGACGGCTGATTCCGCCGGTGCAAATTATGATCTTTGCAGCGCTGAGGCGCAAACCACTCGCGGTTTCAAGAGTGTGCGCATCAATGAATCGAGCGCTGCCAGCGTTTTCATGAACGGTGACACCCACGGAGTCAATCTGGGCGCGAAAGGTCGAGTTCGCCTGGACGTCACCTACAACTTCTCGCACGCGGGCCAATAGGCGGGGGAAGTTAAGCGATGGTTCGCCCACAACGATTCCGTATTTGCCAAGCTGACCTGCGTCGCGAATCAACCGGGCAGCATGAGCGAGTGTGCGCACCGGAACTGGTCCATCATTAGCGGCCATGCCGCCGAACTCGTCACGCGTGACCAGTGTGGTCTTAGCACCCGCGTCGGCGGCGCGCAGCGCGGCCACGACGCCGGCCGGACCACCTCCAATTATCAAAACGTCGAGCATCTTATGAAATGTGCAAGTGTCCTATAGCTTTCATTGCGCGACTTCACGCTCGCTTCGAAATCTACGCACAATTCGGTTTACCGGTCCGCGCAGTAAAACGTAAGGAACTACCGCAAGTAAGATCGCAACCAAAATCAGTTCGAGCGGGTAAACCCACCGCACCACGATCAGTTGATAAATGATGTCCATGATGATGGCGAGAAAAAACACGCGCGCGACGGCTTTCCATCCTTCGCGCAACAGCTCGGCGCGCTGCTCAGGACGGGTGAGGATTGTCCAGAAATACGGTGGCTTCCCTTCTTGGGCATCCTTAAATCCGGCGCGGAAGGCAAGTAACGCAGCCATGGTTGGTTGCAGAATGACCCGAAAGGTCATCGGCCCACCGACACGGTCGGTAATATTCATCAATGCGCGCATCAGCATGTCCCGCATCTTTAATCCCTCATTTCGGAAATTGATTTCAGCAGTATCCTGCTAGAACGTAATCGCGCCTGACAGCTGAAAAGCGTGGCCCTGGAACGTGGACCGGTTGCGAAACTCCTCAAAATATTTGACGCCAATGCTAATGCGCGCAGGGAGGTTCAAATTGGCTGCAAAGCCGAGCGCATTTACCCGGTAGTGGGCGGCGGCCTGTTCAGGCGTGATCGTCGGACCTTTCTTGTTTGTAGTTTGCCATTGATTGTAGCCCGCCAGCCCAATCTGCAACCTGACGCTTTGAATTGGAAATGACTGGGTCAATGAATAATCAAGATTCAACGTCTGGCCTGGATGAATCTTCGTGCCTTTCTGAGTCGTGTGGAACTCGTACATCTGAAAAGCAGAGAATGCCGTCCTCTCGTTCTTGGTGAGATAGATCGTCTGGCCAGATGACAAAGCATGCGTCCAGTAACCCGAACCGACATTGTCATTCGCGTTGACCTTGAAACTACCGGTCGGCGCCAGAAATCCATAGACGGCCCGAATCGCGAGCCGCCTTTTCTGCCAACCCAAAATGAACGGCTGGTAATATGAGTCGGCGAGACCTTCCCCGCCACTGATTGGACCCTGGATGTCAGACGTTAAGGAGTTATTGGCGACTGGTAGAGTCGCAGACATCGAAAACCTGGCGCCACCCAGAATCTCTCTCCGGCTGACCCATACAAGCGAGTTCAGATCCATCGTCACCGACTGTCGGCCCATCGCCAGAATTTCTCCCCGCGTGCCTCTAAACTCATTGCGCGAGTAGATGGCCAGGAGGTTCGAGTAACTGAATCCTGAATTCGGTGTAACTCCGGAGTTGGTGGCGCTCATACCGACGGGGTAAACACCGCGCACCTGACTTTGCAGCTGACTGACAGTGATCAGCGCACAGGCAAGAATGCCAATTTGCCTGACGAAGATCCGGCCGGTAAGGGTTCTGGTCACTGCTGCCCTCTATGTGTTCAGCTCGCTCAACCAACGCAATGCCCGTAGTCCCGGCATAAAGCAATATTCACCGCCACGCGTAATGACGAACTGGGGAATGCCTTGAAGACGCTTGCGAACCGGCTTCCGAGGCAGCGTAAAGTTTCCCCCATCTTCGTTTGAACCAATAACTGGATCCTTGTCGTCTCCGGCGCCAAAGAAAACTCCATCGTTAACCCACTGCGACTGGACGAACTCAAATTGTCGCCCGAGGTGCGCTCCCACGAATGCGAACATTAATCCGCGGTCGGCGCCGTCGTCCTCCAGCACGCCTTCGGGAAGCAATGGGCCATAGGCTGTGCCACGGCGAATCATTCGATGAATCCGGGCGACGCCGGCGATTGACGCGTCGCGCGGATTGCAGCGCCGAATATGCGACCCGGCGGGAGTTTTCAATCCAGCTGGATCGTCATTCTCAAACAAGAAGTCGTTGTTTCTTTTCGGGTCACGTCCGAGCGCCGCATCGTCATGAAACGGGCAAAGCGCCAGCGGGGCTCCACTGCGCCAGCGGCCCATCATCTTGGCGGCCAGGAGTTCTTCATCTGCCGGGTCGTTCGAGTTCGTCTTCAGATATTGGCGAAATGCGGCGACCCGTTGATGCAGCTTCCGAAAGACTACATAAGTGCCATTGCGACCAAGGATTTCCGGCGTTGTTTTCTGAATTCCACCCATCTCGTCCTGATATCCCAACACAAATTCGCCGGCCTTAAGCGGATTCTCTTGCGGATTGGTTCCCGGAATTCCGCTGCCCTCAATCGCCGGGTGGCTAATTCCATCACGAAACCCAAACGGCTCCTTTTCATCGGGCAGCGCGTGACAATCCTGACGCCAGATTGCCGCTACACCCTGCATTGCGCGGTAGGTTTCGCGCGCCCGATCGAGAGCTACCTCCAGTCGTTGTGAATCGGGCGAGACCCCCACCAGCACGAGATGGAGTTCCGAGCTTCCGAGCGGCTGCTCCCATTTATCAGGATGGCTCTCGCCAGTGTCACCGAGGTCCTTATGACGTGCCGCCATCCCCTGCCGGAACTCCCATGAAAAACTCTCGAGTGATTCTCGCAGTACTCCGAGAGCTTCCAGACCTTTGTGGGTTAGCGCAACGCTGACCGACGTGTCGGCCAGTGGACTGCTGGGATTGGCAGCCGAAGTCACGACCTGCGACAGGCGGCGCATCAGCTCTCGGCCGGCCCGGCGATCATCGATGCGGAAGGCGATGTAAGTGGCGGCGAATGGGGCGGGACGCGGACGCAGCACACCGCTTTGGATATCGTCGAGTTCGAGTTCAGTAGTAGGTTCGGCAGACATGACAAGATCGCTGCTTCGTAAATCACGCGCGAATTCCCTTCGCCCAGGCCTAGGCGGCAATGCGACCGCCTTCGGCGAGCTGACGCTCCGCCACGGTAAAGAGGGCGCCGGTTTGGTTGACCTGTTGGCCCAGCACTTTGAAAGTCAAACTGTTTCCTATTCTCCTGACTCCCGATCACCCGGCTGAAGCCGGGTGTAAATGAGAGGCTCAACTTTCTTTCTGGAACAAAGCATTTGCGTTGGATCCTCGCCTTCACTTTGCGGTAACAAGATTTCTCCAGAAGTTTCGCAGACTGTCATCAGCGCCGAACAACGTGCTGAAAATCGTCGAATCCGCAAAAAGAATGTCACCGGCCCGCTCGCCATGCGGCGGCATCCATAGAACCATGTTGAACTCTGTGTTGCCTTCTTCGATGAATGGATGCGGCTTGGACGTATCGATCGGTTGACGCGCCAGCACGTGGACTGAGTTGCTATCGTCGGTGACAGCGTAGTGCGGGAGGTGCATATGAAAGTTGAGAGTCGTAACTTCGTTAAGCCATCCCTTCTTATCGAGATCACTTGCTTTAGACAAAGGCGCGAGTTTTCTGGTTTCCGGGTCGCGTAGAGGTCGCAAGCCATAGCGATTCTCGACCGGGGTTCCCAGCCCCTTCATCAATCCCCGCGTGTATCTGCCAAAGTGTTGCTGGCGAGGCACCAGGGCGTCACCATGATGGTGATATTCCAGGTTGCGCACATGTGGATCATCGGATAAACCGACTTCATGATGCGGCCCCAATACCAGACAGGTTCCTTCACGCTTGAGAAAGTTTCTGAGGGCCTCGATCTCCTGCGTCGTTGGGTCCTGGCCGGTAACGTTGTGGTCCAACCCGAACACCAACAGGGTGTCGGTGTCCGCCAGCACGCGTTCATCGATTGGAAGCTTGAATCCTGCCTGGTCAATGCGCTGAAACACAGGCACAACATGGCCGGTGGTTTCGCCGACAAACTCCTGGAATGGCGCGAAGGCCCAGAAGAACAACTCCAGAGCTCCCGCGATGCCTTGCTGAAACTGGAATGGGTCGGACCATTTTGGATCCTCGTAAGCGGGCCAGGCCACACGCCTGACTTCTGTCATCGTCGAGAACCGGTGATCCAATTCCGCAGGGTTTCGTCCAGCCTCAGCCGGGTAACTCCACGACATGTAAATACTCACGCGGCGGCGTCCCGGCGTATATGTACGCGGCACATGATTCTGGTTGTACGTGCGCGCAACCTTGGTTTCGCTCATCTTCTGTCCTTCTTCGGGAAGCTCTTGACCTCACCTGAACGACTCACTGCAACTGATCAAGCATTTCTGAAAGAGCGCTCTTGATCCTCAGGGCCTTCTTGATCTCATCGGCACTGAAGAAGGGATACTCGCCGTATTCCAGAAAGCTCGGGACTTGATGTTCTCGAACAAATCTGACGAACGCCTCCGGATTAGTCTGCCAATCCATCGGGAAACCGTCGAGGTTTTCGAAAACGGTCCTGACGCCCGCAGCGCCAAAAAGCGCAACTGCATCCTCTGTGTATTTGTCGAAGTCAGTGTCGAAGATGCCCTGATACATAAAGTAGGTTTCGCCATTGATCGGAAACAAAAGCCAACGCAGATAATGCAGTTTTAGCGGAGCGAGGACATTGGGCATGTCCTTCACTGCATTCTCAATGTTCTGAGCGTACTGGTAAAAAACAGGTTCGCGTCCGGGAATAATCTTCGCGAGGATCGAGAAGCCATAGCATGCCGGCGTCTTTGGATATACCGGGCCGTATTTTCCCTGTTCTAGATCGGTCTCTTTGGGTATTGCCATTGCCTGCGGTTTGATTTCCATGATCGTTGCTCCTTTTCTCCAGTTGCACGCCCGCCACTATGCGGCTATTGGAGCAGGCTTCTGATTTTGAAAATCTATTTCAAGTAGAAGAGTTGTGACACTGTCACTTTTAACAGTTTCAGCCGAAGCGTTCGACAACCGTGGAGAGCGAATAAACAAGGGAACGGACTTGAACGAATCGCCGTCGGCTGCTCCGGCAATTTCACCTTTCAGAAAAACCATCTCGCCGGTCCATTCCGCGAAAGCTTTTTCCAACCACGCAGTATCTTGTATCCGAGAAATGGTTGGTGTGTAGGTAAGGTATAGGTGCCGAATTCCAGCTTCGGCTCCCCATACACACTGTTGAATTTATTAGACTTGTGAAGTTGATTTGCCGAAGGGGGGACTCGAACCCCCACGAGTTACCTCACACGCCCCTCAAACGTGCGCGTCTGCCAGTTCCGCCACTTCGGCTTAGGTTGTCAATACCGGTGAGCTAGTTTCCCACTTTCGAAGTTCGAGCTGCAACTCTAACCGTGGTAGTTGGTGTGATTTTCGTGTTGTTTAGTGGATCAGTTCTTTCGCTAACCAATAAAACCAATCCACGAAAGAACACGAAACAACACCAAAAAGGTCCACAATTGCTAATACGATCTACTTCTTCGTCGGACTCGGCTTTGCCTTGTCGGTACTTCCTGTTTGCTTGGTAGTATCCGGCGTTGATGTACCCGTTGCACCTTGAGTTGCGGGAGATGACACAGGCGCTTGAGTTGCTGCCGGGGAAGGAGCCGGGGTCGGTGTCGCGGTGCTCTCAGGATTCGTCGATTGCAGCACTGAGTGCGATCCGGTAACAGCCGGCAATGAAAGCATCAATGCGATCAACATGAATGCTGCCGCAGCGCCAATCGTAATCTTCGCCAGCACGCTGGCAGTTCCTCTTGGCCCAAAAGCGGTACTCGAAACACTACTCGAAAACAGCGCGCCCGCATCAGATTTACCGGGCTGAAGTAATACAAAGATGATCAGTACGATGCACGACAGAATGAATAAGCCGTATAAAATATAAGTCAACATAAATTGGTAAATGGTGAATGGTAAATCGTAAATGGTGAATGATTGCGCGTGCACGAAAATGGAAACACACCGACGTGAGTCCATTTACCATTTACTATTTACCATTTACCGCCTTTCATAATTAACAATTTGTGCGAAGCTTTCTGCACTCAAACTTGCTCCGCCGACGAGTGCCCCATCTATATCCTCCTGGGCCATCAAACCAACAATGTTGTCCGGCTTTACCGAACCGCCATAAAGAATTCGCAGCTGCTCCGCGGCAGCTTTAGAATGCCTATCCGCGAAAACGCGCCGGATAAACGCGTGCATTTCCTGCGCTTGCTCCGGCGTCGCTGTGCGTCCCGTGCCGATTGCCCAGACGGGCTCGTAGGCCACGATGATACGGTTGAGATCTGAGGCTGTCAACCCAGCGAGTCCGCCGCTAAGTTGTCCGCCTACCACGTTTTCTGCGATTCCCCGCTCCCGCTGGTCGAGGGTTTCACCCACACATAGTATCGGTATTAACTGAGATGCCAATGCGGCATGCACCTTCTTATTCACTATAGAATCCGTCTCGCAATACAGCTGTCTTCTTTCGGAGTGGCCGACAATCACAAACGTGGCGCCCACATCGCGAATCATGAATGCGGCCACCTCACCCGTGTGGGCGCCTTCGGTCCTCTCTGTCGAGCAGTTCTGCGCCGCGACGCGTATGTTCGATCCTTCCAGGCGATCCGCAACTGTTTTTAAAGACGTGAATACTGGCGCAACAACGATCTCACAGTGATTAGCGTTGGCGACCAATGGTTTGAGAGCCAGCACGGTTTCGACAGATTGGCTCACCGTCTTGTACATCTTCCAGTTTCCTGCAATTACGGGTTTTCTCATTATCAGATCTGTTTATCAGTTAGAGCGGTCACACCTGGCAGTTCTTCACCGGCAAGAAATTCCAGCGTAGCGCCACCGCCCGTTGAGATGTGAGTGATTCGATCGGCAACGCCTGCCCTGGTAACTGCAGCTACGGAATCGCCTCCACCGACGACGACAGTAGCTCCACGGTCTGCGGCTTCGGCCACAGATTTTGCAATACCGATTGTACCCTGATCGAAAGGCGGCTCCTCGAAAACACCCATTGGCCCATTCCAAATGATCGTGCGCGCATCCTTGAGAGCATTGGCAAAATGCGCAATCGTTTCGACGCCAATGTCCATGCCTACATGGCCCGCGTTGGTAAACTCTATCGGAATTGTCTTGGCCAGGATCTGTTGCCCTTTTATCGGCTCAAAGCTATCCACAACTTGATGGTCCGTTGGCAATAGAAATTCAAATCCCTGCTGTTCAGCCCGGTTCTTAATCTCAATCGCCGTTTTTAACATGTCGTTTTCGACCAGTGATTTTCCCACTGTGAATCCTTCAGCCTTGAGAAATGTGTACGCCATAGCGCCACCGATAAGGATCTTGTCAACTTTTCGGTCCACAAGCGCGTTGATAACGGGGATTTTGTCCGAAACTTTTGCTCCTCCGAGAATCGCGACGAATGGATGTTCGGGATTGTTTATCACTCGTCCAAGGTAGTCCAATTCCTTTTGCATAAGCAGGCCCGCAGCTGCTTTAGCAACGTATTTTGTTATCCCGACGGTTGAAGCATGCGCACGATGCGCAGCGCCGAAGGCGTCGTTCACATATAAGTCACAAAGGCTGGCGAGCTCTCGCGCGAAACCGTCATCATTCTTTTCTTCTTCCTTGTGAAAGCGAAGGTTCTCGAGCAGCAGGACGTCACCGTCATTCAGCTTCTCAACTTGCGCGCGAGCTTCATCACCTACGCAGTCATTTGCAAATGCGACCGGCTTTCCCAATAGCGTGGAGAGGTGCCCAGCTACAGGTTTGAGACTGTATTTATCGACGCGCTCGCCCTTTGGCCGACCGAGATGTGAAGCCAGAATTACTCGCGCGACGTTCTCGATGGCGTACTGAATAGTTGGAAGTGAGGCGCGAATGCGTGTGTCGTCTTCAACCTTTCCTTCTTTCAGGGGAACATTGAAATCAACGCGGATGAAGACGCGTTTTCCTTTCAGATCCAGATCTTTGATAGAAAGTTTTGGCATTTGAAGGAGGCAATCGTCAGTCTCGGTATTTTGTGTGGTTTCGTGTAGTTTCGTGTCATTTCGTGGGGTCTTACTTATCGAACCAACAAAACAGATCCACTAAACACGAAGTAACGCGAAAAAAACGACAACTAACCGAACCAGTGACGAATAAAAGTTACAAACCCTTCGAGGCGATGAACTTTATGAGATCGCGAACGCGACACGAGTAACCCCACTCGTTGTCGTACCAGGACAGCACCTTCACAAGCCGGCCATTGATCACTTTCGTGTACTCGGCATCGACGATTGACGAGTTTGAGTTCTTTTTGAAATCAACCGAAACCAAAGGCTCTTCACAGAACTGCAAAATCCCGCGAAGCTCCTCATTGGCCGCGTCCTTCAGAGCACGGTTCACATCTTCAGAGGAGGTTTCTTTTTCAACTTCCATCACTACGTCGACGAGCGACACATTTGGCGTCGGTACGCGGACTGCAATGCCATCAAACTTCCCTTTCAATTCTGGAATCACGAGCGAAACCGCTTTGGCGGCGCCGGTGGAAGTCGGAATCATGGACAAAGCGGCAGCTCGCGCACGTCGCAGGTCCTTATGCGGGAGATCCAGAAGTTGCTGATCGTTTGTGTAGGAATGAATCGTGGTCATCTGCGCCGAGCGGATACCAAACTTTTCGTGAATCACCTTGGCAACCGGGGCAAGGCAGTTGGTCGTGCACGAAGCATTTGAAATAATTTGGTGCTCCGCTCTGTTGTATTTGTCTTCATTTACTCCCAAAACAATCGTGATGTCTTCATTTTTAGCGGGCGCAGAGATAATCACCTTCTTGACGGACCCGCGAAGATGCTTTTTCGCGTCTTCAGCTTTCGTGAAAAGTCCAGTTGACTCGACGACGATGTCAGCGCCCACCGACGCCCAATCAATAGCGGCCGGATCGCGCTGTGAAAAAACCCTGAACTCATCCTTGTCGACTTTAATTCCGTTCTCAGTTGAAGTGATCTCATGATCCAGATTACCGAGGACCGAGTCGTATTTCAGCAAGTGCGCCAACGTTTTCGTGTCAGTCAGATCATTGACAGCGACGAAGTCGATGTCCGGATCGCCGATTGAAGCGCGAAAAATGTTTCTTCCGATACGACCAAAACCGTTGATGCCGACCCTCACCGCCATTTCAAGAAGCTCCTTTTCCGAAAGTTATAAAAAAACAGATTTGACATTGGAGGTTGGACATTTGACATTTGTACTTTCGTTTGACTGAAGCAGTCACCCGGTGATGAAAACTGAAAGTGAAATGACAAATGGCAAATGTCCAATCTCCAATGTCACATCGTTTGGTGTTTAGCTTAAAAAGAAGGGCAAGAGTATGCGGCGCTAGTGTGAGTGTCAAGCGCCCCATCAGTCCCATTTTCGAACCGGCGCATCCCATTTTCGAAGCAACTTGATTTGGTTGGTATGCTGGGCGCGCTGTCCATCTTTTTGAAACTGCACTGGTTAATATGTCGTAGTACCCACTTGATTCGGTGGACTGCCATTTGCCAATATCTGGTGTGGTTTAGCCTGTAGAGTTAAAGAAAAACATTAAGGAGTTGTTGATCTAATGTGGATTAGAGTATGTCGTGCGGTCTCGAAGATCGCGATTTTGACGATGGCGTTGATCGCGTCGCAGGCCCTTGTGTCTGCTCAAACACCGACCCCAACGCCGAATCCGGCAGCGCCGCCGGGAACTGAAAGACCGAATCCGGCCACACCTCCTGCAACGCAGCAGCCCCAGCCACAGACTCCGCCAGGGCAACCAGTCGTGCCAGGAGTATCGCCGCAACAGCCGTCGGTTCACCCGCCCACGCCTGCTCCAAGCGCTGCACCGCTCGAAGAGCCAAAGGAGCCAAACATCGCGGTGCAGACTCCGAAACCATTGCCACCACTTCCCGACATGACTCGATTGGGCGTCGCACCCGACATGACCGTTCCCCTGTCTCTGAACGACGCAATCAAGAAAACGCTTGAGAATAACAACGACATCGAAGTCGCTCGGGATGATGTGCGGTACGCAGAAACACAGTTGCGCGTGCTCGAAGGAGTGTTCGATCCTGTTTTCAGCGTCACGCCACAATATGATAAGCGCATCACTCCGCAACAGAGTTCGCTCGGCGGCTCAGGCACATCCGGCACGACACAAACAACAATCTACACGCTCAGTCCGTCCTTGACTAAACAGTTCGGCCGCGGTGGCGGTAATTACACCGTGAGTTTTGCCAACTCGCACACGAACACGAGTAATACCTTCAGCTTGATCAACCCGTTCTATTCTTCGAATCTTTCGTTAACGTTTACGCAACCGTTGTTGCGCGATCGTTCCATTGATAACAATCGCAGGTCGATTCGCATCCAGAAGAAACGCGTCGAACAATCGGACGCAGATTTTCGAAACCGCACGATTCAGATTATTTCGCAGGTCCAGCAAGCGTATTGGGAATTGGTGTTTGCTCTTCGTGATCAACAAAACCAACTGGCCAACCTGAATCTTTCTCGTGAAAACCTGAAAAACGTCGAGGCCCAGATCGCTGCCGGTGCTAAAGCGCCGCTGGAACGAGCTGAAGTGCAAACTGAGCTGGCAAATCGCGAGTCATCTCTGTTGTTGGCGGTCCAGAACGTGTCAATCGCCGAAAACAATTTGAAGACCCTGATCTTCAAGGATCCATCTTCAGTTGAGTGGCGAGCGCAAATTACACCAACGGATACGCCCAAGATCGACGCCACCCCGATAAACCTGGACGAGGCGTTGAAAGAAGCGCGTGAAAATCGACCCGAACTTCGTAGGTTGCGGCTACAGAGCGATATCAATCGGATCGATCTTCAGTACTACAAGAATAAAACTCGGCCGCAGGTCGATTTGGTCGGTACTCTCGCGACCACAGGTCTCGCTGGCCAGGCTGTTAATCCTCCAGTGTTACCAGGAACGCTGGTGCCGTTGATATCGGGCAATCCTGCGACTAGCGCCAATGCTTTCCTGCTGCAGCAAATTCAAGACATTCAGACAGCCATTGGACGTCCACCTGTTGTTGTCCCGCAGGTTCCGTTAACCACTAGCCAGATCAATCCGGATCTAATCGGTGGTTATGCGAAGGACCTGAGCAACCTTTTTGGCTTCAAGACCAGAAACATCACAGTCGGGGTTGCAATTTCATTTCCGCTGCAAAACAAGACCGCCAAGGCGCAATACGCCGGCGCTCGCATTCAACAGGAGCAATTGCAGGCATCCACGCGTTCGCAGGAACAAGCTATAGAAGTGGACGTACGGAACGCGGCCCAAGCAGTGGATACTTCCCGCCGCCGCGTACTGTCTGCGCGAGAAGCCAGGGTTAACGCCGAGACGCAATTGGAAGGCGAGCAGCGACTGTATCAGGTTGGCCGGTCGACAACGTTCTTGCTGTTCCAACGTGAGAACGCGCTCACGAATGCGCGCGCGCAGGAGTTGAGGGCTGAAACCGACTACAATAAGGCTCTCTCAGATTTGCAACGTGCAACTTCTACCACGCTGCGAGTGAACAATGTAGTGGTGGACAGCCCAAGTCAATAGGATTCGGACTTTGGAGTGCGCTGACTTGTCAGCGCTTTTGAAAGCAGCAACACAGCGCTTTGAAAAGTGGCGTTTTGAAAAGCTGCGGTTTGAAAAGCAGCAACAAGTTGCCGCACTCCAAAGATCATCCTCACCCACCTCCAAAACTTGCTACAATGAAACCCCGATGAGCTTTTTGGCCGCGGCCCTCCTGTCAGACGTGCTCTTTCCGCCTTCATTCGTTTACGTGATGTCAGGCGTTTTAGGCGCCATCATCGGCAGCTTTCTTAACGTCGTGATCCACCGGCTGCCGTTAGAACAATCGATCGTCTTCCCTAATTCTCGATGCCCTTCATGCGGCACAGTCATCGCCTTCTATGACAACATCCCCGTCTTGAGTTATGTAATGCTCCGGGCACGCTGTCGTGCCTGCCGCGAATATATTTCTATTCGTTATCCGGCCGTGGAAATAATGACGGCGTTGTTATTTGTCGCCGTCGCATGGCGTGATGGATTAAGTTATGCGCTTCCTTTTGATCTGATATTCGTGTCTGCGTTGGTGGCCCTGGTTTTCATTGACGCAGAACATATGATTCTGCCAAATGCAATTACCTACCCGGGAATTGTTTTCGCTCTTTTAGCTCGACTGGTGATTCCTTATCTGATGGGCCAACCGCACTTCGATGATCTTTCTCCACTCATGAACGGAGCTCTGGCTGGCCTGCCAATGTGGGCAGCATCGTTAATCGGTGGGGTGATAGGCGCTCTCATCGGTGGTGGTTCTCTCTGGCTGATGGGTTGGACCTGGGAAAAGCTGCGCGGTATCGAAGCCATGGGACTCGGGGACGTTAAGATGATGTTCATGGTCGGCGCTTATCTAGGTTGGCGACTGACCATTCTTACCATCTTCTTTGGAGTTCTTTCCGGATCCATAATCGGAACGCTATTGATGCTTCGCGAGGGCAAGCGGAACATGCAAATGCTTTTGCCGTTTGGGGTTTTTCTGGGTATCGGGGCCATTCTCGCGGTTCTGGTCGGAGCGCCAATCGTGCAATGGTATGCCGGCCAGTTCTGATGCCCGTCGCCGAATGCAACTTATGCGGTACGCAACTCGCTTCCAATTCGGCTTAACCTTGCTCGGCGGTCTCTTCCTCGCCGCAACACTCTTTGCTGTCCTGCTTTATTCCCTCACGCCTTCAACACCCGCCGTGCAAAGCTCGCTTTTTCTGGCGGCCGTTCTTGCAATCGTCATTGGCGGATTGCTCTGCATTTTGTTTGTACTGCGATGGTTATTGAGTCCTTATAAGGAATTGATCGGTGAAGCAGAACGCGCTCCTGTTTCGCACACTCACAAATCGAAGGACGAAGCTGCGTTTGTGCTGGAAACTTTCCAGTCCGTTGTCGCTCAACTACAGGATCAACGAAAACAGTTAGAAGAGCTCAGCGCACGCGCTCGAGAACGAGCGGATTCTGCGGAAAGATTTAGCGAACGAATTATCGCGAGTGTGCCCTCGGGGCTGTTGGCTTTCGATTCTACAGGTCGATCAATGGTGCTGAATGCTCCGGCCCATGAATTAATAGGAATTGATGGTACAGCGCTCGGTCGACCTTTCAATGAACTGTTCGCGAACTACCCGCGCCTTAGTCAAATGGTCGAAGAGTGCCTCGCTACGGGGAAACTCTATCGTCGAGAGGAAATTGAAACTACGGATGGCGAAGCCCGCAGACTCGGCGCTACGGTTGCTCCCATTGATTTGTCGGCCGAGCATGGATCACGCGGCGCGCTTTGTTTGTTGACTGATATCACCGAAGTAACGCAGCTCCGTGAACAGGTTGCGTTAAAGAAGAATCTTGAAAATCTCGGCGAGATGTCAGCGGGGCTGGCTCACGAGTTCAAAAATGCGATCGCCGCGCTTCAGGGTTATGTGCAGCTGCTGCAACGCATGGATTTAGGTGAAAAGGGTCGCACCACTGCAGCATCGCTGCTCAATGAAGTAAGAAACCTCTCGGAGATGGTAACCAGCTTTTTGAACTTTGCTCGACCACAACCTTTAGAGCTTCAGCCGGTCCAGCTTTTTGAACTGCTCAGCGATTGTGCCACCGAACTTGGACCGGTTTATGAGGATCACAACGTAACGTTAATTCTGGATTGTGCTACAGACACGAAGTCCATCGAGATTCGCGCTGACGAACGAATGTTGCGTCAAGCATTGCTGAACATATTGCGTAATGCCGCCGAGGCGATTCCGGACGATACTGAGCCGCGAAACGTTTACGTGCATATTGCGCGCAACACTGCTGATAATGGAAATCAGATTGCACTTGAGATTAGAGACACCGGCCCAGGCATCCCATCAGCGTATCTGCAGAAGATCTTCATTCCCTTCTTCACTACAAAATCGAAGGGTCATGGTGTCGGGCTCGCGTTAGCTCATCGAGTAATCACTGAGCATGGTGGCACGCTGACCGCGACGAATGCTCCGGAAGGTGGAGCGATTTTCAAAGTAAAACTTCCCGGGTAAGGGTTCGTTTCGTGTTTTTTCGTGGATGAGTCTTTACGTGTTGAAAAAACGGATCCACGAACAACACGAAAGGACACGAAATAGACCAAAGCGTTGTAATCAGGCTTGCCGCTCAAGACTCGCTGGGAAAGTATTCACGCCAACGCTGGTCAACTAAGTGAGCGATGTCCTGACGCACAATCAACTCTTTCGGAAACCCAGGCTTGAGCCTGGCGTCAACCACAATTGGTGTCGTGTAACTGATATGATGCCGCACGACTGTTTCCTTGGCAGCATGTATATCCGCGGCGGGCTCAAATCGAGTCCAGGTCGCCCACAAGAAATCTATCACCGATGACGCAACACGCGCGTCATCGTGGAGAAATATCATTGGCCAATCACCGAACGCAGGTTCTCGTGCCAACCGTTGCGCCTGGTCTGGCTCGTTCGCAAAGGATTCGCCCTGGACCACCAGACAGCCGCCGCAAAATACCTGCGCCGCCGAAACTCCTGTTGGCAACTCCCCTCGAAATTCCTTTGGTAGTTCGCGAATTGGATCTCCTAGCCCTAGAAGAATTGCCTTGCTGCCTTCGTTAACTTTACCGCTTGTGTAATCAAGTGTGTCCATTGACAGATTCGAGAACACGAAGAGATCAGACTCCGGTTTGAATCGAGCGAGCACATGTTCGAACACCGCGCGAAAGTCCCGCAGGTTTAAAGGCGTATCGGTAAGAATCAGGAACTTCGTTAACGAGAGCTGCCCTTCCCCGAGAATTCTGAATCCGGAAACCAGAGCTTCCCGTATGTAACGCTCGCGAACGACCGCTGCACACAGCGAGTGAAATCCAGTTTCACCATATGTCCAGAGATCGCGGACTCCGGGCATGACCAGCGGGAACAGCGGCGACAGCAGTTGTTGCAAATAGTCGCCGATGAAAAAGTCTTCCTGACGAGGTTTCCCGACAACAGTTGCAGGATAAATGGGATCGCGACGGTGAAACACCGCTTCCACGTGAAAAACGGGATAGTCATGCCGTAGTGAGTAGTAACCGTAGTGGTCGCCGAATGGCCCTTCGGGTCTTCTTTCGTGGGGTACAGCCTGACCTACCAGAGCGAACTCGGCTTCGGCGGCTAATCGGTGGCCACCCAAAGGATTCTTGGAGAGCTTAAGTTTCTCGCCGGAGAGTAACGACGCTAGCAACAACTCAGGAACGTCTTCCGGGAGCGGGGCAATCGCCGCAAGAATTAGGGCCGGTGGACCACCGAGAAACGCCGTGACTGGTAGCGGCTTCCCGAGCAGCTCTGCCTGGTGATAGTGAAACCCACTGCCTTTCTGTATCTGCCAGTGCAATCCGGTTGATTGGTCGTCATAAATCTGCATCCGGTAAATACCCAGGTTGTGTCTCTTTGTAACTGGATGCTCCGTATAGACCAGCGGCAACGTGATGAACGGACCACCATCTTCATCCCACGTCGTCAGTACCGGTAACTCACTAAGCCGTGCGGGACGCTCCATGACCTCGGCTATCGCGCCATGCCTGGCAAAGCGTGTACCGAGTTTCAAAAACTCTCTTCCCAGCGACCGACGTTTCCACAGTTCAGAGAATCTAGGTGGCAGTAGAAATTCGGCTGCGTCAACCAATTCGCGCACGAACAATTCCGGCTTTGGACCAAACGCCAGCTCGATACGTCGCTCAGTGCCGAACAGATTTGTGACGACTGGATAGCTGCTGCCCTTTACGTTCTTAAAAAGCAGAGCCGGTCCACCGTGCGCAATTACGCGCCGATGGATCTCTGCAACTTCAAGGTAAGGATCGACAGGAGCATCTATAGCAATTAGATCATTTTCTCTGGAGAGTAGATCCAGAAATGATCTGAGATTTGGGTGCATGCCGGGGCGGACTATTGCGGAGGATTTTCGTCAGGTTTGCTGACATTGCGAGGTCGAGTTGGCTGAGTAGTAGTTGGTTGCCCCAAGCGCGCGTCGAGATCTTCAAGTGCTTTCTCCGCGGCAGCAGCCACACCTGGAGCCAGCGAATCGCGCAATGGCTCGATCTGTTGTCGCGAGTCCGCATTACCTATTTGCGCCAGCGCTTCCAACAGACCGACAGTGACACGTGGTTTGTTCTCCTGTCGCTTAAGAAACGGGTAGAGCACGTCAGGTGAATCGACCTGAGTCAAGTAACCGAGTGCTTGATCATGCCGCCCCGAGTCCAAATCGCGTACGATTCGAAACAGCGCTTCGTTCTTTCCAACGCGATACAGTGCCCACTCGAGCGCCAGATGGACCTGCTTGTTCTTCTCCTGCAGGTAATAGCCCTCAATCAGTTTCTTTTGATCGGTGGCTGCCAATCGTGCCAGCGCTTCGGCGGCCCGCTGACGCAACAGTGGATCGGGATCACCCAGCTGACGGCCCAGCGCTGCCGTATCGGCACGAGCGTCAATGCCGTCAATCGGTTGCGTCTGCCCCTGCGCAAGCGTTGTCGCTGCAAATGCGACTAACGCCGCGCATAGC
>JBKPCC010000125.1:0-6120 GCA_046727215.1 Acidobacteriota bacterium
GTGCGTCAGGGAGCGATATCGCCCGCCTTCTCGGCGATCGGCCGGGCGAACCGCACGAGCGAGAGGAAGAACTTGCCGGGCTCTTCGGTCATCGGCATGTGCGCCGAATGCTCGAACCAGACGAGGTGCTTTTCCGGCGCCTCCACCGTGTCAAACCACGCGGCGGCGACCTCTGAATTCACGTTCCAGTCGTGACGGCCCTCAAAGAGGATCAGCGGAACCGCGAGTTTGCGATTCGTGGTGAGATCGAGCGCGACCAGCTCGGGGAGCAGATAGGGGGTGGCGAACTCATTGCCTTCCCAAATGCGGCGGATTTCCTGGTCACTGTAGTCGGGGGAAAGCCGGGCGAGCGCGCTTTCAGCCGAATTGTCGCGCCGATAGGCCATAACGCCGCCATAAAAACCAACCCATTTGCGCTGGACGTACAGGTCCTTGATGGGGACGATCTGGCCGGGGGCGGCGTATGGGGCGATTGCCTCGAGCTCGCGCACCGCCTCGGCATTGCCCGCGTGGCGCGCGGCGTCCATGGCGAAGCGCCAGCCTCGACGCTCGTTCTCGGGTCCATTGACCAGTTGTCCAACGCCAATATAGGCGTGCAGCCATTCGGGGCGACGCTTCGCGAGCTGAAGGCCAAGGAAGCTGCCCCAGCTATGGCCCAAGACAAAGATCTTGTCCTTCCCGAACTCCCTGCGGACCCAAGCAGCCATCTCCTCAGCATCGGCGATCATCCTCTCGCGCGTCAGTGTGGGCGCGATCGTGGCGGAATCGGTGAGGAGATGGGTTTTTCCCGCGGCGCGCTGGTCCCACTGAACGATCGTGAAATATTCTTCCCAGCCCCGGTTGAACCACCAGCTCATCGGGATCGAGACGTACCCCGGCCCGCCGTGCATGTATAGCAGCACCGGATTCCTGCGATCGCTGCCGCGGATCGAGACCCATTGATCGATCCCGCCGATCCGCACCTTCTCCAACCGCTCCACCCCATTGGGCGTCACGATCTTGCGCGCATCGGCGATGATTGCGGTCGCCTCGGCACGGCTGGAGGGTTTGGCCGGCTCGTCCGCTCGGGCGGGCACCATGGCGAACACCGCGAAGAAAGTGAGCAGGTGCGCGGCCAGCGTCGTTAGACTCCTCAACCGATCATGACGATCACTCGTACGGGTTCGTGGCATGAATCTCTCCTACGTTATCCCAGTCGGTAGCGACCGGCCGGTTCAAGCAGCAGAGATCCAGATAGAAGGTAGACATGGATGGCATTTTACACCTTGGGTAGCGACCTGCTTTGTTATTGCGCTCATCATTGCAGGCGAGCGCGAGCCCGGACGACTTCGCGGACGGTCTGGCTTTGCCAGCCGTGCTCAACCGTAGAAAGGCGTGTTCGCAGCCGGGATGAATGGATCTATTCCACGAGTTGGAGGTTCAAGGCGATGCGCATGCCGTTCACCAAGACCACACTCTGATCGAGTAGTTGCTGGTTCGTGATCTCCGCGTTCACGAATTGTTTGAGAGCCGTTCGCGGACAAATGAATTCAATGGCTTCGGAAGTACCCTTCGCGGCGGGAGAAAGTTTGTTCAGAACGGAAAAATCAAGAAGCTGGAATTCGATGTCCGGCGAAATTCTATCTGATAGATCCTTGAGCTGAGGGGCCAGGAACAAGTCAAAACTCTGCGCGGCCCTTTTGTAGATGGATCCCTTCACCGGCCCGAACTGTAAGGAATTTCGCAAGGTCATCTGCAGGGCGATTTGATCGCGAAAGACCACGAAAGTGGGCGGGGCGTAATCGACAAAATGAAACTTCGTTGCGCCCTCCTTTGCCAGGGCAGTCAACTGTGTTTGATGCTTTTCGTTCAGACGCTCGGCGTCAGCAGGCGCCGGCGGAGGACTCGTGGGCGGATCAACAGCCTTGGGAGGAGGCAGAACTGCGTTGGCGCTTGCGGAAGCGGGGTCCGCCGCGCGGGTTGGAACCACCGGCGAGACGGATGACAGCGAACGATTTGATTTGAGCAAGGAAGAGCCGGCTACCAAGGCCGAAGAACGCGCGGTGGAAGTTGCATCCGGTTTGGCAGGAACGGAGCGAGACAATGCTTGAACATTGAGGGGATCGCGTTCCGTGAGCGAAAGGCCAAAGTCGGTGCCGCTAACATACACTTTTGAACGATTCAGAATTTCCTGGCGCGCTGAATCCGTGGAGGTTCGGGCCAGCGCCCAAGCATCATCGCGGGCCAGCACCACGACGAGGATTTCTTTTCCTTCGTAGTCGTAGCTGCGCTCCCGAGTGCGAGCGTGATGAGAGATTTCGAAACCGATGCCATCGCAAGCCAAGTCTTCCGGCAGAACGGCCGTCAGTTGTTCCAGAATAGGAAGGACCACGGTGCGAAACGTGCTGGCAGCACGTTCGTTCTGTGTGAGACGCGCGGTGTCATAGGCCGCGTTGTAATTCCCAGTCACTTTCAGAATCACCCGATCTTCAAAGCGGACGAATTCCAAGCCGCGCGAATCGGCCTCCGCCTGTTGCGCGGGATCGAGGCCAACGAAACGGCTGAGATAGAAAGGAAAGGGAAATTTAGCTTTGGCGATCGATTGATTGAGAGCCTTCAACTGCTGGAAATGAGACTCTTCAAGCGCTTTGAGATCCGGATTCAAGATTTCAGACGGGCTCACTTGCGCGGACGAAGGCCGTGCACAAAAACTGAGCGCCAGTCCGACTGCCAGGGAAATTACGCGTTGGCGGAATCGGCACGAGAATCTGAGCTTCCTGGTTCGCACGAGAGTGTCTCCTAACTGTCAAACTACTGCAGCCCAGCTCGCGCCGATGGCTGAAATGGGGGCTGGGCGATGGCCCGGGTAAACGCGATCACGGATCGGATTTCATCTGCCGAAAGCATACGTCCATAGGGCGGCATCATTGCCGATTTTCCCATGGCAGCACCGCCAAGCGTAACAATGTTGCTCATGTTCTCGTCGCTCTCTGCATTGAGCACTGCGCCGTCATTTAGCAGGGGCGGAACAGGCGTCAGGTTCGAGCGGTTCGAAGGGCCTGCAGGCGTCGCGTCCGCGTGGCACCAAACGCATTGTTGGTAAAAAATGCGTTTCCCCTGAGCTTGCTGATAGTTCAAAGGGATGACATGCAGCGGATCGGTCCAGTCGACCTCTGTATCGAAGGCTTTGAGTAGCGGATCGGTCTTGACGGATTCCGCAGGATGGCGGCACCCGGCCACTCCGACGAGAGCCATCAGCAGGAGAATCCGAGTCCAATCGTGCCGTTTCATCTTCCGGACCCCTGCGACAGAGTGCGCGATCCGGAGATGCTCGCAATTTTTTGCGGCTTGATCACCTGCCGCAGTGTCATGAGATAAGCGGTCAAGGCCTTGACTTCGTCTTCGGTGAAACTCCTTCGCGGCTCGATGGTGTCCGGAATGAGCGCCTGCGGATTTCTGAGCCAAGCCTCCGTCCATGCGGCTGTCAACCAGCCGCCTGCGTTGTTCAGGTTGGGCCCAACGTAACCGCCGGCGCCGCCAATGGTGTGGCATGACTGGCACTGATATTTCACTTCGTAAAGTTGTTTGCCGAGCGCCACCATGGCGGGCGTGAACTGCTTGGCGTCGACTGCCGCGGGATTCGCTGCGGGATGTTGTAAGACCATGGTCATGTAGTCGGCAAGCGTAGCCGCCTCTTTGTCACTCATGTTGAATTGCGGCATGCGCAAAATGAGCGTCGGACGCAGTGTCTGCGGATTTTTCAAGAAGTCTACGATCCACTGTCGCTGCGCGCGGCTGCCTTCGTAGGTGAGATCGGGCGCCAGATTGCCACCGTAGCCGTTGAATTTGTGGCAGGTATAGCACTTATAGCGCTCGTAGACTTCGCCGAACGAACCCGTGGGATGGAAAGCAACTTCTTTGCGCGTCACGACCAGATTCTGCAATGCGCTCGTCGCGGGCGCACCCTTCATGCTAAGAACCGCCGTTGTGATCGCGTCCAAATCAGATGGATTCCAGTTGTACTGCGGCATGCGTGCCGCAGGATTCACCGACGCGGGATCCTGCAACTTCGCTTGAATGTAGGAAACAAGATTACGGGGAATCTGGGCCACGCCAAAGGCCAATTCGGAGGCGTTCTTTCCGCCGAGTGCGCTCAAGTCCGGCCCGAAATCTTTCTGCGGATCGAGGCCTTCAATCGAATGGCAACTCCCACACCCTTTGTCCAGAAAGAGGCGACGTCCTAACTGGATTTCCTGTTCCGTTGGCGAGCCCATTTGTGGAACGCTGGTGAGGAGATCAGTGTCGGTTAGCTTGGTGGTGATGTACTGGGTAACCTTATAAAGGTCTTCATCGGACCAGCCGTAACGCGGCATTCGCGTATGTGGCAAATAGCCCTCGGGGTCGCGCAACCAGGCAATCAGCCACTCGGGATTGACCTTGCTACCGACTTTGGTCAGTTCCGGACCGATGTCACCGCCGATCAGCTTTGTTTCACCGGCGCGAGTGACCGCCAGTGAGTGGCATGTCGAGCAGAACATTTGCCGGAAACGCAATTCACCCTGGGAGACCAGTTCCGGATTCTTGCGCCAGGCCGTAACAACCCGCGCATCGAGCTTGTATGGCACCATGGCTTTGGCTTTTTGGACGCTGAGGTATGCGGAAAGCCCGCGCAGTTCGGCCTCGGTCAGACGGAATTTCGGCATCCGCGGCTCTTCTTCCGTCTCATATCCATTCACTGTGACGTTGCCGTCTTTGTCGACGATCGTGCGCGGTTCCTTCAACCACTTGTAAATCCACTCACGGCTGACTTTCGTGCCGATGTTCGTGAGGTCGGGACCGAGCATCGCGGGACGTTCGATTCCCGGTAAGCGGTGGCAGCCCTGACAATTCAATTCGGCTAGAAGCTCGCGGCCGCGTGTCAACTGCGGCGTCTGGGGCAGGTCGGCGTAGTGACATGTGCCGCAAGATGATTGAATGAAGCGGGTCGGCAATATCGGCTGTTCCCAAGCGAGTGTCGATTCGTGGGCTTCAGCGACTTCCGTGGCGGGACCCTGGCCTCGATGACAGACGGTGCAGCCCCAATCGCGAACCTTGTGCGGAATGGGCGGGTGTGCGCGGAAAGGTTCAGGCACCGCTTTATCCCCAAGGCTCGCTTGCGTGATTCCCTGGTGGCAAGTCGTGCATCGGTCGACAACGTTCATTCCGGGTAGCCAGATCTGATCGATATCTGGGCGGTAATCGGCCAACAATTTTTTTGTGTCGGGACGGCTCTGAGCAAATCGCTGGTACGAGCGCTTGTACTGCTTCCACTCGCGACGAAAATCCTTGAAGGGCGAAATCGCGAGGACGGCCAAGAAAACCACACTCGAAGCCGCAAAGATCAGACGCGTGCGGTCCGTTAGCTTGCCCATCTCTTCAGCCGGCATGAGTTCTCCACGGCCAGACCCAAGACCAACCCGGTCCCCTGAAAAATGTCCCCACGACGGTCAAACAGATAGCGACAGCAATGAACCACGTCATAACCCACCAGGAAAGCGGCTTCGCGGCGAGCGCATTCCGCCAGCCCTCCTGTCCGTGCTTGACGGTGTAAGAAAAAAGCAAGAAAGCCGCAACGAGTGCCGTGGGAGCGAAAATCGTCCAAGCGTGGAATACAGCAAGAAACGCGAGAAGGAGGATCACAGTGATGAGAACGGACCTCAGATTTCGCCACGGCCGCCGGGCCCAGATCGCCTCGCCTTCGACATTAACGTTGAAATAAGGAATGACCACCAGCGCGATCACGACCAATGTCGGAATTAATATCCCTGCCACAAATGGCGGAAAAAAGTGCAGTAGTTCCTGCAGGCCGAGAAAATACCACGGGGCCTTGGCGGGATTCGGGGTAATCAGCGGATTCGCCAGTTGCTCGAGCGGCGCGTTCCAGAGAAGCGCAGTGAGCACCATTGCGATCACAAGCACCTGAAATGCGATCGCCTCGCGGATCAAGAGATGCGGGTAAGTCATCAACTGAGGGCCGGGATCGCCTACTACCTTGGCAGAGGTCTTCTTTGTAACAAAAACGACGCGGCGTGGCTCTTTCTTCGCGTCCGAACCAAAGCCGGTCTCGATCTTATTCTTTTCCATCATCGTCCTTGGGCTTTA
>JBKPCC010000126.1:0-18551 GCA_046727215.1 Acidobacteriota bacterium
CCTATCCTCACATTGTTTATCTGTGTGAAAAGACAGAGGAGTCGAAATCCTCAACAACATGAATCTTAACTTACTCTTACTGGGAGAACTTTTTAGCTCGTCTCTCCCGATCATCACCCGTGCGGCGTCGCCGTTTTGCGATGGTTCCCTTGATGGTTGTAGTCCTTGCGGACGCTTACGAAGCTTTACTCTCGAATAGATAACTTGCCCGAAAAGAGGAACTCCATGACTTTTGGACACCGCTATGGGCGATTGGCAATACTGCTGCTCGCTGTTTTAGGTCTGGTTGCGATCTTACCGGGTTACTTTGCCCGCCCACTTGCGTCATCCGCCGGATCTCAACTCGGTATTGATGAGCTCCGCGCGCCTCTGAATGAACCGCCGGCGGCGCTGGCAACAACATTATTAACCAAGACTTCAGATGTAGTTTCAGCGCCGACCTTTGTCGGCGTAAACGGAGGCGTTGCATACCTGCTTGAAGAAACCGCAGATGGTGCCAAAGCAGTCCCGCTGAAGACGTCCATGCGTGTCTTTAAGGTTTTTGGTGTGTCGCCGGATCGGTCACAACTCTTATATTCGCCGCTAAGGAATGGACTTCCATCAGGAGATCTTTACGTTGAAGATCTTGGAACCAAAGCAGCGCGAAAAATCTCGACTGCCGTCGTCTTGGACGCAGCGTGGTCACCAAAAGATACGAACAACGTCGCGTATACATTCTCAGCAGGCGATACATGCGGCCTGGCTCTTGTTGATCAGAAATCAGGGCAGACGAGAATACTGGTTACGAAAGATGTCTACACAGATCTTATTCAGTGGGATAGTTCAGGAACGGGCATCCACTACTTCCGCACCGGTGAAGAGAACGGACAACTCAACCTCAAGCCCGAGTTTGCAGTGACCAATGTATCAATGCAAATCCTCTCTCCTCGTTCCTTGCCGGCAGGCTTTCCAGAATTCAGTAAGTCACCGGAGACGTCAACAGATCAGAGTGTAGAAAAAGAGTCGGAATCCCTGCCGAACTATGCCTTCCGTACAGCTGCGCCAGACGGAACTCATGAGATCGTTGGAAGCAATGCCCTTGGTAATGGAGCTTTGCTTGCGCGTAGCTCTCAGGGCAAGACGATTCAACTCGGAACGGGACAGCTGTTAAAGGTTTTGCAAAATGGTGCTGTCATCCGCCGGCTCACTCAAACTGGCTCAACCGTGGAATACATAGGTTGGAATGGAACGACAGCGCCCCTAAGCACGAATACGGTAGTTACTTATAATTTGCCATTGGCAAACTCCACGGTGACCCAGGGCGGCGCTGGCTATCCGGCGCCCGCAAACTGCTCAATCGTCTCACACAATAATGCGATGGCATTTGCTTACGATCTCCAGAGCAGCACGGGAGCCCATGCGCTGGCGGCCGCAGACGGATTAGTTGTCTTCGCCACGTCGAACATAACGTGCAACACATTGGAGCCAACTTGTCCGGATTACAACGCGAACGGCTGTGGAGGCACTTTCTTTGGGAACGTTGTGATTATCCAGCATGCTGATGGAACGTACACAAAGTACGCACACATGCAACCTAACTCGGTTCAGGTTGCGGTTGGTACCACAGTTTGTCAGGGCCTGTATGTTGGCCGCCAGGGTCATACAGGTTCTACTTCAGGGGCCAATTGCGGAGACCACTTACACTTTCAAAGGCAAAATGCTGCTGACATCTTTGCACAATCGATTTCAGTTGACTTCGCAGATGTTCCCTCAAATCCATTGACGTGCGGGGCGAACTATGTCTCAGCAAGTACCGAAGTCTCAAATTCAATTTCTCCAACTTCACAGAGCTTCACCATCCCCGGTGGAACGGGCACCGTTTCCATCACTTCTACCGGCTGCACCTGGCAAGCGATTAGCAACGCTAGCTGGTTAAGCATTACATCTCCCACCAGCGGCACCGGTAACGGCGTTGTCTCGTACTCAGTCGCCGATAATTCAGCAAACGGGGCACGCGTGGGAACGCTAAACATTGGTGGACAAACATTTACCGTTTCGCAGGCTGGCGGAGGCGTTACGAATCAAGCCCCGATAGTAAACGCAGGTCCAGATCAAGCCATTACTTTGCCGAGCAGCGCAACTTTAATCGGAAGTGCCAGCGACGATGGCCTTCCAAATCCCCCTGCGACGCTTACCACAACGTGGTCACTGGTTAGTGGCCCGGCAGCTGTTACATTCGGAAATGCGAATGCACTGAATACTGCAGCAAGCTTCACAATGGCTGGTGTCTACACGTTGCGCCTGACAGCCAGCGATAGCGTGCTGTCGAGCAGTGATGACATGATAGTTGTCGTGAACGTCGTAAATGGCGGAGGCAGTCTGTCTGCTAGTAACGGACCACCTCCCGTGTCGGTTGACCTAACTGCTGAGGGAGCTTCCGATTGGGCACATTGGGGTTCAAGCTCAGCAACAAGCTTCGATCATAAGAACATTGTACCCTCACAGATTAGCAATTACACCCAACTCGGGACTAACAGCATAATCCGGTATACAGGGACTGCGATCACTTATAGTTGGTCTGATGGTACACCGACGTCTACTGCCACAAACAACACCGGTGTGTTTGCTTATGGCACGGCGAATGGATTCCAGTTGACTGTGCCCGCTGATACGACGACAAGAATTTTGAAACTCTACGTCGGACTATTTCAAGCACAGGGTCGTATGCAGGCAACCTTGAGTGATGGCAGCGGCTCGCCGTTTGTCGATACATCCTTTTCAAATTCGACGTCAACAAGTGATGGTGTTTACACTTTCAGTTATGCAGCAGCGTCCGCCGGACAAACCTTGACGATACAGTGGACTGTGGAAAGTAACACGAGTCCGCAGGGCAACGTGACACTTCAATCGGCGACGCTGCACGTGAGTGGAACGCCTAGCACCGGCCAATTATCAGGAAGCAGTACTAATTCCCCGGCCAGTGTGAATCTAACCACGGAGGGTACTACTGATTGGGCACACTGGGGCCTGGTCGACGCTACCAGTTTCGATCACCGCAGTGGAGGAACTTCACAGATCAGCAACTTCACGCAAATCGGTTCAGTAGGAGCACAAAGGCAACAGGCTAGCCCGACGACCTACACGTGGACCAACGGCATACCTACTGTTAGTGCCACCAACACTCCTACAGGCGTCTTCATTTATGGAGCAGGAGGCGGATTCCAATTGACGGTGCCGGCTGACACTACTAGTCGCACATTAAAACTCTATGTTGGTTTGTGGGATGCGCAAGGGCGAATCGATGCGTCTTTAAGTGATGGCAGCGCGCCTGCTTTCCTTGATACCAGTGTCATTAATCAGACAGCCACTACCAACGCGGTCTACACCATTAATTATCGGGCTGGTGCGGCAGGTCAGACGCTGACTATTCGATGGACTGCCAATGCAACTTTCAATTCTTTTGGCAATGTCACGCTCCAGGCTGCAACACTTGCCGTGGTCGGCGGACCTCCGCCAACTAATCAGCCGCCAACAGTCAATGCTGGGAACGATCAAGTCATAACCTTGCCGGCTAGCGCAAACCTGTCCGGCAGTGCCTTCGATGACGGACTGCCAAATCCTCCTGGAACACTGACGACGACATGGTCGACAGTAAGTGGTCCTGGTACGGTCACGTTTGGCAACGCCAACGCGCTCAATACAACAGCAACCTTTTCAATTGACGGTGTGTATACGCTGCGACTGACAGCAAGCGATAGCGTCTTGTCCAGTAGCGATGATGTGGTCATCACAGTTAATCCGAACAATAACATCGGGCAATTATCGGTTAGCAGCGCAACGTCACCGTCGAACGTCAACCTGACTACGGAAGGCACGAGCGACTGGGCACACTGGGGAACTACGACGGCCACGAGTTTCGACCATCGCAGTGGAGTGACTCAGCAGATCAGCAACTTCACTCAAATCGGTTCGACTGGAGTACAACGGCAGGGGGGTAGCCCCACGACTTACACTTGGACCAACGGTACCCCTACTGCCAGTGCCAGCAACACACCGACCGGTGTCTTTCTCTATGGAGTAGGCAATGGATTTCAGTTGACCGTGCCTGCTGACACTTCAAACCGCACGTTAAAGCTGTACGTTGGCTTATGGGACGCTCGAGGCCGGTTGGATGCGAGTCTGAGTGATGGCAGCGCACCAGCTTTTGTTGACACGAGCATTGTCAACCAGACGGCGACTACCAACGCGGTCTACACAATAAACTATACCGCAGGTTCTGCAGGTCAAACGTTGACGATTCGGTGGACTGTGAATGCAACCTTTAACTCTTTTGGCAACGTGACTCTGCAATCCGCCACGCTCGTGGTGAATGGTGGGCCAACTCCGACACCGACTCCAACACCGACGCCGACTCCAACGCCGACTCCAACGCCGACACCGACGCCGACTCCTACGCCAACGCCGACTCCTACGCCAACGCCGACTCCTACGCCGGGCAGTGGATCACTTGTAGGTGCTGTAGCAGTTGCACCAACAAGCGTGAATCTCACGACCGATGGCACAACGGACTGGACGCATTGGGGTCTTACAAATGAAACCAGCTTTGATCACAAGTCTGGCGTCGGACAACAGATCAGTAATTTCACACTGATCGGATCGCAGGGCGCATTGCGCCAAAGACAAAGCGCAACGAATTATACGTGGAGCGACGGCACGCCGACGCTTACGGGGAATACCCCGAGCGGGGTCTTTATGACCGGAGTAAACAACGGCTTCCAGCTCACAATCCCAGCCGACACAAACAACCGAACGCTGAAACTGTACATGGGAGTGTGGTCGGCGCAAGGACGATTCTCTGCAACGCTGAGTGACGGCAGTGCACCGGCCTTCGTCGACACAAGTGTTATCAATCAAACCGGAGCCAGCAATTACCTTTACACATTGAACTACACTGCGGCATCGGCTGGCCAAACCTTGACTGTCCGATGGACTGTTAACGCAAGCTTCAATGGTTTCGGTAACATCACCATGCAGGCAGCTACACTCGTAAGCAGTGGTGCGGCACCAACGCCAACTCCGACGCCTGCCGCATCCGAATTCCAGGTTTCTTCGTCATTGCCATATGCTCAGCTGGACACCAGTGTGGCAGAGGATCCGGCCGGAGATTTCGTGGTGGCGTGGCAAAGCAATCTGCAAGACGGCAGTGGGTGGGGGATTTTTGCGAGACGCTACAACTCAGCGGGTTTGCCGCAGGGAAATGAATTTCAAGTAAATACGATTACTGCCAACAATCAATTTGTTCCGCGTGCCGCCATGGATGCGAATGGTAATTTCGCGATCGCCTGGGAGAGCTTCTTGCTCGATGGCAGCGGATACGGCATTTCGTGTCAACGATACAACGCTGCCGGTGTGCCGCAGGGCCCGGAATTTCGTGTGAACACTTACACTGCTAACAACCAACATGATCCATCGATTGCCATGGCCTCGAATGGAAGTTTCGTTGTGACATGGTCGAGCGATGGACAGGACGGAAACCTTGACGGAATCTTCGGTCAGCTTTTCGACGCTGCTGGTAATCCCGTTGGCAGTGAATTTCAAGTGAACACCTTTACAACCGGCATTCAGGGTCTATCACAAGTCTCGGCAGACACAACTGGAAATTTTGTTGTTGTCTGGGAAAGTCAGGGGCAGGATGGAAGTGGCTATGGCATTTATGGCCAACGTTACAATGCTTCGGGTGTTCCGCAGGGCACCGAGTTTCGAGTGAATGCTACAACTGCAAATGACCAAGCTGTACCAGGCATCGCTGTTAAGCCGACTGGAGACTTTGTCATCTGTTGGGCCAGTACTGGACAGGACGGCAGCGGCATCGGCATTTACGCAAGACGGTACAATTCAAATGGTGCAGCGCAGGGGAGCGAATTCCGGGTAAATACTTATACGCTCAATGATCAGACCAACCCGGCGATCGCAATCGATTCGAACGGCAATTTCGTAGTGGTTTGGGAGAGTCAGGATCAGGATGGAAGCGGCAAAGGTGTTTACGGGCAGCGTTATAACGCAAATGGCACTACTCAAGGCACCGAATTCCTGGCTAATACCTACACCACAAGCGATCAATACTATCCGTTTGTGGGAAAAGATTCGGTTGGCGACTTTGTTATTACGTGGACTAGTAGCGGACAGGATGGTAGCAGTGATGGAGTATTTGGCAAACGGTATAATTCGTCTGGCGTTGCGCTGAATATCCCGTAACGCACATCTTTTCCTGCAGCGACGCGGAACGAGCAGCTGGGTTCAGACCATTCAGCCTGCTAATGACTTGACGATGATAGTTAACCTAGCCTGACGATTACTGCTGTTTAAATGCGCATTGGAGTTGATGCAACCTGTTGGCAAAACACCCGCGGATACGGACGCCACGCACGCGCCTTGCTGGCAGCCCTCGTTAAGCAAGACACGAAGAATCGTTATACGTTCTTCATGGATTCGAGCAACGGTGTTGTGGGGTTACCCACTTCAATAAACCTCGTGTCCGTAAGCGCGTCTGCGCCGACGGTTCTTGCCGCTTCGGCCAGTGGGCACCGTTCTGCACGGGATATGCTGCGAATCGCTCTTGCAATGTCGCGTGCACAGCTAGACGTTTTGTTATTTCCGACAATTTATAGCTATGTTCCCGTCATCAGTCGCGCAAAAAAGATCGTCATCATTCATGACGTAATTGCAGAAAAATATCCCTCTCTGACTATGCCGAAACGGCGTAGCCGCTTGCTGTGGAAGACAAAAGTGGCACTCGGCCGCTGGCAAGCTGACGCAATTGCCACAGTGTCAGATTATTCCCGCAAAGGTTTGGTTGATTATTTCAGTGTCAAGCCCGAACGTATACACATTGTGGGTGAAGCAAGTGACCCGGTATTCCGAGTAATTGATGATAAGAGTTTAACGCCCCGCCTGAAATCGCTCGGACTAGCCGAAGACCAACGCCTGATTGTTTATGTTGGCGGCTTTAGCCCTCATAAGAATCTGCAGGCGCTCGTTGACGCTTTCGCCCGCCTCACAATGGAAGATTCTTTTTCGGATGTTCGGCTAGTTTTCGTGGGCGAAGACAAGAAAGAAGTGTTCCACAGCTATGTCGAGACAATCCGAACTCAAATTGCGCAATTAAATATTAATAGCCATGTAGTGTTTACCGGTTACTTACCGGATGATGAACTTGCCGTACTACTGAACGCGGCGACCGTCTCTGTGCTGCCTTCACTCATTGAAGGTTTCGGATTACCTGCCGTAGAAGCTGCTGCTTGTGGGTGCCCCGTGATCGCGACGCGAGAAAGCCCTCTTCCTGAATTGTTGGGCAAGGGCGGACTTTACTTCGATCCCACTCAACTAAAGGAACTTGAAGAGTCACTTAGAAAATTATTGACATCCGAACAGCTTCGCAAAGAGATGAGCAAAGAAGCGCGAAGCGCTGCCGCCCGTCTAACATGGGAAAATGCAGCGGAGCAGATGTTGGAAGTGATAAATAGAGTTACAGAATCATAAAGATGTTCGTCTTCGTAGCGAGTCAAAGAGGACGTGTCAGCAACAAAACTTTGGAATAAAGATCTGTTGATTGCGTTTCTTTCGTTTGCAGTAGCACTTGGCCTGTATTCGATCGATTGGAAAAACGGTTTCATTGGAGGTGTATCCACTGTAGGGGCAACAAGAGTTTTATCAGGTGAGGTGCCTTATCGAGACTTCTGGACAATGTACGCTCCGGGACAATTCTATCTACTCGCTACATTGTTTCGACTCTTTGGCACCTACTTTCTGGTTGAAGTTATATCAGCCTCAGTGATTTGCGCGGGCGCAGCGTCTGCTTGCTACATTCTCGTCCGCACATTGGCCCACAAAAGATTGCTCGCCCTCTTATGCGCAAGCGTTTTCTTTGCAGCGACTTATAACACGGGATACTTCAAGAACCTCGGTTCATACCCGCCCGCGATCCTGCTGGTCATAACCGCACTTATTTTCGTGGTCGCGTATTACAAGGAAAAGCAGCAACTGCGTTACTTGTTGCTGGCTGGGTTAGCGACTGGTGGAGCTGTTCTATTTAAACATGATGTTGCAGCTTACAGCGCCGTAGCTACTGTCGCAGGATTAATTGTCGCTCATCTGAGCTCATACCGAGAGACAACGACACTAACGAAAAGCATCAAATCGACGTTTGTTGTGCTCGCGTATTACCTCACCCCGCTGCTTTTAGTCATACTTCCTCCTTTTCTTTACCTATGGGTCGTGGCCGGTCGAGACATGTGGCAAGACGTAGTTGTTTTTCCGTTGACAGATTTCCGGTTTGTTCGTCCGGAACATTACCCCAGTTTGCTACCCGTAAACATGTACGATCCATCGTTCAGCAGGACGATGGACAACATCTTCGAATATCTAGTCTTCGCGTTGCCTTTTACGCTGTTTCTTGTGGGTGTGGTCGCAACTGCTGTGGCATGGAAAAAACACCGGGTCTGGGTTTTTGCATTGGGAATAACTTTCTCGCTTGATTTCCTTTTTCACTATTCCGCTGCTCACGTTCAAATCAATACGCATATCATTTCAATGTCTCTTTACGCCGCATTACTCGGCATCTTGGCGGTGGATGCAATAAAACGCGTAAACGTTTCCAATTGGACTCGCGTAGGGACCGCCATGGTAGCTTGCGTTTGGCTCGTTTCCATATCCGCAAAACCCGTGTACAGCAGGTGGACGAGCCGCAACGAACTGAAAACAGAGTTGAAATCGCTCAGGGGAGCCGGCATCAAACTTTCACCGAGAGACGCCGGCAATCTTGACCAATTGGCGGAGTTTGTCGATGCCAACACCACACCCGATCAGCAGATTTTTGTCGGCCTACATCGTCATGATGTCGTTGTGCAGAGTGACGTAATGCTCTATTTCATCCTAAATCGTTCAAGCGCGACTCGTTATGAGGAACTGCATCCGGCGATCGTCGACAATAGCCCTACTCAAAGAGAAATAATCAACGACTTGCAGACGAAACAGGTGTCACTCATCATCCTGGCTCACATGTTTCCCGATGCCAGGTTAGAAGTGATTAAGAAAGACTTCCAGCGAAACGTGCCATACATTGGCGCAACAGATCTGGATCAGTTTATTCATCAGAAGTACCTTAAAGTCCGGCAATTCGGACGATATGAAGTTTGGCAGGCAAACGAAACCATTGCTTCGCCGATCCTCGGTAAAGTCAATGACCCTTCTTAGGGAGCGCTGACGAGCTCTTTTGAGCATCACTAACGGCGCGAAACCAACCGCGGCACACGCTCACATCACAAATGACGCGAAAACTCAATTTTCTACATCTCACTACCTTCTATCCGCCATATAGCTTCGGCGGCGACGCGATGTATATCTATCGCCTCACTCACGCACTCGGAGACGCCGGTCATCAGGTTGACGTGGTTCACTGCGTCGATTCGTACCACCTGCTGCATCCAGCCAGGCCGGAGATCGAGTTTGCTTCTCATCCCAACGTACAGACGCACCAACTACGCAGTGGTCGCGGGTTTCTCTCCCCACTACTGACCCAACAGACCGGACGCTCATTTCTAAAACGGAGGCAGATACGGGATCTATTGAACAGCAAACGATACGATGTAATTCACTATCACAACACGTCGTTGTTAGGACCGGAAGTACTCACCTTCCAATCAAACGACAGTATGGGAATAAAGCTCTACACCACTCATGAACACTGGTTGATCTGTCCTATGCACGTCCTTTGGAAGTTTGGCAGTCGCCCGTGCGATAAGCCTGAGTGCTTCCGTTGTACGATCAAAGCTAGGCGACCGCCTCAACTTTGGCGCTACACAAAGTATCTCGCAAATTCGAGCCGCCATGTGGACCAGTTCGTATCGCCCAGTCGGTTCACCGCAAGAATGCATGCGGAACGCGGCTTTCCCCAGCCCGTCGCGCACTTGCCGTATTTCATTGATCGTGTAGATGACGAATGGCGTAATCCTGCTCCGCGGCCACAGGAAAAACCGTATTTTCTATTCGTCGGAAGGCTCCAGCAAATCAAGGGACTGCACACGCTGATTGAACTATGGAACCAGGTCCCCAACTTTGATCTTCTTGTGGCTGGAAGCGGACCGGAAGAAAATGCTCTTCGGGCACAGGCTGCGTCAAATCCACGTATAAAGTTTCTCGGTCCATTGTCGCAACGAGAACTGGGCTCTTTGTATTACCATGCAGTTGCCTGCATCGTACCTTCAATCACTTACGAAACGTTCGGGATAATTATCATAGAAGCATTTGCTCGCAAGACTCCTGTCATCGTCCGCGATCTTGGTGCGCTTCCCGAGGTGGTGAAGGACAGTGGCGGAGGATTTATCTATCAAAATGATGCAGAGTTATTACAAGCAATCGAGAACCTCGGCTCATCGACCGATCTGCGAGCGCGTTTAGGAAAGAAAGGTTATGACGCATTCATTACCCACTGGTCACGCGAGGCACATCTGGAGCTCTACTTCAATTTTCTTCGCAGGGCCGCAAAGAAAAAGTTCGGTTGGATCCCCTGGGAACCCGAACGAGCCGAAAACCGCGGATCGGTCGTTGAAAGAGAGTTCGCGACGCGCCGATTGGCGTTGTAACCGCAGACACCAATTCGCCCAGCTGGCTGTACTGCTAAAGTTTAAAAATTCTCGTGAGGAATCAGGATCCAACTAATGCCATTTCCTATTGGGCACGGACTTGTCGGAGCGTCTCTCTACATTGCAACGCAGCAAAGAATATCGCTGGAAAAAAATGGGCGAATGTTATTGCTCTGTGCGGCTCTCGCCATCGTTCCAGACGTCGATTTTTCATTTGAATGGATTTTCCACGGCCGAGGATGGCACAGAGGCTTTACACATTCTTTCGTTTTTGGCATCACGGCCGGACTAATTGCAGCATGGCTCGCACCCGTAAGAAACAGACGCGAGTTTTTTGGTCTCCTCGCGGCATCGGTTTCTCATGCCCCACTTGACGGTCTGGTGACCCACACGGGCACCGGCGTTGAGTTGCTTTGGCCATTCACTTCTCACCGTTTCCAGTTAGGATTCTTCGATTACTTCTACTTCGGTTTTGATCCAAGGTTCGACCCATGGCTGGAAATTCTTGCGGTACTTCTGAAAGTTTCCTTGATTGAGCTTCTCGTCGCTGGACCTATCTTCTTATTCATACTTTCTAAGAAGAGGGTCAGGTAGCCCAGTAAACAATTCAAACCCATAGTAAGTAGGCGTTTCAGGCACAGCAAAAGGCGCGTAACGAAACTTGCGTACGGCGTGTTGAGGTAACAAATGTCCGGGAACTTGAACTTGCGTTTAACCATTCCGAAAGCGGCGCCGGTGGAAAGCACGGCGAATCGGAGCCTCCTGCGTCTTCTCCTGACAGCAATGCGGCCGCACCAGTGGGTCAAAAACCTATTTGTGCTTGCGCCTGTGCTGTTTGGTATGAAGCTCAGCCAGCCTGACGCTGTACTGAAAGCTCTTACCGCAACCCTATCGTTTTGCCTACTGTCCAGTGCTCTTTATGTAATTAATGACGTAGTGGATGCCGAAGCCGACCGATTGCATCCGGAAAAACGGTTTCGCCCAATTGCGTCCGGTGAGCTTTCGATCCCTTTCGCTTTCTTGTTTGTGTTCGTGCTGCTCGGAGGTGCATTTGCGATTGCTTTCACGATCAATAACGCCTTCGGCTTCATGGCGGTTATCTACTGTATTGTCACCCTCGCATATTGCCTCGCGTTTAAACAGACGATCGTGCTCGACGGTATGTTGATCGCGACGGGCTTTGTGTTGCGGGTTGTGGGAGGCGCAGTCGCTATTGGTGTGACGCCGACGCACTGGTTGATTGTATGCGCTTTCCTGCTGGCGCTGTTTTTGGCTTTTTCAAAGAGGCGTCAGGAATTGCTGATGCTTTCAGATGAGGCAGCACAACACCGCCGAGTACTGGGCCAATACACTGTGTCTTACCTTGATCGCGCAAATAACATTCTGCTCGGCGCCACGGTAGTGTGCTATGCCTTGTACACTGTCGCTCCTGAGACTGTCTCGCGCTTCGGAACTGACAAACTCATATACGGATCGGTTTTTGTTATTTATGGCTTATTGCGATATTTGGCTCTTTTGCAGCAGCCAGTAAACGGCAGTAATCCCAGCAAGATCCTGATCAAAGACAAGCCCCTGCTGTTGGCTGTAAGCGCCTGGGCAATTTATAACGGGCTCGTGATCTATCGTTCTTCTCTCCATTTGTTCTAGCCCACAAAAAGTAAGACTGGTCTCTATTGAAACCAAGAGACCAGTCTTGCGGTTTCTTACCTGCTATTCTTGAGTCAGCCTATCCTAACGATGGCTGCTCACCTCGCGTAAATCGTAATCACGCCCGTAGTAGGTATGTTGGTAGTCACCATACCACCAGCCGCGATGGTCTGATCCGGCAAATTGAAGTCGTACTGCGTGTCAGTGGTGTACTTGATTCCATAACTTCCAGCGGGCAAGCCGAGAATATTGAAGGATTGCCCACCAGTTACCTTCACCACAACAACGTATTTTCCGTTCGTGTTGATGAAGCTCATTGGATCCAAGTTACCATTGTTGCTGGATGCTCCAATTCGTCTGGCACCTCGCCGAACATACTTGAAGTACTGCCGGAGATACTTGGTCCGACTGCCATAGGTCACCTGGAATGTACTGGGGTTAATTAGGAAAAGCTGTCCGCCATTGTCTGTATTTGCAATGTCTGAAGCCAACACGAATTGTTGCCACGACGTGTTGTCTCCTATCTTCAGATCTTTGTGGAGGATGTTGTAGTCAGCCCCGATGAACTCAGACATCGTTGTGCTCTTACCGTCTGCCTCTGCTTGATTCTTTAAAAGAACAAGGTCCGAATCAGCGATATCGACATACCGGTGATAGGAAATCTGCGAAGCATACAGAACTGCTGCGGGATTGATGCTCTTAATATTCTGATACCAGAGGAGGGCATCAGGAGCTACAGTCGTCGAGGGCAATACAAAGTTTGGCGTAAAACCGGCAGCGAGTAGTCGGTTCTGAGCTGCGACTACGCAGTTCGCAATTTGAGTAGCATTCCACGCGGCCGCAGCTGAATCAGGTTCCAGGATTACCTCCCACGAATCAGGCACAAAACCGAATGTACTTTGCATGTGCTGATAAACGGTAAGAACAAATTCACCGTATTCAGCGGGGTTGTTCTTGTGTTCGAACGTTGATGATCCAAAATCGTTGTAACAGACGTTCACCCAAAGCGTTTCGCCCTGCTGCGCAAGCCTTTGTTTGAGCGGGAGAACAACTGAGTTGATTTTGCTATCGAAGAACGTCCACTGAAAACCTGCTGGATTCAACACGTTCGGGTCTGAATTGTCGTTAATGATCTCGGCATTGTGAGAAAAAGCCTGACTCAAGGTAATTTGACCGTTCAGGTATTGCCGGTAGTAGTCAACCGGATTTTCTGTTCCTGAATCAACTTCAACTCTTACGCGATTTATCCCGACGTCGATTGCTCCATCCAAAACGGCTGGTCGCCAGTTCTGGAACGTCGTTGGATAATTGTCCTGGAGCATTCGTGCCGTAGCTTCCCAACCCTTTATCGTCTGAAACACTTGTGATGGCGTCAACGTTATGTTGCTCCCCGACGGCGTTGGAGTCGGAGTCGGCGTCGGTGTTGGAGTCGGCGTCGGCGTTGGAGTCGGTGATGGCGTCGGCGTTGGCGTTGGCGTCGGTGTTGGCGTCGGCGTTGGCGTCGGCGTCGGCGTCGGCGTTGGCGTCGGAGTCGGGGTTGGTGTTGGTGTCGGTGTTGGCGTTGGGTTCGGTGCGCCGCTTGCAGTCGGCACTAACACAAATGCACCAAACTCCGGCGCGGTATGCGACCTTTGAGGTAATCCGATGGGTTGAGCCGGAAACAGATTCGTCATTGAAATCGTAATCAGCGGACTGGCTGGGTTATACGTTCCGCTGGTTACCGCTGACCCAACATAATTCTCGGCGTCTCTTACACTAAACGATTGCCCAGCCTGCAAACCTGCGCCGGAAATGTCGACTGCGACGTTAGGAGCCAACGTCCAGTTGTAAACGACGATGTTGGCCCGCCCAGTTTGGAATACGTTAGGACGAACTATCGTTTTTGGTGGAGCGGCAGTTTGAGTATAGAAGTATCCGGCGTGGTTCGACGGTGATGCCGTTCCCAGGTCGGTGACATTTCCATCTAAACCCGTCATAGACTTCCACTCGCTGAACCTGAGAAAACCACCACAATTACCGTTACTGCTGTTGTATTGCATGACGGCGCGGGTATTGCCGCCAATACATTGCAGAATAGATGACTGATCGTAATAGCGATTATTTTGCCACGTGTAGGTACTGACTGCGGGACGCCGCAAGAACGGACCAAGAGCCGTGGTCCCTACAAGCGCAAATGTGTTTTCAGTGACTGAAGCGCTATTCCAATCTGTAATATCGAGTACAGCACTAGCATGTCCACCAAAGTAGTTGTTAGTGACAGTGACCGCCCCGTTCGAAGCAGTATATCCAAGCCTCAGACCAGGCTCTGAATTTTCATAGAAGGAGCTGTCGGCAACCGTAATGTTATCCGCAATGCCGCTACTCGCACCAATCAGGAATGAGTTATTGAAGACAACGAGGCCGGTGTTGATTACATTTACTGTGTTTCCGCTGACACTCTCTTCCTGACCACCAAAGAGCTGGTTGTTGAATGTAATGTCGTCGGTAAATCGTTTTGTGCTGCCGGCATTGTTTTGAATGTACCATCCATGCCCGGCTGGTCCATTCGCATCAACATAACCGTTGTTGTACGTCAAGCAGCCGTAAATCTCGCTGTCAACAGCAGCAACACTTGAATATATGCCATTCTCACAATCATGCAGCACCAGGTTAACGAGTTTCGTGCGTGCACCAGTGTGCATGACTCCCACACCGCGTATGTGAGGCGCAGTTTGTCCATTCGCGACATCCCATGTGCGAACCGGATCCGAGTTCATGATCTCGAAATCACGGTATATGGCGTCAGCGCCGTTTACCGTAAGCTGGTTTCCACCAAGCACGCAAAGCGCACCGGCATTGTGGTTGAGCGCCGATGTACCACCCCATGCTCTCTGCACTGTGAGAGTGTTGCCTGAGCGGCTGGAAACCCAGACCAATTCCTCAGCAGATTCTGTTGCCTGATCGTGGAACGTCAAGAGACGGCCAGGCAGGAATTTACTGCCATCCCCTACTGTGAGCGTGGTCTGCGTAGCATTTATCGATGCGGAGAGTATGGTCGTGGAATAACCATCAATCTTGGCCCATTCGCCTGGATAGCTTTGAACAGTGATTGGATTGGCAGTCGTTCCCGTAAGCGAGGTTACAAATTTCCCGACATAGGTGCCGCCACGCAAGTAAATGGTTGAGCCGGCCACCACACCGCTCGGCTGGTTCAACGCGGTCTGCAGGTCCCATGGCGAATTAATGCTGCCATTGTTCGTCGATAGTCCTGTAGTCGAAACGAAGAATTGTGGTCCACCCGGAGTCGGAGTAGGTGCGGGTGTTGGAGTCGGAGTTGGCGTCGGTGTCGCAGTTGGCGTCGGCGTTGGCGTCGGTGTCGCAGTTGGAGCCGGGGTCGGCGTCGGAGTTGGCGTCGGCGTTGGCGTTGCCGTCGGTGTTGGCGTTGGAGTCGGTGTTCCAGTCGGCCCAGGCGTCGGTGTTGCTGTTGCCGTCGGCGTTGGAGTCGGAGTCGGCTGTATCCTGCCACCCTTGTGACCAACTCCCAGCTGTGCGCGGTTACTGACCATTCCATGGTAGAACAGCCGAACCAATACATCTCCCGTGTTGTCGTCCATCGCATCATTGAGTTTAAGGACAACGAAACTTATCGGCTCGGGAACAGGGACCGCCCCTACATATTCTGTCGTTAGCTGGTAAAAGACCCCGTCACTATCTTGTGCATCAGCCTGGACTACTACGGAGGGATCTTCACCAGGCTGCAAGGATAAATTCCTGGTGAACAACATTATCCGTGTGCGCCCGTCCGCACTGAACATGACTCGCTGCCTTGCGGGGAACGGATCAGGCGCCCAAGTCACAGAGTCGAGAGCAACGGCATCTATTGTACCGGCGTCAGTAAGTATTACCGGAGCTGCCGCTTCAGCTCTTTGCGGTTCGGAGGAAAGACGATTCGTGCCTTTTATGGAACCATCAGGAACATTCTTCGGAGCCTTGAGAGCACGGCTAACTTCTGACGGTCTGGCGAGCACGTCGTAGATAGTCTTCGCCGGTGGTCCGGATAACGACAACTCGCTCTCTTTCGCACTAGTGCGCACCGCGTTATGGACCACAACTACGACAACCAGAAAGGCTGCAAGCAAAGCCCATGCGAATGTGCGCGATGTTAACGTTGACCGAAGTCTCGCAATAGCGGGAGTTCGGCTGCGATCTTTTTGGGAGATGAATTTATGCGTCATTATTAAGTGAACCTGAAGAATTCCTTGTAAAAACATCTATAAGTCCCAATCCCAGGTGTTATGCTACGGTTCGCAGGCCGAGGCCCTACCCCGTTCTTGCGCTAGAACCGAGATCAACTCCTGAGATACTTTGTTTTCGTTACCCGCACGTTCAAGAAGTAAGGACTTTCCACGGTTCACTGAATCGATTGAAGCTTCTCGATTCTGTGTTGAGGCAAGAAAGTTCTGAAGCTTAAGAGCTTCGTTTCACGACTATAGGATTCTGGTGCTGGTCGAACAAGTGGTTTTCAGTGGAGGAAACTCACAAATCGGTGGACAAATCCGGCATTCTTGCAAGTACGTTATGTTTTGATTTCAAAGGGTTTGTAGACGCAGTTTCGTCAATTTGGAATCCCGGTACACGCTGTGAAATTGCAGTCGTGCGACACCACGGCACTGGTGGGCTACAGTCCACGCGGTAATGGCAGGTGAGAACGCTGGCGAACTGCCGCCAAAGCATACTGGGCTTAAACAAAGCAAGAATTAATTGGCGATAGGTTACCTGGCGTAGATTGTGATCACGCCCGTAGTAGGTATGTTGGTTGTCACCATACCACCAGCGGCGATGGTCTGATCCGGCAAATTGAAGTCGTACTGAGTGTCAGTGGTGTACTTGATTCCATAACTTCCAGCAGGCAAGCCGAGAATATTGAAGGATTGCCCACCAGTTACCTTCACCACAACAACGTATTTTCCGTTGGTATTGATGAACCCTAACGGATCCAAATTACCGTTGTTGCTCGACGCTCCAATTCGTCTGGCACCTCGCCTAACATACTTGAAGTACTGCCGTAGATACTTGGTCCGACTGCCGTACGTAACCTGGAAGGTAGTGTGATTGATCAGGAAAAGTTGTCCACCGTTATCCGTATTGTTGATATCTGAAGCCAACACGAATTGTTGCCACGACGTGTTGTTACCTATCTTCAGATCTTTGTGCAGGATGTTGTAGTCAGCCCCGATGAACTCAGACATCGTTGTGCTCTTACCGTCTGCCTCTGCTTGATTCTTCAAAAGCACAAGATCCGAATCAGCGATATCGACATACCTGTGATACGAAATCTGGGAACAGTATAAAACCGCCGCGGGATTGATGCTCTTAATATTCTGATACCAGAGCAGGGCATCAGGAGCTACAGTCGTCGAGGGCAATACAAAGTTTGGCGTAAAACCAGCAGCGAGTAGTCGGTTCTGAGCTGCGACTACGCAGTTCGCAATTTGAGTAGCATTCCACGCGGCCGTCGCTGAATCAGGTTCGAGGATTACCTCCCACGAATCAGGCACAAAACCGAATGTACTTTGCATGTGCTGATAGACAGTGAGAACGAATTCGCCGTACTCAGCGGGGTTGTTCTTGTGTTCGAAGGTTGATGATCCAAAATCGTTGTAACAGACATTCACCCACAACGTTTCGCCCTGCTGCGCAAGCCTTTGTCGGAGTGGTAGAACAACCGCGTTGATTTTGCTATCGAAGAACGTCCACTGAAAACCTGCTGGATTCAACACGTTCGGGTCTGAATTGTCGTTAATGATCTCAGCATTGTGAGAAAAAGCCTGACTCAAGGTAATTTGACCGTTCAGGTATTGCTGGTAGTAGTCAACCGGATTTTCTGTTCCAGAATCAACTTCAACTCTTACGCGATTTATCCCAACATCGATTGCTCCGTCCAAAACGGCTGGTCGCCAGTTCTGGAACGTCGTTGGAAAATTGTCCTGGAGCATTCGTGCAGTAGCTTCCCAACCCTTTATCGTCTGAAACACTTGTGATGGCGTCAACGATATGTTGTTCCCCGACGGAGTCGGAGTCGGAGTCGGCGTTGGTGTCGGTGTTGGTGTTGGAGTCGGTGTTGGCGTCGGCGTCGCTGTTGGTCTAGGTGTTGGCGTCGGTGTCGGAGTTGGCGCTCCTGAATCGACTTTACCGGATCGATCCCAGGTAGCCAGGCCACCATTCAACGTGAAAGCCGCACCATTGAGTACGCTTCCTTCCAGGCCCAAAATACTGGCCGGAACTTCGAGTCTAACCCATTGTCCG
>JBKPCC010000127.1:0-12503 GCA_046727215.1 Acidobacteriota bacterium
GTTCCACACGGAGTATTCAGGGTTTCGTTGGTCGCTCTTTTTCATGGCTGAGTACGCCGCGATGGTTGTAGTGACATCGGTAGTGACCACGCTATACCTGGGTGGCTGGTATTTTCCATTTGTCTATCAGCTTACGGAAGCCAAGGGGTTTCACAATTTGTATGTGATACTTAGTCTGTTAGTGTTTTTAATCAAGGCCTCGATCCTTCTTTATGTCTATTTTTGGTTGCGCTGGACGCTGCCGCGCTTTCGTTATGATCAGTTGATGGACATCGGCTGGAAGTGGTTAACACCATCGGCGCTTATAAACATTACCCTGAGCGCGATCGCTGTGTTCTTGATTCAGGCTCTCGATGGGTGGCAAATCGGTGGCAAGCAGATAAAGACGATCGAATCGCTTTCGAATGGATTGAATCTAACGGCCACTGGAAAAGTACTGATGATCCTCTTTGGAGCGATCGGGTTGGTATTGACCGGGCTGCTGCTGTCGAGAATCAACTGGCAGTCCCGTGACTTTAATCTTAAAAGCCAGCGCCGTGCTATCCGACTGGTCAACGTGCCAAAGGGCAAACCGGCGGTGCCGGTGGCTGCGCCGAGTGAGGGGAGTTAATTTAGAATTTAGAAAATTTAGAATTTCGTGTAAGCGATCCACAGATTACACAGATTTTAAACGCTGGAGCGAGTTTAGTGTCTGCGCATTAAGCCCTTAGCCTATTTTTATTTAATCGGTGTAATCTGTGTAATCTGTGGATTGCAGTCGACAATCGGCAATCGAAACTCGGAAATAACAAGATGCCTTTAGTTAAAGTTCCGAACGCAACATTCAAACAGAAGCTCAAGCGATTTTTCATGGTCGACCTCCTGAAGGGACTTGGGCTTACGCTTAAGTTCAACATCGGTGCTGCCTCCGACAAAGATGCTATTGCGGGTAAGGGAATCTACACGGAACAGTACCCGAAGGTTCGACCAGACGTCGCACCGCGCTTCCATGGCGCACCCCGGTTGAATATGGATCCCGAGACACATGATACGTTGTGCATCGCCTGTAATCTTTGTGCCCTCGCTTGTCCCGAGGACTGCATCGACGTGCTCGCGATGGATGTGGAAATCATGGTCGCGGGCAAACCACGCAAAAAGAAGGTCCTTGACGAATTCATTTTTGACACGTCACGCTGCATGTTCTGTGCGTTGTGTCAGGAGGCATGTCCAACTTCATGCCTTGAGCTGACGCAGGATTTCGAGCTGGCTACTTATTCCCGAGCAGGATTTGTCTGGAACCGCGAAATGCTCGAGCAGGGCCGCGAAACGGTCAAGTACACCAGGTAGATCATTGCCGATTGCCGATCGTTGAGGAAGAGGCCGACGAAAGTGCATTTTGGATGGAACTGATCATTGATGGTGGACTTCGAGGCGAGGTCGGGTTGAACCACTTTTGGATGAGGCTGTCGAAATAGTAAAAATAATGTCACAGTCTATTACAGCTTCTTCAAAGCGAAACGCCAATCGGCAATCGACAATCGGCAATCGGCAATGACTTTACACGGTTGGGAAGCAGTCTTCTTCTGGGTGTTCGCGCTCGCGGCTATTCTGGCGGGCTTGTTAACAGTGATGGCGCGTAACGCTGTTCATAGCGCGCTGTTCTTGATTTCTTCTCTCGTATCAGTCGCTGCACTGTTCATCATCTTACGCGCGGAGTTTATCGCCGGCGTGCAGATTCTGGTTTACGTCGGCGGTGTAATGGTCTTGTTTCTATTCGTAATCATGCTCGTCAACGTTGGAGCAGAAGAACGCGGCCGGGAAGAGATCTTTAATGGTACGCGGCAAGTCGCGGCGAGTCTCGTGTTCTGTTTCTTGCTGGCGCTTGGATTACTCGCCGCAATTGGAACGGGCGTCGATGCGATGCAGAAACGCGACGCGGTCGCATTGGGCCAGTCAACCGTACAGCGCAATGCGGACGAAGAAAAGCTGCCGGCGGGGGCAACCGGCACCTCGCGAATCACCAAACAAGCTGAAGTGGTGGGTGGGAGCCTGTACCGCTATGCTTCGCTCCCATTCGAAATTGCCAGCGTACTGCTCCTGGTTGCGATTATTGGTTCTGTAATGCTTGCGCGCACACTGAAGCAGGAAGCTTCCGCGGATGATGTTGCTCCAGAGGATTTGTCAGGTCCCGGAGTTGAAGGAACTATCGTTATGGGCGTGATCGAAAATCCATGATTACAGATCAACTGATCGGTTTTGCTTTTCCGTTCCTGTCCTTTCTTCTACAGGAAACTGTGGCCAAGGGCCGACTTGCTTCGGCATGGGATAAAGTCCAACACCCGGATCTCTCGAAGTTTCTCGTGATTGGTGCTTTGCTGTTCATTATTGGTGTCGCCGGCGTGCTTACACGGCGGAACATCATCGTCATCTTCATGTCGATCGAGTTGATACTCAATGCAGCTAATTTGAATTTCATTGCCTTTTCTAACTATCTCCAGTCGACCGGCAGAGCTAATGCCGTAGCCGGGCAACTATTCGCAATATTCGTGATCGTCGTCGCTGCGGCCGAGGCCGCAATCGGTCTCGGCATCGTAATCGCGCTTTATCGAAACAAGGAAACGATCTGGGTTGATGAGATTGATATATTGAAGTGGTGAGTTTTGAGTCGGGAGTATCGAATCATTTTTTGTGTCGTTTCGAGTAATTTCGTGGATCGGTTTGTTCAGTCGCAAAACGGACGAGGTCCACGAAAGCACACGAAATAACATTTTGCACAGACTCTAAACCCCACACTCGCGACTCCGGACTGAGTTATCATGCATCGTTTAATTTGGCTTGTTCCCCTGTTACCCCTGATAGGAGCTGCGATTAACGGGCTGTTTGGTCGTGCCTTGCGGTTTTCCGAGCGACTAATCAGCGCAATCGCCGTGGGTTCCGTCGCACTTGCGTTACTCATCAGTCTCGCCGCCGTCTACTCGTATACTTTTAGTCACAACTCAATATGGCCGCAGCCATACGTGACCAGCCAGGACGGCGCATTCAGCTTCACGTGGATTACGGGTGGTCCGATACGCATCACGAACGGACCAGAGGTTCAACCGACAGAAACACAGATCGCAGCTACTCCTGCAAAAGGGAGTGTGTTGAACGTCGAGTGGAGTTATCAGCTTGATCCCCTCTCATCGATCTTCATGCTCATCGTAACCGGAGTCGGCCTTTGCATCTTCGTATTCGCGACCGGGTACATGCACGATGATCCCGGGTTCTACCGGTTCTTTGCCTACATGGGTCTGTTCATGTTTTCGATGCTCGTCCTCGTGATGGGCTCGAACTTCCTGATGATGTTTGTTGGTTGGGAAGGTGTGGGACTCTGTTCTTACCTTTTAATCGGATATTACTTCAGCCGTCAGGAAGCCGCCGATGCCTCACGAAAAGCTTTCATTACCAATCGCATCGGCGATTTTGGATTTGCCCTCGCCATTTTTGGAGTCATTGCCACATTTGGCACATCTCAATACGCAGACGTGTTCAGTCAAGCCAAGAATTTCCCGATGGAGGGTATCGGGCACTGGGGAGTTCTTTCCTGGATTGCGCTCGGATTATTCATCGGTGCGTGCGGTAAGTCTGCGCAATTGCCTTTGCACGTGTGGTTGCCGGACGCGATGGCTGGGCCAACACCCGTTTCTGCTCTGATCCACGCTGCTACGATGGTCACTGCTGGACTGTACATGGTGACGCGAACCAATGTGATTTTCCAGCATTCGACAACGATGATGCTTGTTGTCGCTCTAGTAGGCGCGGCGACCGCAATCTTCGCTGCGACGATCGGTATCACCCAGAACGACATCAAGAAAGTATTAGCTTATTCCACCGTTTCGCAGCTCGGGTTCATGTTCATGGCCTGTGGTGTCGGTGCGTTTGTCATCGGAATATTCCATGTGATGACGCATGCGTTCTTTAAAGCACTGATGTTCCTCGGCGCCGGCAGCGTCATCCATGGCATGCATCATGAACAAGACATGAGACGGATGGGCGGGCTGAAGAAGTACATGCCCTACACCTACCTTACGTTTCTTGCTGGGTGGTTAGCCATTTGCGGCATCATTCCGTTTAGCGGCTTTTGGTCTAAAGACGAAATTCTTTGGAACGCTGCGTCTACGACTCAAATTCCGCTCGGTTGGCTTGTCTGGCTCGTCGGCACCATTGCTGCGATCTGCACAGCTTTTTATATGACGCGGCTGGTTGCGATGACTTTCTGGGGTCGCGAACGTTTTCTCGAGCAACCGGCAGGCGGAGAAGCTGACGAAGCTTATGCTCATGGTTACGACCTGGGGATTGAGCCCCACGACGCGATTGTTGAATCGGCAGGTGATAGACCGCGACATGAGCCGGGCGAGCACGTTGGACCAATACCGCATCGCACTGCTCATGCGGGTCACAAGCACGTCCCACATCGTCCACATGAGTCACCGCCCTCAATGTGGATTCCGCTGGTGGTCCTTGCAGTGTTCGCGACGATCGGAGGATTCGTTGGCATCAGCACAGCGTTTACCGGTGGACGTCATGTCGGTGGGAGATTAAACATCGTCAATTTCTTAGACCCAATCATTTGGAACTCAGCGAAGGGTGAATTTGGCGGCAAGGCGTCTGAAGGTGCTGCTAAGGAAACTCACGGCGCGGCTGCTGCGAGCGAGACGGCGACGGCTGCGGGCGTGGAACAGGAAGCTTCATCATCAGGTTTCAATCTCGCGCACGCCGTGACCGCCGTTGTGGGCAATCACACGCTCGTTGAATGGATTTTCATCATCATATCCCTGATTGCAGCCGGTATCGGTATGGGGCTCGGCTATCTTTTCTATGTTAAAGATCCTCGGTTACCTGATGTTTGGGCGGCGAGGCTTAGACCACTATATCGCGCGAGTTACAACAAGTACTGGGTTGACGAGTTTTACGGCTGGGCCATCACGCGGCGAGTTATGGATGCTTCTCGTGCCGTCTTTGCTTTCGATTCTAAAGTGATTGACGGTGGTGTGAATGGTTCTGCGTGGTTAACACGGCTCACAAGTCGTCTAACGGGCGGAGCCGATAAGTATGTAGTTGATGGCCTCGTTAACACGATTGCTGCTTTTATCATTCGCTTGATGTCCCCACTTCTGCGAGCGGCGCAAACCGGGTTTACGCAGAATTATGCGCTGGTGATCGTGCTCGGGCTGATCGTAGCGATCGCAATTCTCGCTGGACCTGACGTTGTTACGGCGCTTACCGGCCGTTGAACGGCGAATAATTTAGCCGCATCAGATTAACGCGGATGACGCAGATCAAAGGAACGCGCAAAGCAGAAAGCGGAAAGCAGAAGGCACAAAGCACATAAATCTGCGTTATCTGCGTAAATCTGCGGCTAACGAGATCAACTGACCTATGAACAATTACATCGTCTCAATTATTACCTGGTTGCCGGCCGTCGGCGCGGTTGTCATTCTGGCGCTCCTCAGAAAAGGCCAGGCAGATTTGATCAAACGTGTGGCTACTGCGCTGTTCGCTTTGGATTTCCTCGCTTCGCTGTGGTTGTTCAAGTACGACAGCACCATTGGCGGCATGCAGTTCCTCGAAGACCATCAATGGATTCCAGTCATCGGTGCGCGTTACCAGATGGGCGTCGATGGCGTCTCAGTTTTACTAATAACCTTAACGACTGTTCTTGGCGTGATCGCAGCGCTATCGTCCTGGAACTACATTCGAAAAAGAGAAAAGGAATATTACGTTCTGCTGTTGCTGTTGCAGACTGCTGTGATTGGTGTGTTCGGCTCAATGGATCTCTTTCTGTTCTACCTTTTCTTCGAGGTAGGCCTCGTCCCAATGTACTTCCTTATTGGAATCTGGGGTGGCGAGAATCGCTTGTATGCAGCCATCAAGTTTTTCCTCTATACATTGGCCGGTTCAGTTGTGATGCTCCTTGGGGTCCTGAAGATCTATTTTCTTACGCAGGATCCGGCATTTACGTCCAGGATTAGTCTAGCCAGCATCAATTTACTCGCGGGTAATCAACAGGCTGCAGACATCGTCACCCAGACAGTACGAACCGCAATTCAGAACGGCACTGGAACTTTCAACATTGTCTACTTGCAAGCGCTCGGGTCAACGCTTTCAACTCCTGGTCAGGTAGTTTCAACGCTCGAGGTATTACTGTTCTTCGCCTTTGCCCTCGGGTTCGCAATTAAGGTTCCAATGTGGCCGTTTCACACCTGGTTACCCGACGCACACGTCGAGGCACCCACGGCAGGTTCCGTAATCCTCGCAGGCGTGCTGCTTAAATTGGGGACTTACGGGTTCTATCGCTTCAATATTCCGATGTTCCCCGCTGCGTCTGCCGATGAAAGATACTTCGGGTCGTTTGGCGTGCGAAGTCTCATGGTGTTTCTCGCGCTGGTCAGCATTATCTACGGCGCTCTTGCCGCCATGTACTTCGTAGTAAAGAAAGATGGAGACATCAAAAAACTGGTGGCTTACTCCTCTGTGTCTTCAATGGGCATCGTCATGCTCGGCCTGTTCGCATTGAATCCCAACGGACTCAATGGTGCCGTATTGCATATGGTCAACCATGGCATCTACTCAGGCGCGTTGTTTCTTTTGGTGGGAATAATCTACGAGCGCCGCCATACGAGAAACGTGGCTGAGTTTGGCGGACTGTCTCATGTCATGCCCGGCTATGCGGCGGTGTTCCTTGCAATGGCCATGACAGCGATTGGTTTGCCGCTGCTATGTGTATTCATTTCTGAATTTCTCGCGTTGAGAGGCGCCTTCGAGGCCAACGTCGTTTGGGCCGCGATTGGTGCTTTGGGAATTATTCTTAACGCTGGTTACATGTTGTGGCTCTACCAAAGAATGTTTTTTGGAAACATCGAGAATCCCAAGAATGAGAAGCTGCACGACTTAAATATACGTGAATGGGTTTACATGACGCCCCTCGTAATTATGTCTCTGTGGATCGGAGTCTATCCGAAAGTGTTTCTTGACTACATACAAAAACCGGTGAACTCGATTGTGCGACACGTGCGACCGACTTATCCGATTCCAGGATTCCCATCGGTTCCCGGTGCTCCGCAACAGGCAGCTTTGAGGGACAAATAGTCGTTTAATTCATGATGCTTCTTCAAGCTGACGCCACAGGACTTTTTAACGTTACAGACCTCCAGTTGATCGCGCCGGAGCTGATTCTTACTGCCTGCGCCTGCGTTGCTCTTGTGATGGAAGTTGTATTGCCCTATCGCAAGAGCAAGCTCACCGCCTACTTTGCTCTGGTCGGGATCGCATTGGCTGCTTTAGCGCTTGGACTTCAGTGGTGGTATGACCGAAACATGCTGCCAATGGATGGGTTCTACGGGATGGTGCGGATCGACGGCTTTGCCCTGCTATTCAAAAGCATATTTCTCGTAGCTGCGGCGTTAGCAATTGCGATTTCAACTCGCTACCTCGACATCGAGGGCGAACAACACGGCGAGTATTACGCGCTGGTGCTGTTTGCCACTGTCGGGATGATGTTTCTTGCATGTGGTTATGATTTGATCTCGCTGTACGTCAGCCTTGAGTTAATGGCGCTGACGTTTTACGTGCTGGTCGCTTTTACAAAACGCGAGAAGCGCTCCAACGAAGCTGCCATGAAGTATTTTCTATTGGGCGCATTCTCATCGGGAATTTTGCTGTATGGCATGTCCTTGCTCTATGGACTGGCCGGTTCGACGAATTTGGGAGAGATAGGACGGCAGGTAAGCGGCATAGCTCAGACGTTTCAAGCTGGAACTCAGCCGAATGAAGGCACTCTGAAACCCATGCTTGTGCTAGGGATGATTTCACTTGCGGCTGGTCTGTTTTTCAAGATTGCTGCTGTTCCGTTTCACATGTGGGCCCCGGATGCCTATGAAGGGGCGCCCACTTCTGTGACAGCATTTCTTTCTACCGGATCGAAAGCTGCGAGCTTTGCGCTCTATGCCCGCATCTTTGTTGAGGCTTTACCCGGTTTACGGAGCGAGTGGGCGCCATTGTTAGGTTTGGTTGCCGCCATCACGATTATGGTGGGGAACTGGGCAGCAGTGACGCAGGAAAACTCAAAGCGACTTCTGGCGTATTCGTCGATCTCGAATGCTGGTTACTTGCTGCTTGGTCTGATTGCCGCCAACAGTTACGGTTACATAGGGTTGGTTGTCTATCTACTCGTGTACACGCTGATGAACATGGGCGCGTTTGCAATCATCATCAGTCTTCGCCGGCGTGGGATCATTGGCGACAATGTCGATGATTTAACCGGACTGGCACAAAAGGCGCCGGTCATGGCGGCAATGATGGCCATTTTCATGCTGTCGCTCGGTGGGTTGCCGGTGACCGGTGGGTTCATTGGAAAGTATTTTCTTTTTGGCGGATTGATCCAACGCGGAGCCGTCGAAGGAAAAAGCTGGTACTACTGGCTTGCCCTATGGGCGATCATCAATACCGTTGTCTCCTTTTATTACTACGCGCGTTTTATAAAGGTAATGTATCTGGGTGATCGGATCGCGGATGACAAACCACTCAGTCTGTCACCAGCGTTGCAAACAGCGTTGGTGGTGGCATTGGTCGGAGTAATTTTTGTCGGCGTCTATCCTCAACCTATCATAACTCTCGCGCAGAAGTTCACTGCGCCACTGGGTTCAATCGGATCGGCCGCCAAATAGCGAGTGGTCGATCTCGGATTTGAATGCGGCGACGTTTTGACAGCAAAGCGTCGCCTTTTGTTATGTACCTTTATTATGCGCTCGCGGCGATTTCGATCTGGCTGGGCCTTCAATCGCTGTTGAGCGGCATTCGGTTTTCGTCATATGTGCGGCGCGAATGTAAACGGCCGCTTCCTCAGTTTACTCCCTACATTTCGGTGATTGCTCCGTTTAGAGGGCGCGAAAACGGACTAAAACAGAACCTGGCTGCGCTCTTCGCTCAGGACTATCCCGAGTACGAGATCATCTTTGTCACTGATAGCGACTCGGATCCGTCAGTGGCGACGGTGCGTGAGCTCGCTGACAGCCTCTCTCAGCAACGGATCCAAACAAAAATTCTTTTCGCGGGAAATGCAGACGACAGCGGCCAGAAGGTGCACAACCTCCGGCGGGCAGTAATAGAAGTTGACACGCGAAGTGAAGCTCTGGTTTTTGTTGATGTAGATGCCCGGCCGGCGTCAACATGGCTGCGATCACTCGTTGCTCCTCTTCAGAATGACAACATCGGAGCCGCTACAGGATACCGATGGTTTCTCGCCGACAGACGTAACTTATCATCACAGCTGTTGTCCGTCTGGAACGCATCAATAGCGTCTGCACTGGGTGGACAAAGCGACAGGAACTTCTGCTGGGGCGGATCGACTGCAATCAGGCGAACCACGTTTGAAAACCTCAGCATCCGGGAACAATGGCGCGGCACAGTGTCGGATGACTTTACGGTCATGCGAGTGATGCGCGAAGCCAAGCTGCCGATCAAATTTGTACCGGCGTGTCTAACACCATCGATCGAGAACTACAATTTTGCTCAACTGATTGAGTTCACAACCAGGCAGTTGAAAATCACTCGCGTTTATGCGCCACAATTTTGGAAAGCAAGTCTAATTGGTGGGATCATATTTAACCTGGTGTTTTTTGGTGGTATCGCACTTTTAGCGGCGCGAATCGCGCTTGGCTATTCCACCGCGGTGCTGCTCGTATTATTGGGAATCGTTTTCCTCCTCGGCGCTTGCAAGTCGTATATTCGCTGGCGTGCTGTACGAATTCCGCTTCGCCAATACGACAAACAGATGAAACGCAGTCTCATTGCACATGTTTTTCTGTGGCCGCTGGCTGCTTTATTGTTTTTGTACAACACACTCGTAGCGGGTTTCTCGCGAAAGATAGTCTGGAGGGGAATTGGCTACGAATTGAAATCACCTAATGAAGCTGTCATTATCTTCCGCGAGTAGTAATGGACCATTTCAATCCGCGATCGTGACGCATGAGTAACAAAGCCGTTCAGCTTGTTCAGCTTCTCAGATCCACCAAACGCGAAAAGCGCCTTGGCACCGTAATACTGTTTGTGACGTCGCGTTGTAATGCTTTCTGCAAGACTTGCTTCTACCACGAGGAGTTAAATCATCCCGGCGACATGACGTTCGCGCAGATTGAGAAGCTGTCGAGGACCATGCCCGCAATCACCGATCTGTGGCTTTCTGGCGGTGAGCCAACGCTCAGGCGGGATGTCTCAGAGATCATCAATCTATTTGTCCAAAAAAACGGAGTCAGGCGAATTATTATTCCTACAAATGGACTAATTAAATCGCGAGTCTTCGAAATCGTGGATCGTGCATTGGACAGCAACAACGGTATAGATCTTTATTTGAACATCGCACTTGACGGTTACGGCAAGACTCACGATGAAATTCGTGGCGTGCCGGGTCATTGGGAAAAGAGCCTTGAATGCATCCGTGCGATCTACCCGTTAAAAAGTAAGTACAAGGAACGGCTAAGGTTGAATGTAAACACCGTAGTCTGCGCTGAGAACTACACAGAAATTGAAAAGCTCGCCGACTTTATGTGGAAAGAATTCAGCCTGGACGGGCATTATTTCAATGTCGTTAGGGGAGATCCGTTAGTTGGTGAAGAAATCAAGCTGGTTCCACCTTCCATTCTGCCGTCGCTTTACTCTCAAGCTGCTCAGCTCACCAAACGTTACGGTGATCGAATGTTTGCGGAAGATGATGCCGCTAAACGCTTTGTAAAGAATGTGGCATACGTCGGCACAATCAACACTCATTACCGAACACAACATGCAAACTTCCAAACGTCGACTGCCTGGCCGTTTCCGTGCACAGCGGGAGAAACGACAGTAGTCGTTGACTACAACGGCGATGTGCGTGCCTGCGAGTTGCGAGAGAAATTCGCGAGTCTCGCGGAATACGACTATGACTTTAATGCGTTGTGGTCTGCTAAAGAACGACAGGTCGAATTGGATGCAATCGATGGCGGCAAAGCGTGTTGGTGCACGCACGTCTGTTTTATTCATGACTCACTAAGACATTCGAGGCGTGCACTGCTTTACGAGGTACCAAAGAACTATTTCAAGCGCGCAACGTGGTAGGTTATATGGCCAACCGTGAAGACCAGGAAACTAATCAAAAAAGCGGGCTTGCTTACGCGGCAGCCGTATCGTTGTTTGCATCGGTAGTTGTGTTTTGCGGAATTGGCTGGGCGCTTGATCGCTGGTTCGGCACTGCTCCCTGGCTGCTCGCCGGCGGTCTGGTTCTGGGCGCAATTATGGGGTTCATCCAATTCGTGCGGTTGAGTTCAAAGACCTACTAAAACCTTATCCACAGATTACACCGATTACACCGATTAAGCAGAAGCTGAAGGGAGAAGGCAGAAAGCAGAGAGGCAGCAGTCAGAACTCAGAACTGCCTCCTGTTCCTACTACCTAATGCTTTTAATCGGCCTAATCTGTGTAGTCTGTGGGTCTGGTATTTGTACCCGTGTCCATAGGATCCCCGACTCGACAAATATCTAACGTCACAGTTAAAATCGCCAGCTTTGCTAATGCATACTGAACCGCTCAGCGGGTCCTCCGCGCCCGATTTCGACAACTCTGGTGCGTCCCTCAGACGTAGAGTTGGGCGTGTGATGATCACGTCTACTTTGGTGGCTATGCTGGCTAGTCTGTTTCTCGCCAACGCGAAAGTGACCGCCGGACTGTTTGTCGGTGGTGCTCTGTCGCTGCTGAATTTTTATTGGATGGGGAACTCAATCGCAGCCGCTTTCAGCAAAGCGCAGGAAGGATTCAGACCAAAAATTCGAATCGCACAATACGTGTTGCGATATTTCTTAATAGCTGTGGTTGTCGCTACAGGCTACAAGCTAAATCTCATTTCATTAGCGGCTACCATTATCGGACTTTCCAGCTTTGTAGTCGCGTTGTTTGCTGAGGCGTTTCGAGAATCGTATTTCATCATTACCCATCGAGAGGGAATCAATTGATGCTCTGGTTGCAGGAAGCTTCGGAGGCGGCCGCAGAACACGGCGAACAGGCGGCCGAACATGGCGGCCACCATACGCCAATAATTGTTCAGCTTGTCAACCATTACTTTGGTCCATGGGCGTATGATTTCGAGATGAAATATACGTACCCGCTTTGGACCAAATTCTTTGCAAGATTTGGCACGACGCCTGACGCGGTGTTTGGTCCATACACTCCGGAGAGTGCGATTCCCTGGTATACGGTGATGTTCGTGATCGCATGCATATTGAGTGTCCTGCTCATCTGGATCTTCAAAGGAAAGCTTTCCGAGGAAGACCCGAGTCACAGTCAGCAGACATTGGAATTGAGTGTACTAGCAATCCGAGACATGATAGTCGACATCATTGGTCCGCAAGGTTTGAAATACTTTCCAGTGGTAATGACCTTTGGGGTATTGATTCTGGTGTCGAATCTAATGGGACTGTTTCCGTTGTTCATGTCTCCAACGGCAGCAACCAGCGTAACGT